>NZ_CP121668.1:6898218-7218458 GCF_029714425.1 Bradyrhizobium sp. CB2312 | reverse complement strand
GCACTGCATGGAGATGGCCATGATCGAGCAGCGCAATCGAGTTGTTCAGGTCAGCCGCTTCGGTGATCCCGAGAAACTAAAGGTTGTCGAGGCTCCCCTGCCGACCGCCGGCCCGGGCGAGGTACGCGTTCGCGTCATCGCGTCGAGCCTCAACTACACCGAGGTGTTGATCAGGCGCCATCTCTATCCGCAAACGATGCGCCTCCGGCCGCCATTCGTGATGGGTTACGACGTGGTGGGGACAATTGATCAGCTCGGCGAAGGCGTGCACGACTTTCGGATTGGCGACCGCGTGGCCGACATGACGGTGGTCGGGTCAAACGCCGACTATCGGACGCTTCGAGCGAACGACGTGGCTCGCGTGCCGATGGGTGTCGATCCGGCTGAAGCGGCTGCGCTGATCTTGAGCTGGACGACCGCGCACCAGCTTCTGCACCGCGCGGCCAAGGTCCAGCGAGGCCAACGTGTGCTCGTGCACGGCGCCGCCGGCGCAGTCGGCCAGGCGCTACTCGTGCTCGGGAGATTGGCCGGTCTCGAGCTGTGGGGCACTGTACGCCGCGAGCACATTGCGCTCGTGCAAGATCTCGGGGCAACGCCGATCGACTACCAGCACGAGGACTTCACGAGGATTGTGCCGGGTGGGTTCGACGTCATCGTCGACGGCGTTGGCGAAGACGGCTATCGCCGCTCATACGCGGCGCTCAAGCCAGGTGGCCTGCTTTGTGCCATCGGATTTTCGGCAAGCGTGCAGGCACAGCGTCGAATGCTCCCTATCTTGATGGAAATCGCGCGCCTCTACCTGTGGAGACTGTTGCCCGGCGGCAAGCGAACCCGCTTTTACTCGGTCAATGCGATGCGGGCGCGACATCCCGCCTGGTTCAAGGAGGACTTGGAGCAACTGTTCGGGCTTCTGGCAACCGGTGCCATCCGGCCGCGCATCGCCGAGCGAATTTCCTTCGAGGAGGTCGCCGATGCCCACCGTCGCCTCGAGGCTGGCGGTCTCGAGGGCAAGCTCGTGCTTTGCCCGGATCTCTCCTCGCGACGTAGCCAGCGCGCCGCCTGACGCGGCGCGTCAACACGATAGACCCCCTGTCGTCTGGGCCACGGTGGACAGAGGCGTTACCGCGCGTGCAGCAGCGCCAGCAGCACGATTACCGCGCAGGCAAGCACCGCCGAGGTCAGCTTCCAGAACATCAGCGGGCTGCGCTCCAGGAGCGGCGTGATCCGCGTGTCGAGATAGGCCGGATTGGGCGTGCGCAGCTCGAAGACGAATTCGGAGAGATCCTCATGCCGCTTGTAGGGATCGGGATGCAGCGCGCGACGGAGCGCGCCGTCGACCCAGGCCGGCACGTTGCGGTCGTCGTCCGCCGGGCGATATTTGAGCCGCCGCACGTCCGCCTTGCGCCGGATCCTCGCGACCTGAGTGCCATAGGGGAGCTTGCCGGTCAGCATCTGGTAGCAGATCACGGCCAGCGAGAACATGTCGGAGCGCGGCGAGCCGCCTTGCCCGAGAAAATACTCCGGCGCGGTGTACTGGACCGTTCCCAGGATGTCGTCGGTCTCGTCCGGCGGCGCGGCCTCGGCGACGCCGGCGACCCTGACCGAGCCGAAGTCGATGATCTTCGCGGTGCCGGTCTTGTCGATCAGGATGTTGTCGGGCCTGAGGTCCTGATGCAGCATCTCCATGCGGTGGAAGGCGCGCAGGCCCGCGGCGATCTGCTCGACGAGGCCGCGGACGGTTTCGAGATCGGGCCGCGGATTGTCGGTCATCCACTGCTTCAGGGTCTGCCCCTCGACGAATTCGGTCGCGACGTAGAGATAGCTGCGTCGCCGCGACTGTGACAACGGTTTGAGCACATGCGGGCTGTCGATCCGGCGCGCGATCCACTCCTCCATCAGGAAGCGCTTCAGGTAGGCGGCGTTGTCGCGCAGGTCGATCGACGGCAGCTTGAGCGCGACCGGCTGCTCGGTCTCGGTGTCGACGGCAAGATAGATGTGGCTGCGGCTGCTGCCGTGGATCTCCCGGACGATCCTGTAACCGTCGAAGATCGCCCGCGGCTCCGGCAATGGCGGAAGCGGCAGCTCCGCGGTCTGGTTGAAGATGCCCGAGGGCTCGCGCTGCGGCACCGCGTCGATGCGCAGGATCTGCACGGTGATGTTGTCGTCGCTGCCGCGCCGGTAGGCTTCCTCGACGATCGCCTTCGCCGCGGCGTCGAGCTCGGCTGCATGCTCGTTGATGGCGCTCGTGACGAAGCGCGGGTCAACGAATTCATAGGCGCCGTCGGTCGCGAGCAGGAAGGTGTCGCCGGCCTCGATCTCCAGCGCCTGGTAGTCGATCTCGAGCTGCGGATTGATGCCGAGCGCGCGGCCGAGATAGGTCTGCTCCGATGATACGATGATGCGGTGATCGTCGGTCAGCTGCTCGAGCGCCTTGCCGGCGACGCGGTAGATGCGGCAGTCGCCGACATGGAAGATGTGCGCGGTGGTCGCCTTGATGACCATGGCACTCAGCGTGCAGACATAGCCCTTGTCGCGGTCATAGGCATATTGGCTCTTGCGCGTCTGCGCGTGCAGCCAGGAATTGGTGGCGTCCAGCACGCGGCGGGCGGAGGTCTTCACCGTCCAGGATTGCGACGTGCAGTAATAGTCCATCAGGAAGCTCTTGACCGCCGACTCGCTGGCGATCTGGCTCACCGTGCTGCTGGAGATGCCGTCGGCGAGGACGGCTGAAATGCCCTTCAGGCTGAGCAGCGGCTCGTCCGGAATGAGGATACCGTGAAAGTCCTGGTTAACGGGCTTGCGACCCCTGTCGGAGTGCTGGCCGATCGAAATCAGGAGTCCGCGGGTCATCGTCGTCACCAAGGCGAAGAGAGCCTCACCCTAGCCGGGCGAGGCTCTCTTGTTGAGGTGCGTGCGATCAGGCCGCAACGCGGGGCGGCGTCACCTTGCCGGGCTGGCGCTTGGGCAGGGTCATGACATGCGTGGCGTAAAGGGTCATGCCGGTGAAGGCGAGGCCGCCGACGAGGTTGCCGAGCACGGTCGGGATCTCGTTCCAGATCAGATAGTCCATGATCGAGAACTTTGCGTGCAGCATCAGGCCCGACGGGAACAGGAACATGTTCACGACGGAATGCTCGAACACCATGTAGAAGAACACGAGGATCGGCATCCACATCGCGATGACCTTGCCGGGGACGGACGTCGAGATCATGGCGCCGACGACGCCGGTCGAGACCATCCAGTTGCAGAGCATGCCGCGCATGAACAGCGTCGCCATGCCGGCCGCGCCATGCGCGGCATAGCCCAGCGTCCGGCCTTCGCCGATATTGCCGATGGCGGTGCCGATCTTGTCGGGGTCCTGCGTGAAGCCGAAGGTCGTGACGAACGCCATCATGAAGGCCACCGTGAAGGCGCCGGCGAAATTGCCGAGGAAGACCAGGCCCCAGTTGCGCAGCACGCCACTGAGCGTGACGCCCGGGCGCTTGTCGATCAGGGCGAGCGGCGAGAGCACGAACACGCCGGTGAGAAGGTCGAAGCCCAGCAGATAGAGCATGACGAAGCCAACCGGAAACAACAGCGCGCCGACCAGCGGCTGGCCGGTGTTGACGTTGATGGTGACGGCGAACCAGGCGGCGAGGGCGAGAATGGCACCAGCCATATAGGCGCGGATGACCGTATCCCGGGTGGACATGAAGATCTTGGACTCGCCCGCATCCACCATCTTGGTGACGAATTCCGAAGGCGCGAGATACGACATCAATGGTTCCTTTTGCTTCGTAAGTGAGATCGACACGCCCCCGGAGGGAGCGCGGCTGAACGTCGTTTGGCCGTGCGAACGGTTCTGCCGCGCACGCGGGCTATGGAATGTCTGGAAGCTGCGGGAATCGCGTCACGAGGACTGAGCCGAGAAGGGCTGCGAAGCAGTTGAGCTCCCTGATGCAGCCGCCAGAGGCTGCAACGATGCGGCAAGCCGCAGTCATCGTTGACGCCGGTAGAAATGCAAGTTGCGTGCCGAGCGCGGCAATTCTGAAAGCTGAGGGATATCAGCGCGATCGCGCCCAATTGGATCGGGCCTTTGGACGCCCGTCGGCCTCTTGCATAAGCGACTGCACAAGACTTGTGCGCCGCACAAAGATTGAGCAGGCCGCAAATTCGGCGAGCGGATCTGACCTGCGGCAGGCTGGCGCAGAACCTCTAACCCGTTAAATAGGTTAGCCTTTTTGCTATCGCGGGCTTGGCATGAAGCTTGAATAGTTCCATGTCGACGCCATTGAAGCCGTCCCGCGAGACTTCTCATCCGACTTGCCGACGCCACCAGGCGGGGGTCTCCCCGCCGTGCGTTCGCATGCGCCAAAGACGGCGCCGCCGGACGGACGGGCTGCTCGTGAGCACAGACGCCATCAATTCTGCAACGACGCAAAAGGACGACACGACTCATGACCAAGCGCACCCGTGGGCCCTCGGAGATGGGCCTCAGCCGCCGGCAATTGTTGAAGGCCACCGGCTCGACCGCCGCTCTTCTCGCCGCCGCCAAGCTCAATTTCCCCGCCGGCGCGTTCGCGCAGGACGCAGGCCCCGAGGTCAAGGGCGCCAAGCTCGGCTTCATTGCACTGACCGATGCAACCCCGCTGTTCGTGGCGAAAGAGAAGGGCATCTTCGCCAAATATGGCATGCCCGATGTCGAGGTGCAGAAGCAGGCCTCCTGGGGCACGACGCGCGACAATCTCGTGCTCGGCTCCGAAGGCAACGGCATCGACGGAGCGCATATCCTCTCCCCGATGCCGTATCTGATCTCGGCCGGCAAGGTGACGCAAAACAACCAGCCGACGCCGATGTACATCCTGGCGCGGTTGAACCTGAACGGTCAGTGCATCTCGGTCGCCAAGGAATATGCCGACCTCAAGGTCGGCATCGACACCGCACCCTTCAAGACCGCGCTCGAGAAGAAGAAGGCCGGCGGCAAGGCCGTGAAGGCGGCGATGACCTTCCCGGGCGGCACGCACGATCTGTGGATCCGCTACTGGCTCGCCGCCGGCGGCATCGATCCGGACAAGGACATCGAAACCATCGTGGTGCCGCCGCCGCAGATGGTCGCCAACATGAAGGTTGGCACCATGGATTGCTTCTGCGTTTGCGAGCCCTGGAATCTCCAGCTCATCCATCAGGACATCGGCTACACCGCGATCACCACCGGCGAGCTCTGGGACAAGCATCCCGAAAAGTCGTTCGGCATGCGCGCGGCCTGGGTCGACAAATATCCGAAGGCGGCGAAGGCGCTGCTGATGGCGGTGATGGAAGCCCAGCAATGGGCGGAGAAGGCGGAGAACCGCGAGGAAGCCGCGGTGATCTGCGCCAAGCGCCAGTGGATCAACTGCCCGGTAGAGGACATCACCGATCGCATGAAGGGCAAGTTCGACTACGGCACCGGCCGCGTCGTCGACAACTCGCCGCAGCAGATGCGGTTCTGGAAGGATCAGGCCTCCTATCCCTTCCAGAGCCATGATCTCTGGTTCCTCACCGAGGACATCCGCTGGGGCAAGTACGAGCCCGGCTTCGACACCAAGGCGCTGATCGCCAAGGTCAACCGCGAGGACCTCTGGAAGGACGCGGCCAAGACACTCGGTGTCGCCGCTGCCGACATCCCGGCCTCGACCTCGCGCGGCAAGGAGACCTTCTTCGACGGCAAGGTGTTCGATCCTGAAAATCCGGCTGCCTATCTGAAGTCGCTCGCGATCAAGCGCGTCGAAGTCTGATGGAGCCCTGCGGCCGCCTTCGGGCGGCCGCATCGTCCTTGCGGAAAGCCGGAGAGGGATTTCGATGAACATGCCTGCTACGAAGATTGAGGTTGAGACCGCGACGCCTGCCGCGAGTGTCGCGCCGGTCGTTGCGATGACGCCAAAGCGTCCGCCGCGCGCGGAGAGCTACGCACGCATGGCGCGGGAGCTTGCCGTGCGCGTGATCCCGCCGCTGGTCGTGATCGTGCTGCTGACGCTGGTGTGGGAACTGGTCTGCCGCCGTGCCGGCTCTGCGCTGCCGCCGCCGTCAAAAGTGTTCAAGGACACCAGGGAACTTATCTTTGATCCGTTCTTCGACCATGGCGGCATCGACAAGGGCCTGTTCTGGCATCTGTCCGCCAGCCTCCAGCGCGTCGCGCTCGGCTATTCGCTCTCGGCGATCGCCGGCATCGCGCTCGGCGTGCTGGTCGGGCAGTCGGTCTGGGCGATGCGCGGGCTCGATCCGCTGTTCCAGGTGCTGCGTACCATTCCGCCGCTGGCTTGGTTGCCGCTCTCGCTCGCGGCGTTCCGCGACGGCCAGCCCTCGGCGATCTTCGTCATCTTCATCACGTCGATCTGGCCGATCATTATCAACACCGCGGTCGGCATCCGCAACATCCCGCAGGATTATCGCAACGTCGCGGCGGTGGTGCAGCTCAATCCGCTCGAGTTCTTCGCCAAGATCATGATCCCGGCGGCGGCGCCCTACATCTTCACGGGCCTTCGCATCGGCATCGGCCTGTCCTGGCTCGCCATCATCGCCGCGGAAATGCTGATCGGCGGCGTCGGCATCGGCTTCTTCATCTGGGACGCCTGGAACTCCTCGCATATCAGCGAGATCATCCTGGCGCTGTTCTATGTCGGCATCGTCGGCTTCGTGCTCGACCGCCTGATCGCGGGCCTCGGCAAGATCGTCACCCGCGGCACGGCGCAGAACTGAGGGAGAAGGGCACATGACCGCCTATCTGAAGCTCGATCACATCGACAAGATCTTTACCCGCGGCGCTGCGACGACCGAGGTGCTGAAGGACATCAATCTCACCATCGAGAAGGGCGAATACGTCTCGATCATCGGCCATTCCGGCTGCGGCAAGTCGACCCTGCTCAACATCATCGCGGGATTGACGGGCGCCACCACCGGCGGCGTGCTGCTGGAGAACCGCGAGGTCAACTCGCCGGGGCCCGACCGCGCGGTGGTGTTCCAGAACCACAGCCTGCTGCCGTGGCTGACTGTCTACGAGAACGTCAGGCTCGGTGTCGACAAGGTCTTTGCCAAGTCCAAGTCGAAGGCCGAACGCGACGCTTGGGTCATGCACAATCTGAATCTCGTGCAGATGGCGCATGCCAGGGACAAGCGTCCGTCCGAAATCTCCGGCGGCATGAAGCAGCGTGTCGGCATCGCGCGGGCGCTCGCGATGGAACCGAAGGTGCTGTTGCTGGACGAGCCATTCGGCGCGCTCGACGCGCTGACGCGGGCGCATTTGCAGGACTCGGTGATGGCGCTGCATCAGAAGCTCGGCAACACCATCTTGATGATCACACACGACGTCGACGAAGCCGTGCTGCTCTCCGACCGCATCGTGATGATGACGAATGGGCCGAGCGCGCGTATCGGTGAGGTGCTGGAGGTGCCGCTGGCGCGGCCGCGCAAGCGACTCGAGCTCGCCACCAACGCGACGTATCTGAAGTGCCGCCAGCGCGTGCTCGAATTCCTCTATGAGCGTCATCGCTTCGTAGAGGCCGCATAAACCAAAGGTTAATGCGCGAGACGAGCGCGCCTAAATATTTGACATCAAGCTCAATTCTTGTGCGCCGCACAAGGATTGAGCGAATCGCAAATTTAGCGTGCGGAATAGCGCTGCGAAGATTTCGGGCAATACGAATAACGCCCTGAAATCCCTGCATTTCCAGCGTGAGCGCAATTGGCACGGAAATTGAAACACCTTTTCCGACGCCAACGACGACGTCCCTCAACATCATCAATCAGCATCGTGAACTCGCCACCGAGGAGAAGCCCCGGAGCGTGCCTCCGTGACCGGAGGCTGAGCCTGCAACGACGCAGCGGTGAGCCTGGAAGGGATACTCAATGACGAAGAATCCGACTTGGATTTCAGATTGGCGCCCCGAAGACGAGGCGTTCTGGAATGCGACTGGCAAGACTATCGCGCGCCGCAACCTGATCTGGTCGATCGTGGCCGAGCATATCGGCTTCTCGGTCTGGCTGATCTGGAGCATCGTCACCACCAAGCTGCCGCAGGCGGGCTTCCACTACACCACCGACCAGCTGTTCCAGCTCGTCGCCGTGCCGGGCCTGATCGGCGCATTCATGCGCTTTCCCTACACTTTCGCAGTGACGACCTTCGGCGGCCGCAACTGGACCATCTTCAGTGCGGCGGTGCTGTTCATTCCGACGCTGTCGCTCGCCTATTTCGTCAGTCATCCCGACACGCCGTTCTGGCTGATGCTGCTGGTCGCCTCGACCGCCGGTCTTGGCGGCGGCAACTTCGCCTCCAGCATGACCAACATCTCCTTCTTCTTCCCTGACCGGATGAAGGGGTGGGCGCTCGGCCTGAATGCCGCCGGCGGCAATATCGGCGTCTCCAGCGTGCAGCTCCTGACCCCGATCCTGATGACGCTCGCCGTCATCAACCTGTTCCAGGCCTCCCCCGTCGACGGCATCTTCCTCCAGAACGCCGGGCTGATGTGGGTGCTGCCGAT
The DNA here is from genome assembly GCF_029714425.1 of Bradyrhizobium sp. CB2312. Classification (NCBI taxonomy): domain Bacteria; kingdom Pseudomonadati; phylum Pseudomonadota; class Alphaproteobacteria; order Hyphomicrobiales; family Nitrobacteraceae; genus Bradyrhizobium; species Bradyrhizobium sp. CB2312. The sequence continues at coordinate 7,209,966 of NZ_CP121668.1, read as the reverse complement.
CGCGATCGCGGTGTTCGGCGCGGTGTTCTTCATGAACAACCTCACCACGGCGAAATCGTCGATCAAAAATCAGCTCGCGGTGGTCAAGCGCAAGCACACCTGGATCATGGCCTATCTCTATATCGGCACGTTCGGGTCCTTCATCGGCTACTCCGCGGCGTTCCCGCTCCTGCTCAAGACGTTGTTTCCGTCGGTGACGATCTCGATCGCCTTCCTCGGCCCGCTGGTCGGCTCGCTATCGCGTCCGCTCGGCGGCTGGCTTGCCGACAGGATCGGCGGCTCCATCATCACGTTCTGGAATTTCATCGTGATGGCGGGTGCCACGGTCGGCGTGGTCTATTTCGTCGGGCAGAAGGATTTCGTCGGCTTCCTCTCGATGTTCCTGATCCTGTTCGTGACCACGGGCATCGGCAACGGCTCGACCTACCGCATGATCCCCTCGATCTTCCGCGAGCAGAATCTGTTCAGGGTGCGCGGCAAGGGCGATGTCGCGCGTGCGGCTGCCTTGAAGACCGCGAGCATCGAGAGCGGTGCGGCGGTCGGCTTCATCGGCGCGGTCGGTGCCGTCGGCGGCTATCTGATCCCGAGCGGTTTCGGCAAGTCGATTGCCATGACCGGCGGGCCGCAGCTCGCGCTCGCGATCTATCTCGGCTTCTACGCCTCGTGCCTGGCCTTGACCTGGTGGTTCTATTTGCGTCGCAGCCCGCAGGGCGAAGGCGCGCCAAGCCTTGCCGAAGCGCGTGTCTAGCACTTGGTATGAAAATCGCTTCTCCCCGTACGCGGGGAGAAGCCGCTCTGATGACGTTTGACCCATGAACCTTGTTCGCAACGGCGCGGACAAAGGCAGACCGAAACAGACAGGAGACCATCATGACGCCTCAGCAGATCGCCCTCGTGCAGCAAAGCTTTTCCAAGGTCGCGCCGATTTCGGAAGCAGCCTCAAAACTGTTCTACGACCGCTTGTTCGAAGTGGCGCCGTCCGTGCGCGCGATGTTTCCCGAGGACATGACCGAGCAGCGCAAGAAGCTGATGGCCATGCTCGCCGCCGTCGTTGGCGGCCTGTCGAATCTCGAGACGATTCTTCCCGCGGCCTCCGCGCTCGCCAAGCGCCACGTCGCCTACGGCGCCAAGGCCGAGCACTATCCCGTGGTCGGCGCGACCTTGCTGTGGACCCTGGAGAAGGGTCTTGGCGAGGCCTGGACGCCCGAGCTCGCAACCGCCTGGACCGACGCTTACGGCGTCTTGTCCGGCTACATGATTTCCGAGGCCTATGGCGCGCAGGCGCAGGCCGCCGAATAGGAGATGCCTTGTGAGTGAACCGCTGGTCATCGTCGGTAACGGTATGGCGGCCGCGCGGCTTGTCGATGAACTCGCCAAGACCGCACTCGGCCGCTACGCGGTTGCCGTCATCGGCGATGAGCCGCGGCTCGCTTACAATCGCGTGCTGCTCTCCTCCGTGCTGGCCGGCGAGACCGGCTCGCACGAGATCGAGCTCAGGCCGGCCGACTGGTGGCGTGAACGCGGCGTCACGGTGCGCTACGGCTATCGCGTCACCGAGATCGACACCGGCCGCCGCGAGCTCAAGATCGCAGGCGAAGAGAGCATGGAATATTCCAAGCTTGTGCTCGCCACGGGCTCGACGCCGCTACGGCTCAACGTGCCGGGCGCCGATCTTGCCGGCGTGCACACCTTTCGCGACACGCGCGATGTCGACCTGCTGCTGACGCTCGCGGCCGCGAAGAAGCGCGTCATCGTGGTCGGCGGCGGCCTGCTCGGACTCGAGGCCGCCTACGGCCTCGCCAAGGCCGGCGCGCCGGTGACGCTGCTGCATCTGATGGACCGGCTGATGGAGCGCCAACTCGATGGAACGGCCGCTGATCTCCTCAAGACGCTGGTCGAGCGCAAGGGCATCCGCATCCTGCTCAATGCCTCCACGGCGCGCATCCACGGCGACGGTCATGTCGAAGCCGTCGAGCTCGCCGACGGCAGCCGCATCGAGGCCGATGCCGTGATCTTCGCGGCGGGCATCAAGCCGAACATCGCGCTGGCCAAGGAGGCCGGTATCGCCGTCAACCGCGGCATCGTCGTCAACGACGAGATGCAGACGGCTTCGCCCGACATCTACGCGCTCGGCGAATGCGCCGAGCATCGCGGCACCTGCTATGGCCTGGTCGAGCCCGCCTACGAGCAGGCGCGGGTGCTGGCGCGGCATCTCGCCGGCAAGCCCGCCGCCTATCAAGGCAGTGTGGTCTCGACCAATCTGAAGGTCTCCGGCGTCAGCGTGTTCTCCGCCGGCGATTTCATGGGCGGCGAGGGCAGCGAGAGCCTCGTGCTGACCGACCGCAGACGCGGCACCTACAAGAAGCTCGTCATCGCGGACGGCCGGCTGACCGGCGCTGTGCTGATCGGCGATACCGTCGATGCGCTCTGGTATCTCGAGCTGATTCGCAATCGCGAGAAGGTCGCTGCGATCCGCGCCGACATGATGTTCGGCCGCACGCTTGCCCTTCCGTCCAAGGCAGCCTGACATGACGGCGATCGACCCAAACCTTCGAGCCACCCGAACGACCTGCCCCTATTGCGGCGTCGGCTGCGGCGTGCTGGCAACGCCGGACGGCAAGGGCGGCGCGGCGATCGCGGGCGATCCTGATCATCCCGCCAATTTCGGCCGGCTGTGCTCGAAGGGCTCCGCGCTCGGCGAGACCGTCGGGCTCGAGAGCCGGCTGCTCTACCCGATGATCCGCTGCAAGGGCGTGCTGGAGCGCGTCGCCTGGAGCGATGCGCTCGATCACGTCGCCCACCGCATGCAGCATATCGTGGCGCGCGATGGCGCAGATGCGGTCGCCTTCTATCTCTCCGGCCAGCTCCTCACCGAGGATTATTACGTCGCCAACAAGCTGATGAAGGGCTTTGTCGGCACCGCGAATGTCGACACCAATTCGCGGCTCTGCATGTCGTCCTCGGTCGCCGGCCACCGCCGCGCCTTCGGCGCCGACACCGTGCCCGGCTGCTACGAGGATCTCGACCAGGCCGATCTGCTGGTGTTCGTCGGCTCGAACGCCGCGTGGTGCCACCCCGTGCTGTTCCAGCGCATGTTGAAGAACAGGCAGGAGCGCGGCGCGCGGATGATCGTGATCGATCCGCGCCGCACCGACACCGCGAGCGACGTCGACCTGTTCCTCGGCCTCAAGCCCGGCACCGACACTGCGCTGTTCTCCGGCCTGTTCGTCCATCTCGCCGACAATGGCGCGCTCGACAAGGACTACATCGCGCAGAACACCAGCGGTTTTGACGATGCGCTGGCGCGCGCACGCAACATCGCCGGCAGCGTCACCGCGACCGCGTTGGCCACGGGACTCTCCGAGGCGGACGTTGCCACCTTCTTCAGGATGTTCCGCGACACCGAGAAGGTCGTCACGCTCTATTCGCAGGGCGTCAACCAGTCGGCGCAGGGCACCGACAAGGTCAACGCGATCCTGAACTGCCATCTCGCCACGGGCCGGATCGGCAAGCCAGGCGCCTCACCGTTCTCGCTGACCGGCCAGCCCAACGCGATGGGCGGCCGCGAGGTCGGCGGTCTTGCCAACATGCTCGCCGCACATATGGGCTTTACGCCGCCGGACATCGACCGGGTCAGGCGGTTCTGGAAGGCGCCGCGCATCGCCACCCATGAGGGGCTGAAGGCGGTGCAGCTGTTCGAGGCGATCAACCGCGGCGAGGTCAAGGCGCTGTGGGTGATGGGCACCAATCCCGCGGTGTCGCTGCCCGATGCGGATTTCGTGCGCGAGGTGCTGAAGAAGCTCGAACTGTTCGTGGTCTCCGAGAACGTGCTCTCCAACGACACCGTCGAGGCCGGCCCGCATGTGCTGCTGCCGGCGCTCGCCTGGGGCGAGAAGTCGGGCACGGTGACCAATTCGGAGCGGCGCATCTCGCGCCAGCGCTCGTTCCTGCCGGCGCCGGGCGAGGCGCGGCCGGATTGGTGGATCCTCAGCGAGACCGCCAAGCGTCTCGGCTTCGGCGACAGTTTTCATTACAAATCCGCCGCCGATATTTTCCGTGAGCATGCCGCGCTCTCGGCCTTCGAGAACGATGGCAGCCGCGATTTCGACATCGGCGCGCTGACGTCGCTCTCCGACGAGGGCTTCGACGCCTTGCAGCCGGTGCAGTGGCCGGTGCGCGAAGGCGGGCTGCCCGGCGAGCGCTTCTTCGCGCAAGGCGGCTTCTTCACCAATGACGCCAAGGGCCGCTTCGTCGCACCCGAGGTGCCGTCGCTGCGCGGCGAGACCGGGCCGTCGCGCCCCCTCAGGCTCAACACCGGCCGTATCCGCGACCAGTGGCACACCATGACGCGCACCGGCCTCAGCCAACGGCTCGGCGCGCACCTGCCCGAGCCCTTCGTCGAGATCCATCCTGACGATGCCGGCAAATACGGCATCGTCCATGACAGCTATGCCCGCATCACCACCGATTACGGCCAGTGCATCCTTAAAGTGGTCGTCAGCGAACGCCAGCAGCGCGGCACGCTGTTCGCGCCGATCCACTGGAGTGCGATGAACGCCTCGCACGGCCGCGTCGGCGCGCTGGTACAGTCGTTCACCGATCCGTTCTCGGGTCAGCCGGAGTCCAAGGCGACGCCTGCCGCGATCACGCCCTATGAGTACGTCTTCCGCGGCTTCGCGTTGTCGCGCAAGCAGCTCGAGCTGCCGCAAAACCTGTTGTGGACCCGCGTCACGGTTTCAGACGGCTTCGGCTATCTCTTCGCCGACAACGCCGATCTGTCGCGCTGGCCGGCTTGGCTCGATGGCGTCGCCGGCGAGGACGTGGCCGAGTATCGCGACTTCGGCGGCGGCGTCTATCGCGCAGCCTCGTTCGCGGGCGACCGCATCGAGACCTGCCTGTTCGTCGGACCCGCGCACGACGCCGGCGACTGGGAGGTGGTGAAGAGCCTGTTCGTCGCCGATCACGTCACCGACGAGCAGCGCCGCATGCTGTTGTCAGGCAAGTCCAGCGAGGGCGGCGCCTCGACCGGCCCGATCGTCTGCGCCTGCTTCGGCGTCGGCCGCGGCACCATCTGTGACGCTATCTCATCCGGCGCACGCACGGCGGCCGAGATCGGCGCAAAGCTCAAGGCCGGCACCAATTGCGGCTCCTGCATCCCCGAGCTGAAGCGCCTGATCGCGACGACCGAGGCGCCGGCGAAGCAGGCCAAGCTGGCGGGGGCGGCGGGCTAATCCGGCCATTCTCCGGCTGGAAAGGGGGACCTTAGCCGTGAGCGGCGGCGCCCGCCTGGTGGTTGCCGGAATGTTAAGCAATTCCAGCCAAAATGGATCAATTTTTGCGAATTGATACTTTCGGGGCTGGGAACACATGTTTGGCAGACTTCGGTCGGCGCGCCGCTTCCAACTGCGGAGCTTTCACCTTGGCCTGCGCACGCAGGTGCTTTTGCTGGGCGTGACCGGCGTCCTCATGGTGGGCGTGATCTATTTTGCCGGCCGGCAGATCGAGGATCGCAGCCGTGCAACCGCCGACCGCTTCACGAAGCTGGAATCCGAAACCGCGCGCCTGTCCGAGAGCCTGTTGCAGGGGCGCGAACTCGCCACCAATTTCCTGCAGAAGCCGACCGACAAGAAGGTCGCCGCGCATGACGAGACGTTGCGTGCGGCCACCGGCCATCTGGCGGCAGTCGAGGAGATCGCCGGTGCCCTTGCGGAAGACGATCCGCTGCGCAAGGCGCTGTCGTTCCGCCCCGTCATCGCCAGCTACAACACCCGCTTCGCCAATGTGGTCTCCGCTCAGAAGCTCGTCGGCTTCAACGAGAATGACGGGCTGCAGGGCAAGCTGCGCGCGGCCGTGCATTCGGTCGAGAGCAAGCTCAGGACATTCGAGCGGCCGCGGCTGTCCGTCCTCATGCTGATGATGCGGCGGCATGAGAAGGATTTCATGCTGCGCGGCGACGAGAAATACGGCGACGAGTTGACCAAGCGCGCCGGCGAATTCCTGACCGAGCTTGGCAAGTCCGATCTGCCCGACGACGCCAAGGCCGAGATCAAGAAGCTGATCGACAGCTACAAGACGAGCTTCCTCGCCTTCATGGCCGGCCAGAGCACGCTCAATGAGGAGGCCGAGGATCTCGCCCAGATCTACGATCGGCTGCGGCCAAATCTGGAGACCGTCAGGACCGCGGCCGGCAAGCGCCTCGAGGCCGTCAGCGATGAGCTCGTGGTCGTGCATCGCTATGTGGTCTGGTCCATCGCCATTACCGTCGCCGTGATGATCGTCATCGCGTTCTGGTTCGGCCGCCGGCTGACCGCACCGCTCACCCGCATGGTCCTGGCGATGGAGCATCTGGCGAATGGCGATCTCGACCGTCCGATCGAGCAGGTCGCGCGCCACGACGAGATCGGCAAGATCTCGACGTCGCTCGCCGTCTTCCACCACAAGCTGCTCGAGAACCGGCACATGGCCGATGCCCGCGAGCAGGCCAAGCACGATGCGGAAGCCCAGCGCAAGCAGGGGATGCTCGAGATTGCCGACCGGTTCGAGGCGGCGGTCGGCAGCATCGTCAATGCCGTCACCGCGGCGTCGTCCGAAATCGAGCTGGCCGCCAATGGATTGACCAATACGGCGGAGGGGACCAATGCCCTATCCGCAACGGTCGCTGCCGCATCCGGACAATCGTCGGCGAGCGTCCAGTCGGCGGCCGCCGCATGCCAGGAGATGGTGACGTCGGTCGGCGAGGTCGGCCGGCGGGTCGCGCAGTCACACGAGGTGGCGCTCGCGGCCGTCGCGCAGGCCAACCGGACCAACAGCCAGATCGATGCGCTCTCGCAGACCGCCGACCGCATCGACGAGGTCGTGCGCATGATCTCGGCGGTGGCCGGGCAGACCAATCTGTTGGCGCTGAATGCAACGATCGAAGCGGCGCGCGCCGGCGAGGCGGGCAAGGGCTTCGCGGTCGTCGCCTCGGAGGTGAAGGCGCTCGCTGGCCAGACCGCAAAGGCGACCGACGAGATCGGCCGTCAGGTCGCGCAGATCCAGTTGGCGACGCGGCAGTCGGTGGACTCGATCAAGGAGATCGGCGGCACCATCGAATCCATGGCGGACATTGCATCCTCGATCGCCGCTGCGGTCGAACAACAGGGCGCCGCCGCACAGGCGATCGCGCGCGACGTGCAGCAGGCGGCGCAGGGCGCATCCGAAGTCTCCACCAGCGTCGAGGATGTCAGGCGCGGCGCGTCCGAAACCGGCGCCGCCGCCGGCCAGGTGCACGGCGCAGCGCTCGCGCTGCTCGACGAAAGCAAGCGTCTCGGCAGCGAGGTCGATCAGTTCCTGGCCACGGTGCGCGCGGCCTGAGACGGGCTACGGGCTACAAGACGGTCTCGTGCCCCGGACGCTGCGCAGCACGAAGTGGTGCGCTGCAGAGCCGGGGCCTATCTAACAGCAGAGTGTTTGTCCCTTATGGATCCCGGCTCTGCGCAGCAACGCTGACGCGTTGCAGCGCGTCCGGGACACGAGAGTCGCGCGGGCCGGTACCGCTCGCCAACGCAGCCATGCTCGTTGCCCCAATCGACGCGCCCGCGATTGTGCCTTATGTTGCTGCGCTCTCCCTCTCAGCAATCATAACAATCATGATGTACCTGGAAACGCCGCCGCGCCTGATCGAAACAAGACTCTTCTCGGCCATGCCCGACACATTCCGCCGCAAGGGTGTGCGGACGGATTGGGCCGATGCCAACCGGCCGGGTGTGCCGACCGACAGCTTCATCGAAGGCCCTTCGTTCGACAAGGACGGCAATCTCTACATCGTCGACATTCCGTTCGGCCGCATCTTCCGGATCGCGCCCGGTGGTGAGTGGTCGCTTGTGATCGAGTATGACGGCTGGCCGAACGGATTGAAGATCGCCGCCGACGGCCGCATCCTGGTGGCCGACTACATGCACGGCATCATGGAGCTCGACGCCAAGGCCGGCCGCATCACGCCGGTGCTGACCGCGCGTAACTCTGAGTCTTTCCGCGGCTGCAACGATCTGCATCTTGCGTCGAACGGCGACATCTTCTTCACCGATCAGGGCCAGACCGGCCTGCATGATCCGAGTGGTCGCGTCTACCGGCTCGCACCGAACGGGCGGCTCGACTGCCTGATCGACACCGGCATCAGCCCCAACGGTCTGGTGCTCGATCCCAGCGAGACCGTGCTGTTCGTCGCGATGACGCGCGACAACGCGGTGTGGCGGCTGCCGTTCATGAAGGACGGCAGCGTGTCGAAGGTCGGCCGCTTCTGCTCACTGTTCGGTACCAGCGGCCCTGACGGCATGACCATGGACGCGAAGGGCCGCCTGTTCGTCGGCCACGCTTCGCTCGGCCACGTCTTCGTGTTCGCGCCGAATGGCGAGTTGATTGCGCGGATCAAGTCGTGCGCCGGGCCGAACTGCACCAATGTCGCAATCGGTGGCGCGAACAGGGATCGGCTCTATATCACGGAGTCAGCGACCGGCAGCGTGCTGGTCGCTGATATCGGCGGATTGAACTCTTGAGCGCGCGGCTTTTCGCCTCTCCCCGCGTGCGGGGAGAGGCCGCAGTTGCGCGAAGCGCAAATGCGGGTGAGGGGGACTCTCCACGAGTCCAACTGCTACCTTGATTGCGGAAGCAGCCCCTCACCCCAACCCTCTCCCCGTAAGAACGGGGAGAGGGGAAGAAACATCGGAGTTCGGAGCGAACATGAACACAAAACCTTTCGGCAAGACCGGCGCCAATGTCTCCGTCATCGGGCAGGGCACATGGTATCTCGACCATGGCGATCCCAAGCGCGCGATCGCGGCGCTGCAGCGCGGGCTCGATCTCGGCATGACGCATACCGATACCGCCGAGATGTATGGCGATGCCGAGCTCGTGATTGCGGACGCGATCGCGGGCCGGCGCGACGAGGTGTTTCTGGTGTCAAAAGTGCTGCCGAGCAATGCCTCGCGTCGCGGCACCATCACGGCCTGCGAGCGCTCGCTGAAGCGGCTGAAGACCGATCGCCTCGACTGCTATCTCCTGCACTGGCGTGGCTCCTATCCGCTGGAGGACACCGTCGCCGCATTCGAGGAGCTGGTGACATCGGGCAAGATCAAATCCTGGGGCGTGTCCAATTTCGACGCCGACGATCTCGGCGACATTCTCGATGTCGCCGGCGAAGGGAAGATCGCCTGCAATCAAGTGCTCTATCACCTCAAGGAGCGCGCGATCGAGCATGCGGTGATCCCGTGGTGCGGGCAGCACGGCGTCGCCGTGGTCGCCTATTCGCCGTTCGGCCATGATGATTTCCCTGACGCGCGCAGCAAGGGTGGCGCTGTGCTCGCGCAGATCGCGGAAGCGCGTCGTGCGACACCGCGTCAGGTCGCGCTGAGCTTCCTCACCCGTGCGACTACGGTGTTCGCGATTCCGAAGGCGTCGTCCGCGGAACATGCCGGCGAAAATGCGGCCGCCGGCGATCTCGTGCTGACGAAGGAGGAGATTTCGGCGCTCGATGCGGCGTTTCCGCGCGGTCCGAAGCCGCGCAGCCTGCCCATGTTGTAGTGCACAAACCTCCATTATTAATGGAGTATTGACGCGCGCGGACGTGAGCGCATATCGGCATCCTGTTTTCGGAAGTTGTGAAAGCGGCGCTTTTGTCGTTTTTTACGATCGTTCCCGAATCGTCGTTTTCCCAGGTTCCAGCCGTGACCCCGCCGCCCGCCGCAGCCGCAAGGCTCGACAGTATTCCTATGCCTTCCGTGCCCGAGAAGAAGCAGGAGGCTCGCCGCGCGCCTGCGCGCGTCGATCATCCCTTCAAGGGCATTGCGCTGGTGCTGCTGTCGACGGTGTTTCTCGGCTGCTCCGACGTCACCTCGAAGTATCTGTCGTCGAGCCTGCCTTCGATCGAGATCACCTGGATCCGCTTCGTCACGTTCGCGCTGATGTTCCTGCCGGTGATGCTGCCGGGTTCGCCGCTCCATGCGATGCGGACCGAGCGATTGGGCTTGCAGATCATGCGCGGCACGGCGCTGCTCGGCTCCTCGCTCTTCTTCATCACCGGCGTGAGTTACCTTCCCATTGCGGAAGCTTCCGCGACCGGATTCGTTTCGCCGCTGTTCGTTACCGCGCTGTCGATCATCTTCCTGAGCGAAAAGGTTGGCATGCGCCGCTGGATCGCGACCGCGATCGGCCTGATGGGCGTGATGATCATCATTCGCCCGGGCTCGGCTGCTTTCCATGTCGCGGCGTTCTTTCCGATCGTCTCGGCGTTCTGCTGGGCTGCCGCGCTGATCATGACCCGCATGATGAGCGGGCGCGAGGCGGTTCTCACCACGATGGCCTATTCCGCGCTCACGGGTGTTGCCATCATGTCCGTGATGGTGCCGTTCGCCTGGGTGACACCCAGCTGGACGGCGATTGGGCTCGGCATCGTCGTCGGCGTTGCCTCCACCGTGGGGCAGTGGATCGTCGTGCTCGCCTACCGTTATGGCGATGCCTCGGTGTTGGCGCCGTTCTCCTACACGCAGTTGCTCTGGGTCAGCATTCTCGGCTTCTTCATCTTCGGTGAGCTGCCGGATATCTGGACCATCACTGGTGCCGCCTTCATCGTCGCCAGCGGTCTCTATATCGCCCATCGCGAGCGCATCCGCCGCGCCCAGCTCCTGGTGCTGGAAGAGCGTTCCCCGAACCCCTGACGCAAGTCCGCGTACCCTGATACGTGCTATCAACGGCTCCAACGACAGGGGAGGAGCCGGATGCGTGCTGCGATTTTCAGGAACGGTGAGATTGTCGTCGGCCAGATGGCGGAGCCGACGCCCGGTCCCGGCCAGGTGCTGGTCAGGACGCTCGCCTGCGGCATCTGCGGCTCCGATTTGCACGCCCGCCAGCACGCGCCACGAATGGTGGAGATGGCGAAGAAGACCGGGCGAACGCCGATGGATCTGTCGCGCGATGTCGTGTTCGGCCACGAGTTCTGCTGCGAGATCGTCGACTACGGCCCAGGCACCGAACGTCGGCTCAAGCCGGGCACGCACGTCTGCTCGCTGCCCGCGCTGCTGACAGCGGAGGGCATCAAGGGCATCGGCTATTCCAACGACTTCAGCGGCGGCTATGCGGAGAGAATGATCTTGAGCGAGCCGCTCCTGCTCGAAGTGCCCAACGGTCTTGCGCCGGAACATGCGGCGCTGACCGAGCCGCTCGCGGTCGGTGTCCACGCCGCGGCGAAGGCGAATATCGGGGGCGACGAAGTGCCCCTCGTGATCGGTTGCGGCCCGGTCGGGCTCGCGGTGATCGCGGCGCTGAAGATCAAGGGCCTGCATCCGATCGTCGCCGCCGACTATTCGCCGGCCCGGCGGGCGCTCGCCGCAAAGCTCGGTGCGGACGTCGTGGTCGATCCCAGGGTGTCGCAGCCTTATGCGACCTGGGCCGAGCACGCCCAGATGTCGGACACCGAGAAGGCGGCGCGGCCGCCGTTCCAGGCCATGCTGCCGGCGCTCAAGCCTGCGATCATCTTCGAATGCGTCGGCGTGCCCGGCTTGCTCCAGCAGGTGTTCGAAGGCGCACCGCGCGATGCGCGCATCGTCGTGGTCGGCGTCTGCATGGAGGCCGACAGAAACGAGCCCATGCTCGGCATCATGAAGGAGCTGAGCGTCCAGTACGTGCTCGGCTACACACCGGACGAGTTCGCAGCGTCGCTGCGCCTGATCGCGGAGGGGCAGGTGGATGCCGCGGCGATGGTGACGGCGGAGGTCGGTATCGACGGCGTCGCCAAGGCGTTTGCCGACCTCGCCAATCCCGAGGCCCATACCAAGATCATCGTGCAGCCGTGGAGATAGGCACCGGCTGAAGCGCGCCGCCGCCCGGCTTTGCGGGCGCCTCCGCGATCACGGCGCGGCGGTCGACGATCGCCTGGTGGAACTGCGCCAGCACGAGACCGAAGGCGGCGAGGTCGCCGTCCTCGATGGCGCCGTCCTCGTGACAGGCCAGCGTCTCGCGCAGGATCTCGTCGGCGGCGCCCTGCATGGCCGCAAGGTCGTCGAGCGAGGTCGCCTCGCGCACGCTGGAGATCGCCGTCAGCAGCCGGTCGCGATGCAGCGCGTTGAGGCTGCGCTCCTCGCGCCTGAGATAATGGCGCAGCCACGCGGCGACCGAGCCGAGGCCGGAGAGCAGCAACACCACACCCCAGATGTAGTCGCTGTACTTGTCCATGAAGCTGCGCTCGTTGCCGTCGATATAGGCGGCAGCTCCGGGATGGGCCGGCAGCGCGGCGTCCTTGTCGGTGTCGGGCTTCTGGATGTGGCTGGCGCCGGGCAAATCCTTCGCGAGCGACGGCCGGACCGCGAACAGCTCGCGGGTGAAGGCTGCGACCGTGTCCTCGGACAATGACGCGGGCGCGACGATCAGCTGGTTGACCGCGATGGTGTCGATCTTGTCGTCGGGCCGCTGCGGCGTCGTGGCAAACGCGCTCGCCGGAATCTCCTCGGACTCGTAGAGCGGATGCCGCTCGGCAATGGCGTCGGAGACGTCGACGGAGAGGAATTTGGGCTCGCCGCGCAGCCGCGCGGTCGTGGCTATCGTGCTGGCGATGACCTTGTCGTCGAGCGCGCCCACCATCATGAAGGCGTCGAGCGCGACATCCTGGGTCATCTCGGAGATGCGGTCGGTGCCGAACTGGGTGATCGTCACCTTCTGCGGATTGACGCCGGACTCGGCCAGGATGACGCGCAGCAGGTCGGGATTGGCATCGCCGAGGCCGACGACGCCGACGCGGCGTCCGCCGAGCGATGCGATCTCCGTGACTTTGGACCGCGCTGCGCCCTTGCGCCCCGTCGGCGCCCACAGCACCACGAAATTCCGCCGCAGGATCGCGACCGAATTGGTCTCGGGCGGGATCGCGAGATCGCCGCGCGCCACCGCAAGGTCCGCCTTGCCGGTGCCGAGCAGATTGAGACTTTGCAGCGTGCCGTCGGTCTCGATCGGGACAAGGCGTATCGCGCCGCCCTTGGTCTCGAACGCCTTCGCCAGCGCCGCGATAAGCGTCTGGTCGTCGCTGCCGGCGGGTCCCACGGCGATGCGCAGCGTGGCCGGCTGCCAGGCCCAATAAGACAAAGCGAGCGCAACCGTCAGCACCGACAGCGCGCTCGCCAGCGCGAGCCACGGGCTGAGGCGATTACGGCGGCGGGTCGAGTCCCTGGTCACGCTCAGATCGCTCGGCACGGGCATCGCGCTGTCCTCGTCCGGGCTGGCCTGCCGCTAGCGGCAGGCGCCGTCAGTATTTCGCCGGCACGTACATCTCCGGCGGAATCGGGCCGCGGTGATAGTCGGGATTGCGCACGCGCTCCGGCAGCACCACCGGCACGTGCGCCACTTCCTGGTATGGGATCTGGCTGAGCAGATGCGAGATACAGTTGAGCCGGGCGCGCTTCTTGTCCACGGCATCGACGATCCACCACGGAGAGTCCGGCAGATGCGTGTGCTCCAGCATGGTCTCCTTGGCCTTGGTGTAGGCCTCCCAACGGGTGCGGGCTTCGACGTCCATCGGGCTCAGCTTCCATTGCTTCAGCGGGTCGCGGATGCGCATGGTGAAGCGGAACTGCTGCGTGTCGTCGGTGATCGAGAACCAGTATTTGACCAGGATGATGCCGGAGCGGATCAGCATTCGCTCGAACTCCGGCACGGTCTTGAAGAACTCCTGGTACTGCTCGTCGGTGCAGAAGCCCATCACGCGTTCGACGCCAGCGCGGTTGTACCAGCTGCGGTCGAACAGCACGATCTCGCCGCCGGCCGGCAGGTGGGACACGTAGCGCTGGAAGTACCACTGCGTGCGCTCGCGCTCGCTCGGGGCGGGAAGCGCCGCGACGCGGCAGATGCGGGGATTGAGGCGCTGGGTGATGCGCTTGATGACGCCGCCCTTGCCGGCGGAATCGCGGCCCTCGAACAGCACCACGACCTTCTTCTTCTCGCTGTGCACCCAGTCCTGGAGCTTGACCAGCTCGCCCTGGAGCCGCAGCAGCTCCCGGAAATAGAGCTTGCGGTCGACCGTCGGGTTCAGCGCGTCGGTCTCGTCCAGGAGCTCGTCGAGACGGGCATCATCCATCTCCATCTCCAGCTCCTCGTCGAGATCGTCGGCCATCTCCTGAATGATGCGCTCGCGCTTGGCGGTTTCGGAGGTGCGGTCGGATGCAGTCATGGTTGCGGTTCTCGGGTGGGGACGGTTGTCAAATGACCATCGGTGCCCTTTGTTTCATCCATGTGACAACGTCGCCTTTTGCTGCTTCGGAATTGCCCGGAGCCGCTCCTCCGCCGTCGTTGCGAGCGCAGCGAAGCAATCCAGCATCCCTCCGCGGAGGCAGTCTGGATTGCTTCGTCGCAAGGGCTCCTCGCAATGACAGTCTGTCACACCGGCAGCGCGATCGAATATTTCACCTGGCTCAGGGCAAAGCTGGACTCGATCGAGGCGATGCCGTCGAGCCGGGTCAGCTTGGTCTTGAGGAACGTCTCGTAGGAGGCGAGGTCGGCCGCCACCACCCGCAGCAGGTAGTCGCGGTTGCCGGTCATCAGATAGCACTCCAGCACCTCGTCCCATTTCGAGATGGCGCGGGCGAAGCGGTTGAGGTCCTCCTCCTTCTGCCGTGCCAGCTTGATCGAGATGAACACGCTGACATGCAGCCCCAGTGCCTTCTGGTCGACGGTCGCGATATAGCGCGAGATGACGCCGCGTTCCTCCAAGAGCTTGACCCGGCGGTGGCAGGGCGAGACCGCGAGCCCGACCTTGTCGGCAAGCTCCTGCATGGTCAGCCGGCTGTCGGTCTGCAGCAGCGCGAGGATCTTGCGGTCGATGGCGTCGAGGTCGGGCATTGGGATGAAACCTGTATCGGAGAGCATCTGATTGGTAAAATATCCCAATATCGTCGGGTATGGCGCGAAAAATTGAGAAGTTTGGCGCTGCCCCCAGGCGTATCATGAGGGATGATTTCCGGGAGCATTGCCCATGCCCGTTGATTCCGACCGTCTCGACATGTTGACCGCCCTCAGCCGCAAGGCGCTGTGGCTGTCGTCATGGACCATCCACCACGCCAACCACATCCGCCCCAATGCGGACGGCCTCAAGGTCGGCGGCCACCAGGCTTCATCCGCCTCGCTCGCGACCATCATGTCGGCGCTGTACTTTAGTGTGCTGCGCCCCGAGGACCGCGTCGCGGTGAAGCCGCATGCGAGCCCGGTATTCCACGCCATCCAGTACCTGTTCGGCCGGCAGAGCCGCGAGAAGCTGGAGAATTTCCGCGGCTTCAAGGGCGCGCAGTCCTATCCCTCGCGCACCAAGGACGTCGACGACGTCGATTTCTCCACCGGCTCGGTCGGCCTCGGCGTCGCGCAGACGCTGTTCTCCTCGCTGGTGCAGGACTACGTCAAGGCGCATGGCTGGGCGAAGGATCGCCGCGAGGGGCGGATGATTGCCCTCGTCGGCGACGCCGAGATGGACGAAGGCAATATCTGGGAGGCGCTCGCCGAGGGCTGGAAGCACGGCCTGCGCAACACATGGTGGGTGGTCGACTATAACCGCCAGTCGCTCGACGCCGTCGTGCGCGAGGGGCTCTGGGAAAAGTTCGAGACCATGTTCCGCAATTTCGGCTGGGACGTCGTCATCGTGAAATACGGCCGGCTGATGCGCGAAGCTTTCGCCGAGCCGGGCGGCGAGGCGTTGAAGCGCTGGATCGACAATTGCCCGAACGCGCTCTACGCCGCGCTGTGCTTCCAGGGCGGTGCTGCCTTCCGTAAGCACCTGCACGACGAGATCGGCGACCAGGGGCCGATCACCAAGCTGATCGACAAGCGCAGCGACGAGGAGCTGCTGGCGCTGATGTCGAACCTCGGCGGCCACGACATGGCGAGCATGCTGGAGGCGTTCGAATCCATCGATCACGACCGCCCGGTCTGCTTCATCGCCTACACCATCAAGGGCGTCGGCCTGCCGTTCCAGGGCCACAAGGACAACCATGCCGGCCTGATGACGGTCGCGCAGATGGAGAAATATCGCGAGAGCCAGAACATCCGCGCGAGCCATGAGTGGGACAAGTACGAGGGCCTGACGCAAGACGCGGCCGAGCTCGATGCGTTCCTGGCGCGCGTGCCGTTCAACCAGGACGGACGCCGACTGACCGCGCCCGTGGTCGAGGTGCCCGCGCAGCTCGCCTTCAAGCCGTCGCCGCAGATGTCAACCCAGCAGGGCTTTGGCCTCGTGCTGAACGAGATCGCGCGCGGCGACAGCGAGCTCGCCAGCCGCATCGTCACGACCTCGCCCGACGTCACCGTCTCGACCAATCTCGGCCCCTGGGTGAACCGCCGCGGCCTGTTCGCGCGCGCCGAGAAGGCCGACTTATTCCGCAGCGAGAAAATTCCATCCACCTTCAACTGGGACTTCTCACCGAAGGGCCAGCATCTCGAGCTCGGCATTGCCGAGATGAACCTGTTCATCATGCTCTCCGCGCTCGGCCTGTCGCACCAGATCAACGGCACGCGACTACTGCCGGTCGGCACGCTCTACGATCCCTTCATCGAGCGCGGCCTCGATGCGCTGAACTATGCCTGCTACCAGGATGCGCGCTTCATGGTGGCGGCGACGCCGTCGGGCATCACGCTCGCGCCGGAGGGCGGCGCGCACCAGTCGATCGCAACGCCCTTGATCGGCATGGCGCAGGATGGGCTCGCCTCGTTCGAGCCGGCCTTCGTCGACGAGCTTGCCGTGATCATGGCTTTCGGATTCCAGCACATGCAGCGGGAGCCGGGCGAGGGCGGCTCGGTGTATTTGCGGCTCTCGACGCGCAGCATCGAGCAGGCGCAGCGCATCATGACGCCGGAGCTTCAACAGGGCATCACCGATGGCGCCTATTGGCTGCGCAAGCCGGGCCCGAATGCCGAGGTCGTGATCGCCTATACCGGCGCGGTCGCCCCTGAGGCGATCGAAGCCACCGGCTTCATCGGCGAGAGCCGGCGCGACATCGGTTTGCTTGCGATCACGTCGGCCGACCGTCTCCATGCGGGGTGGACCGCCGCGCGAAAATTGCGGCGCGACCGGCGCGGCGTGCAGCATCTCAGCCACATCGAAAAGCTGCTGGCGCCGCTGCCGCGCGACTGCGGCATCGTGACCGTGATCGACGGCCATCCGTCCGCGCTCGGCTGGCTCGGCAGCGTCCGCGGCCATCGCGTCGAGGCGCTCGGCGTCGAGCAGTTCGGCCAGACCGGCAGCATCGCCGACCTCTATCGCCACTACGGCATCGACGCGAATGCGATCATCGATGCGGCCGAAAGCCTCACCACCGGCGCGCCGGTGCTGCATCGGAAGATGGCGGTGTAGTCAAGGTAACCGTCGACATGGGCCCCGGCTTAGCAGCGCACCGCTAAGGAGCGCTGCGCTGCACCCGGGGCATGAGAGCTGTTTCGACTCGTTCCAGTCTCGTGTCCCGGACGCGGCGCGACATGAAATGTCGCGACGCTGAGCCGGGACCCACGCTTGCCTCGGGCACGTCCATCACCCTATATCCCTCCGTCCGCCGCAACGCTGGCCCCGCATATGGCGGGTTCAACTGCCGGCGCTTTCGTGCAAGGATGCCTGCCGAAACGCCCCCTCCAAGCTCCCAAGAAGAGGTCAAAATGGTCAATCGCATGCAATTCTACATCGACGGCGCCTGGGTCGATCCCGCCGTCAAGAAGTCCACCGCCGTGGTCAATCCCGCGACGGAAGAGGCGATGTACGAGGTTGCGCTGGGCTCCAAGGCTGACGTGGACAAGGCGGTTGCCGCCGCCAAGCGCGCCTTTGCAACCTTCTCCCAGACCAGCCGTGAAGAGCGCGTCGCGCTGCTCACCAAGGTGATCGAAATCTACAAGGGCCGCCTCAAGGAGATCGGCGCCGCCGTCTCCGACGAGATGGGCGCGCCGCTGCCGATGGCCGAAAAGCTCCAGGCCGGCGCCGGTCTCGGCCATCTCATGACCACGCTCGACGTGCTCAAGAACTATCATTTCGAGGAACCGGTCGGCACCGCCATGGTGCTGCGTGAGCCGATCGGCGTGGTCGGCATGATCACGCCCTGGAACTGGCCGCTCAACCAGATCGCCTGCAAGGTCGCGCCTGCGCTTGCCGCCGGCTGCACCATGATCCTGAAGCCGTCGGAATTCACCCCGACCTCGGCGCTGATCTTCGCGGAAATCCTCCATGAAGCCGGTGTGCCGAAGGGCGTGTTCAACCTCGTCAACGGCCTCGGCCCCGAGGTCGGCGCCGCCATGAGCGAGCATCCCGACATCGACATGATCTCCTTCACCGGCTCGACCCGCGCCGGCATTGACGTTGCCAAGCGCGCCGCGCCGACCGTGAAGCGCGTCAGCCAGGAGCTCGGTGGCAAGTCGCCGAACGTCATCCTCGAAGGCGCCGACCTCACGAAGGCGGTGACCGGCGGCGTGATGCACATGTTCAACAACTCCGGCCAGTCCTGCAACGCGCCCTCGCGCATGATCGTGCCGCTGTCCAAGATGAAGGAAGTCGCCGCGATCGCGAAGGCCGTCGCCGACAAGACCAAGGCGGGCGATCCCCGCGGCGAAGGCACGACCATCGGCCCGGTCGTCAACCGTGGCCAGTGGGACAAGATCCAGGCGCTGATCAAGAAGGGCATCGACGAGGGCGCAACCCTCGTCGCCGGTGGCCCGGGCCTGCCCGAAGGCGTCAACAAGGGCTTCTATGTCCGTCCGACCATCTTCGCCGACGTCACCCTGGAGATGACGATCGCCCGCGAGGAAATCTTCGGACCGGTGCTGACCATCCTCGGCGCCAAGGACGAAGCCGACGCCGTGCAGATCGCCAACGACACGCCGTATGGCCTTGCCGGCTACGTCTCGGGCGCGACGGTCGAGGACGCCAAGCGCGTCGGCCGCCAGATCCGCGCCGGCAACGTCAACCTCCAGGGCGTGCCCAACGACCGCACCGCTCCGTTCGGCGGCTACAAGCAGTCCGGCAACGGCCGCGAGTGGGGCAAGTACGGCCTCGAGGATTTCCTCGAGGTGAAGGCGGTGGCCGGCTTCAACGCGGCGTAAGTTTTAGCGCGTGAAAAGAATGACGCCGGAGCGGGCAACCGCTCCGGCGTTTTTCTTTTCGCTCCGTCGTCGTTGCGAGGAGCGCGAGCGACGAAGCAATCCAGAATCTTGCCGCGGAGGCAGTCTGGATTGCTTCGCTTCGCTCGCAATGACGGAAGACAGTGCCGTAGGGTGGGCAAAGGAGCGTAGCGACGTGCCCACCACTGCGCGACGAACGAGAGATGGTGGGCACGCTTCGCTTTGCCCACCCTACGGGACCGTCGCTTGCCGAGTGCCTATCCCCCCATCGCCCCCTGCGTGTTCACATACAGCGCGTAGATCGACTGGCTCGCCGCCATGAACAGGCGGTTGCGCTTGACGCCGCCGAAGCAGACGTTCGCACAGCGCTCGGGCAACGCGATGCGGCCTATCATGACGCCGTCGGGCGCGAACACCACGACGCCGTCGAGCTCGGGATCGCCCATGCCCCAGCCGCACCAGAGATTGCCGTCGATGTCGCAGCGCATGCCGTCGGGCGTGCCAGGCCCCGCATCGATATGGACGCGTTTGTTCGAAATCGTGGTGCCCTCAGGCGAAACGTCATAGGCAAGGATCTTGCGGTTCGGCACGCCGCGCGATTCCACGACGTACAAAATCTTCTCGTCCGGCGAGAAGCACAGCCCGTTCGGACCGAGCACGCCTTCGGCGACAATGGTCGCCTTGCCGGTTGCGGGGTCGAGCCGATAGACGTTCGGCTCGATCTCGCTCTCGGCCTTGTAGCCCTCGTAATTGCCGAGCAGGCCGAAGGTCGGATCGGTGAACCAGATCGAGCCGTCCGATTTAACAACGACATCGTTCGGCGAGTTCAACCGCTTGCCGTTGAATTGATCCATCAGCACCGTGATGGTGCCGTCATATTCGGTTCGGGTCACACGGCGCCCGCCATGCTCGCAGGTGACGAGCCGGCCCTGGCGGTCGCGCGTATTGCCGTTCGCGAAGTTGGAGGGCTTTCGGAACACCGAAACCGCGCCGGTCTCCTCCTCCCATTTGATGATGCGCTGGTTCGGGATGTCGCTGCACAAGAGATAGCGCCCGTCGCCGAACCACACCGGCCCTTCGGCCCAGCGCAGGCCGGTCGCGAGCCGCTCCACCGCCGACAGTTTCAGCCAGTATTTTTCGAAACGGGGGTCAAGTGCGTGAATGGCCGGATCGGGGTAATAGGTCGCCGGCCGCCAGCCTGGCCGCTCCTGGGTGTGGGACGATGCCTCATTCATGTCGGTTCTCTCGTTTCGTTCCCTCTGGACAATCCTGCTATCATTAGAGACATGTGACCGCAAATCGGTCACCACTGGCGAGGGACAACATGCCGCGTATTTTGATGACGGGAGCTTCGGGCGGAATCGGCACGAGCCTGCGAAAACTGCTGCCGCCGATCTATCCTGATCTCCTGCTCTCCGACATCAAGCCGCCGGCCGATCTCGGCGCGAACGAAAAATTCAAGGCGGCAGATCTCGCCGATCTCGCGCAGTGCGAGGCGATCTGCGAGGGTGTCGACGGCATCATCCATTTCGGCGGTTATTCGGTCGAAGGCACCTGGGACCAGATCCTCCAGGCCAACATCATCGGCGGCTACAATCTGTTCGAAGCCGCCTACCGCAAGGGCGTCAAGCGCGTGGTGTTCGCCTCCTCGAACCACGCCGTCGGCTTCTATCCGCGCCACCACAAGATCGGCACCGACGTCACTCCGCGCCCCGACGGACGCTACGGCGTCAGCAAGGTGTTCGGCGAGGCCATCGGCGCGCTCTACGCCGACAAGCATGGGCTCAAGGTAACGTGCCTGCGCATCGGCAATTTCGGCGACATGCCGCTCGACCAGCGCCGGCTCTCGATCTGGCTCAAGCCCGACGACCTCGTGCAGCTCTGCCGCATCGGGCTCGAACATCCCGACATCCATTTCGAGGTCTTCTACGGCGCTTCGCTGAACGAGCGCGCTTGGTGGGACAACCACCGCGCCTATGAATTCGGCTATCGCCCCACGGGACGCGCCGAAGATTTCCGCGAGCACGCGATGGCCGAGCAGGCCAAGCTGAAGCCGGATCCGGTCGGCGATTATTTCCAGGGCGGCACGTTCTGCAGCATGGAGTTCGACGCCGACCCGAGCCGGATCATCGATTGGAATAAGCGGTAGAACATGATGGGCCCCTCGCTCCCGCTGCGGGGTGAGGGGAAGCCCTTCGTGGCACGGGCTGCAGCCTAGTCCATGCCCTCGTCGGGAATGTTCAAGATCGTCCCGCACGCCTTGCAATGCACCGCGTCGACGTCATGGCGCTGGAGGGCACAGACCGGGCAGGGAAAGCGCACCTTGGAGGGCGCGAGCAGGGCTTTGGCGAGATTCAGGAACAGGGTCACGCCAAAAATCATGATGACGACGGTGATCAGGCGCCCGACGGTGCCGGGCAAGGTGATGTCGCCGAAACCGGTCGTGGTCAGTGCGGTGACGGTGAAGTAGAGCGCGTCGGCATAGTTGGAGATCTGGGTGTTGTGAGATTTCTGGGTCTCATAGACGATCCCCGTCATCACGAAGATGAACACGCCGAGGTTCGCAACCGCGAAGACGACCTCCTCGTTTCGGCGGAAGAAAGCGCTATCGACGCGGAGCCGCGCCACCATCTGATAGTCGCGCAGCAGCCGCAACGTTCGAAATGCGCGCAGGAAGCCGCCGGCTTCTCCGGCGAGCGGCGCCAGGAAGGAAATGATCACGACGATGTCGGTCCAGGTGGAAAGTCGCGCGAGGTCATGCAGCGGCTGACGGCTGATGATCATCCGTGCCGAGAAGTCAGCAAGGATCAGGACACCGAACACGACATCGAGCGACTCGATCACCCTGTTGCGCGGCAGGAACGACGTCGCAATGATGAACAGGACCGTGACGATGTCGAGCACGAGCAAGACGTAGCGGAATCTGATGCAGCCGAACGTGTCGCCTTCGTAGAGTTGCCTGATCCGGTCTTTCAGGCCCTCGAACGGCGCGGCGACGGCGCCGAGCGGTCCGTGTCCCTTTGTGTTGTTGCGAACAAACACCATGGTCAGCGACCGCCGCGCCTGTGCCGGTAGTCTATCCTTCCGAAGGATCGAGCACTTCGCCGATCTTGTGAACGGCGACATTGATCGACATGCCCAGATAGTCGCCGGGATCGCCGAACCACGAGCCGGCCAGCGGCACGGCCTGGCCCGGATGCCGCGCAATCGCGACCGGGATGAGATCGAAGCCGGCGCTCAGGCTGTTGGTTGGATCGTAGTCCAGCCAGCCGGCGCCGGGCAGAAACACCTGCACCCATGCATGGGTCGCGCCGGAGCCGGTCATGCCCACGGCGCCGCCGTCGAGCGCGGCGTCATAGAGATAACCGCTGACGAAGCGCGCAGCAAAGCCGAGCCTGCGCAACGTCTCGATCATCAGCCAGGCGAAATCCCGGCACGTCCCTGATCTCGTGCGCAGTGTCTCGCCAGGGGACTGGGTGCCTTCCGCATCTCGCCCACGATAGCTGAACTCGCTGCGAAACATCCCAAGTATTCGTCGCAGCACGTCAGCGGTCCGGTCCTGATCGCCGGCAACGAAGCTCTTGGTCCAGGCCGCATGGCTGCCGTCCGGATCGTCGGCGTGCGGACGCAGATAGCCGGCAAGGTCGGTCCATTCGTCCGGCGTATACTGCACGGGGACTTCCTCGGCCCGGGGCTCCAGCGGAAACGATTCCAGGCCCTTGATGCCGAAATAGATGCCGCGAACCTTGAAGGTGAATGTCAGCTCGCTGCCGGGCTCGCTGAACTCCATCACCGTGACGGCATTGGAGCGGGAATCAGTGACCCAATGGACCTTCGACGGCACGCTGGTCGAAGCGGACCAGCGAAGCAGCCGGGTCGAGGCGCCGCGCCGCGGCAGGAACATGGCCCGATGCGTGCCGAACGTCACCGGCTTGGCATAGCGGTAGGTCGTGGTGTGCGTGATCTCGCCGATGATCGCCATGCACTGATCCGCGTCGCGCAGTGGAGCGCGTTGAGCACCTTTCCGCGCAAGAAAGCGCAGGTACCAGCTTTCGGTCTGGTCGCGTCTGTCCATTGATCTAGATCAACGTCGCTCCAGGGATCGTCTGGCCCATCAAGCGATCAGGCATTCGTTTCAGACGTTGATCTGCAAACTGACCGATTGGAGCGATCGAATGGGTATCATTTGGACGATCATCATCGGATTCATCGTTGGCGTTGTCGCGAAGTTCATCATGCCCGGCGACAAATCCGAGCCCAAGGGGTTCATTTTGACGACGATCCTGGGGGTTGTCGGCGCGTTCGTCGCGACCTGGCTCGGCCAGGCCGTGGGATGGTATAAGTTCGGGGAGGGTGCCGGCTTCATCGGAAGCGTGGTCGGTGCCATCATCCTCCTGTTTCTGTACGGGCTCGTCATGGGTCGTCAGGGGCGCGCCTGATCGATCCACATGATCGGCTGAGCATGAAGATCAATCTGCCGGCTGTCGCGATGCTCGCGTTGTTCGTGTCAGGACAGGCGCGAGCCGCAGCGCTCAGCGACACCGAGGCGACGTTTCTCGACCAGCTCGTCACCGCATCCGTGGTGCTGGAGCAGAGATGCGACGGTTACGAGGTCGACGGTGCCGGCGGCGTTCAACTCGGCGCCCGGCTGCTCGGCAGCCCCGAGGCCGCGATGGCGATGATCGACGCCTATGCCGCGGCCATCAAGGCCCGCGACGGCGAGAGCTACGATCCCGGCAAATTCCGCTCCGAAGTGTCCGACGCGGCCGGCAGAACGTTCCGCCGCGTCCGCGCGGACTTGATCAAAGACCCGAAACGGGCCTGCGCCGCCTATGGCGATGCCGGTGTGGATCGCGGGTTGTTGAGGCGGTACTGAACATCAGAGGCCTATTCGGCAGCTTTGGCCAGCCGGCACTTGGGAGACGTTGATGGTCATGCTGTATTTCGACGAGGCTGAGGTCGGCAAATTGCGGACGGCGGGCCCGTATCAGGTATCGAAGGACGAGATCATCGAATTTGCCAGGAAGTTCGACCCGCAGCCCTTTCATGTCGATGAGGAAGCTGCCGCGCGCTCGGTCTTTGCGGGGCTGACGGCATCAAGTGCTCACACCTTCGCGATCCTGATTTCATTGTTGAGCAAGACGCAGCCCTTTTCGCTTCGTGTTTTGGCCGGGCTCGGTTTTGATGAACTCAGGTTGCCCGCGCCGGTGCGCCCGGGAGATGAGCTTGGTCTTGAGGTGACGATCCTAGAGAAGCGCGAAACCAAGTCGCATTCCGACAGGGGTGTCGTCCGCAACCAAATCCATCTCCGCAATCAAAAGCGTGAAATCGTGCTGCAGTGCATTGGCACAGTTCTCGTCGCGCGCCGGCCGGTCGCGAGCTCCTGAGACGTCGAAGCGAAGCCCTACCGCCGCGCCGCCTCCCCCGCAATCCTTGCCAGATAATCCGACTTGCTGAACTGCATATGATCCACGCACAGCTGCGCCAGCGCCCAGCTGTCGCGGCCCTTCAACAGCTCGATCATCAATTCATGCTGGCGGCGCGATTGCGCCAGGCCCTCGCGGTCGGCGAGGTTTTTGGCGCGCATCGGCAGCGTCAGGTTCATGTAGTCCTGGAGCGAGCGCACCAGATAGGGATTGCGGCAGGCCGAGAACAGGGCGACGTGGAACGCGTCGTTGGCCTCGTGGATGCCCCGGAGATCCCGTATGTCTGCCTTCGCGCAATACTGCTTCTGCAAGGCGGTCAGTTCGTCGATGAGAGGTTGCGGCGCGGGCAGAGGGATCATCAGCGCGGCCTGCCGCGTCAGCATCTCCCGAACCTCGTAGATCTGCCGCACCTCCTCGGCCGAATAGAACCGCACGGTGGCGCCGACATTCTTCTCGCGGCGGACGATGCCGCGGCGCTCGGCATCGACCAGCGCCTGGCGCACGAAATGGCGCGAGGTGCCGTAGCGCGACATCAGCGCGTCTTCGGTCAGGCGCGCGCCGGGCGGCAGCCGTCCGAAGATGATGTCCTCCTCCAGCCGCGCGACCACGTCATCCGGATCGTCACGCCGGACCGGCATTGTCTCAGCAGTGCGTATGTCGGACATGCCCTCAGCCTCCGGCCTCTCGCCGGTCCGTCCTGTGGAGCAGGGAAGGGACAGATTGTCAATAATTCGTGCCTCAGGTGGCGCTTCCGATCAGAAAGCGCGACAATATGGACCAGTCTTATTGACAATCAGGGGGCAGGCTGTACCACAATGCCAAACTAGGGAGTGGCATGATGACGAGTGGTCTGCGCAAGGGTCTGACGAGCTATGGCGATGCCGGCTTCTCGCTGTTCCTGCGCAAGGCGTTCATCAAGGCCATGGGCTATTCCGACGACGCGCTGGAGCGCCCGATCGTCGGCATCACCAACACCTATAGCGACTACAATCCCTGCCACGGCAACGTTCCTGAGATCATCGAGGCCGCCAAGCGCGGCGTGATGCTGTCGGGCGCGATGCCGTTCGTGTTCCCGACCATCTCGATCGCCGAGAGCTTTGCGCATCCGACCTCGATGTATCTGCGCAATCTGATGGCGATGGACACTGAGGAGATGATCCGGGCCCAGCCGATGGATTCCGTGATCGTGATCGGCGGCTGCGACAAGACTCTTCCTGCACAGGTGATGGCGGCGATCAGCGCCGATTTGCCGACCGTGGTCATTCCCGTCGGTCCCATGGTGGTCGGCCATCACAAGGGCGAGGTGCTGGGCGCCTGCACCGACTGTCGCCGGCTCTGGGCGAAATATCGCGCCGGCGACATGGACGATGCCGAGATCGAGGCGGTCAACGGGCGCCTCGCACCATCCGTCGGCACCTGCATGGTGATGGGTACGGCCTCGACCATGGCCTGCATGATCGAAGCCATGGGCCTGTCGCTGCCGATGAGCGCGACTATCCCCGCGCCCCATGCCGAGCGCTTCCGTCTGGCCGAAGCCAGCGGCAAGGTCGCCGCCGAGATGGCCAAGACCAAGGGCCCGAAGCCGAGCGAACTGTTGACGCCGGCCTCCTTCAAGAACGCGCAGGTCGTGCTCCAGGCGATCGGCGGCTCGACCAACGGCCTGATCCATCTGACCGCGATGGCGCATCGCTCGCCGCACCGGCTCGATCTCGAGGCGTTCGACCAGATCGGCCGCGAAGTCCCGGTGCTGGTCGACCTCAAGCCGTCCGGCGAGCATTACATGGAGCATTTCCACCATGCCGGCGGCGTGCCGAAGCTGCTGGCGCAGCTCGGCGACCTCATCGATCTCGACGCCAAGACCATCAGTGGTCAGACGCTGCGCGATGTCGTCGCCAATGCCGAGGACGTGCCCGGCCAGGACGCGATCCGCTCGCGCGACAATCCGATCAAGAAAGAGGGCGGTCTTGCCATCCTGCACGGCAATCTCGCGCCGCGTGGCGCGGTCATCAAGCAGTCGGCCGCGAGCCCAAAACTGTTGAAGCATACCGGGCGCGCCGTGGTGTTCGAATCCGTCGAGGACATGACCCTGCGGGTCGACGATCCCGATCTCGACGTGAATTCCGACGACGTGCTGGTGCTGCGCAATGCCGGCCCGAAGGGCGCGCCGGGCATGCCCGAAGCAGGATACTTGCCGATCCCGAAGAAGCTCGCGCGCGGCGGCACCAAGGATATGGTGCGCATTTCCGACGCGCGCATGAGCGGCACCGCGTTCGGCACCATCGTTCTGCACATCACGCCGGAATCCGCCGTCGGCGGGCCGCTGGCCCTGGTGAAGAACGGCGACATGATCAGCCTGGACGTTGCAAAGCGCAGCATCGAGCTGCTGGTCGATGCCGCCGAGCTGGAGCGGCGTCGCGCGGCGTTGAAGCCCGCAGCCGCGCCGGATGAACCCAAGCGAGGTTACGCCTGGCTGTTCGACAAGACCATCTTGCAGGCCGACGAGGGCTGCGACTTCGACTTTATGCAGAGGACTGGACCAAAGACGGATTAACGACTCGCACGAGCGCTCAGACCGCACAAGCGGCGGGCGATAAAACAGGGGGAAACGATGATTGCGCGATCCATGCCAAGATTCTTACATGGGCTCGTGGCCGCGGCCGCCATGCTTTTCGTCACGGGCGCCGGAGCGCAGGAGGTGAAGCATTATCGCTTCGCCTATGACCAGCCGCGCAACACCGGGTATTCGATCGCGGGCGACCTGTTTGCCGACAAGCTCAAGGAATTGAGCAAGGGCACCATGATCATCGACCAGTATCCCGGCGCGCAGCTCGGACAGGAGCCGCAGGTGCTCCAGCTCGTGAAGGCCGGCGACGTCGAATTCGCCATCATCTCCTCCGCCAACACCGCGACCATCTCGCCGCAGGCCGGCGTGATGTCGCTGCACTTCCTGTTCCGCGACGAGAACCACGTCATCAAGGGCCTCGCCGATCCCCGCGTGTTCGAAGCGCTCAAGACCATGATCGACGGGACCACGCAGGGTCTGCACGTGATCGCGACGGGCTCGCAAGGCGTGCGCCACATGTATTCGAAGCGCGAGATCCACAATGTAGCTGATATCAAGGGGCTGAAGGTCCGCGTGCAGGCGACCGCGACCGAGGACACCATGTTCCCGGCCTACGGCGCCCAGACCGTGCACATGCCGTTCGGCAGCGTCTACACGTCTTTGCAGACCGGCGTCGTCGACGTTGCCGAGAACAGCATCAACGTCTACCTCGTCAACAAGCATTACGAGGTCGCGCCCGTCCTCAACATCACCGAGCACGAGGCCAACAACGCGCTGGTGTTCATCTCCGACAAGCTCTGGCAGAGTCTCACGCCCGAGCAGAAGGGATGGGTGCAGACCGCGGCCAACGAGATCAGCTCCAAGGAGCCGGCCAAGGCGTTCGAGCTCGAACGCACCGCGGCCGAGAAGCTGAAGAAGATGGGCGTCAAGGTCGTCGACAACGTCGACAAGAAGAGCTTTACGGCGATCGCCGACCCCTATCTCGACAAGCTCGCCAAGGAGCTCGGCCCGCACGCCGAGAAGATCAAGAATTTGATCCGGTCGATCAATTGACCACAAGCAAGGTCGTCATGCCCGGGCAGAAGCGCGAAGCGCGTCTTCGCGCTAGATGTCCCGGACATCCACGTTCTTCCTTCGAGCCCGCGCCAAGAGCGTGGATGGCCGGGACAAGACCGGCCATGACGGAAAGCCGTAGCCGGGAGCAACAATGCCCATCGCCGACAAACTGCTGGTGCAACGGCAACGCCACCTGAAATGGCGCGCGTTCGACTGGCTTGAGCTCGCGCTGATGATCCTCTGCGGCCTGCTCTGCTTCGGCTTCTCGCTGTCCGTGACCGCCGACATCGTCACCCGCACCATCGGCCATCCCTGGCTGTGGCTGCAGGAGGTCACGTCGACACTGTTCATCTACGCGATCTTCATCGGGACCGCGGCGGCGACGCGGCGCAACGACCATCTCTATCTCACCGCAATCTCCGAGGCGATGCACGGCACATCGCGGCTGATCGTCGAGGTCCTCATCCGCCTCGTCGTGCTCGGCGTTGCCTTCTGCCTGATCTGGTACGGCTATCAGAATTATCTGCGCGGCTTCGGCAGCTTCCGCCTGCCGTCGGGCACCCCGATCGCCTCGCTCTACGCGATCATCCCGCTGTCGGGCGTGCTGATCGGGCTGTTCACCATCGAGCAGCTCGTCAACGGCCTGCGCAACGGTTTTGACCATCCTGAGCCGCCGGAGGAGGATGGGGCGCCCGTCGTCACCGACGCGCAGATGAGGGCGCAGCCGTGAGCGCACCTGTTGTCCTCGCCTTGATGTCGATCTGCTTCCTGTCGTTCGGCTATCTCGGCGTGCCCGTGCCGTTCTCGCTGATGGCCGGCGTGTTCATCGGCGCGATCCTCTCGGACGTCTCGCTCGCCGCGATCATCCAGAAGATCTTCGACGGCGTCGATTCCGAGGCGCTGCTGGCGATCCCGTTCTTCCTTCTGGTCGGCGAGCTCATGAGCTCGGCCAATGTGGTGGTGCGAATAGCCAACCTGTCGGTGTCGCTGGTCGGTCATATCAGAGGCGGGCTGTCGCAGGTCGTGGTCGTCTTCAGCATGTTCTTCTCGGAGATGTCAGGCTCGACCACGGCCGACGTCGCCGTAATGAGCCGCGCGCTCGGCGGCCCGATGAAGCGCGAGGGCTATGAGCCCGCCTTCATCGCCGCCATCATCGCATCAGCTTCCACTATAGCGGCGCTGGTGCCGCCGAGCATCACGGCGGTGGTCTATGGCGCGGTCGGCAACGTCTCGATCGCCGGCCTGTTCATGGCGGGCGTCGTGCCCGGCCTGATGATCGGCTTCGGCCTGATGATCTACTGCTATTTCTTCGGCCCATCGGGCCTGCGCAAACCGCGCGCGCCGCTGCGGCAGGTGGTGTTCGCGGCCGGAGATGCCGCGCTGCCGCTGATGATTCCGGTGATCCTGCTGGGCGGCATCCTCACCGGCTGGTTCACGCCGACGGAAGCCGGCGTCGTCGCCGTGGTCTGGATCATCCTGGTCGTGATCCCCGCGCTCAACCGTGGCCACATCAGGAAGATCCCGTATGATTTCTGCCTCGCCGGCCTGATCTTCTCGCTGCCGCTGATCACCATCGGCGCCGCCAATGCCTTCGGCTGGATGCTCGCCTATTTGCGCGGCGCCAGTTACATTGCCGACATGATCACTTCGATCGCGGGTAACGACCCGCATCTGATCATGCTGCTGATGGTGCTGCTGTTCACGGTGGTCGGGGATTTCATCGAGCCGGTGCCGACCATCATCATCTTCATGCCGCTGGTCAATGCGCTCACCGAGGCCGGCGAGATCAACGGCGTCCACATGGGCGTGGTGCTGATCGCAACGCTCGCCTTCGGCCTGATCACGCCGCCTTACGGGCTGGTGCTGCTGATGGCCTCGAAATTCGTCGGCATCAGCTTTGCAAAGGCGCTGCGCGCGGCGCTGCCGATCTACCTCGTGTTCTTCACCACCATCGCGTTCGCGATCTACTTCCCGAGCGTCGTGCTGTGGCTGCCGCGGCACGTGCTCCCGGAGTCGGTCGGCTGCTTCAAGTCGCCGGCGGGGACGGGCTATATCTGTCCGCAGTGAGGCTGATTGCGTGAGCGCTACTTGCCCTTGCTGGTGAACTTCTTCACGGCGACACGGAACTCCTCCGTGTTCATCGCCATGATGATCTTGTGCTCCTCGGCGTCGAGCTGCTGCTTCACCGGCGTGGTCGCGGCGGAATAGACCAGCTGCTTGGTGCCTGATATCGCCGCCGGCGGGTTCAGCGCCAGCCGCTCGGCGAGTTGTCGCGTGGCCGCCTTCAGCTCGGTCGCAGGAACGGTCTTGGCGACGAGGCCCCATTCATGGGCCTGCCGCGCGGTGAAACTGTCCTCGGCGAGAAAGATCTGCAGCGCGCGGCGGGAGCCGACCGTGCCGACGATGCCGACCGTGGAGCCGCCGTCCGGCGACACCCCGATCTTTGCATAGGCCGGCGTGAACTTGGCATCCTCCGCGGCGATGCAGAGATCGGTGACGAAGGCGAGGCCCATCCCGGCGCCGGCGGCCGAGCCGTGCACGCTCGACAGCGAGATCTTCGGCATGCGCCTGATGATCTCAATGAAGGAATGATAGTGCTTCAGGAGCTCGCCGACGACCGGCGTCACCGTGCCCGCTTCCGCCGCAGCGCCGATCGTCTGCAAATCCCCGCCGGCCGAGAAGGCGCGGCCCTCACCCTCGATCACCAGAACCCTGATTGCGCTATCGCCTTCGATATAGGCCGCGAGCTGCTCGAGCTTCTGCGCAATCGCGAGGTTGATCGAGTTGAACGCGGCGGGGCGGTTGAGCGTGATGGTCGCGATCGCACCGTCGATCCGCAGCAGCGCGGGATCGTCGGGCTTTGAGACGGGAGCTGGCATTTTTGAAATCCCCGGCTAGAGGTTCGTTGCTGCAACTAAATCGCAGAAGGCGAGGGGAGACAATCCCCAGCCGCAAGTGCCCCGCGAGCCACCCTTGCGTCGGGCGGAATGATAGGCTCAAATGGGGCCGCCTTCGTTTAGGGACGGACACGAGCGCCGGCTCCTCCTAGGCTAGCCAAGCCATCTATAGAGAGAGGAGACGACATGGGTCACGCTCGTGTCTTGAAGAAATGGGCTGCCCAATGACGGGTCCGGTGATCATCGTCGGCGCCGGCCATGGTGGATACCAGGTCGCGGCATCGCTGCGCCAGGCGGGTTTTTCCGAGCCTATCAGCCTGATCAATGACGAGGCGCATCTGCCCTATCAGCGGCCGCCGCTGTCCAAGGGCTATATCAAGGGTTCCGCGGGGCCTGAGAGCCTCATGTTCCGCCCCGAAAAATTTTACCAGGACCAGAAGATCGAGCTTATCGCGGGCCGCGCGGTCTCGATCGATCGCGCGGCGCGCAAGGTCCTCCTCGCATCCGGCGAGACGCTGCCTTACGGCCATCTCGTGCTGGCGACAGGCGCGCGCAACCGGCTGCTTGATTTGCCGAATGCGAATCTGCCCGACGTGAAGTATCTGCGCATCCTCGACGACAGCGAGTCGCTCAGGCAGATCATGCCGTCGAAGACGCGCGCCGTGATCATCGGCGCCGGCTTCATCGGCCTCGAATTCGCTGCCACTGCGCGGATCAAGGGTCTCGAGGTCGACGTGCTCGAGCTCGCCCCGCGCGTGATGGCGCGCGCGGTGACATCCGAGGTCTCGGAATATTTTCAGGACCGCCATCGCGAGGCCGGCATCCGCATCCATCTTGGCGTGCAGGCAACCTCCATCGAGGCCGAGAACGGCAAGGTCACCGGCGTCTCCCTGAGCGACGGACGGCATCTGCCCGCGGATCTCGTCGTGGTCGGCGTCGGCGTGCTGCCGAATATCGAGCTCGCAGCCGAAGCGGGGCTGCCGGTTGCCGCCGGCATCATCGTCGACGAATATCTGTCGACGGCCGATCCCGACATTTCCGCGATCGGCGACTGCGCGCTGTTCGCAAGCCCGCGCTTCGGCGGATCGTTGCGGCTGGAATCGGTGCAGAACGCGACCGACCACGCCCGCTGCTTGGCCGCGCGCCTGACCGGCGACCGAAAACCGTACGACAGCCATCCCTGGTTCTGGAGCGACCAGGGCGACGACAAGCTTCAGATCGCCGGCCTCACCACCGGCTACGACCGCGTCGTGCTGCGTGGCGATCCCGCCAGGAAGGCGTTTTCGGCGTTCTGCTATCACGGCGACAGGTTGCTCGGCATCGAGTCCATCAACCGCGCCGGCGATCACATGTTCGGCCGGAGATTGCAGAGCATGGACCGCTCGATCACGCCGGAGCAGGCCGCCGATGAGAGCTTCGACCTGAAGAGCGCGCTCGCTTGATCAGCCTGAGCTGAGCACTGCCGCCACTTCCGCGGCCGTCGGCATCGACGGCCCGGCGCCCATGCGCTGCACGCTGATCGAGGCGGCGGCGTTGGCGAAGGCGAGGGCGGCGCGCAAGGCGGCGCCTTCGGCCAGTTGCGAGGCGAGCGCGCCCACAAAACAGTCGCCGGCGCCTGTCGTGTCGACCGCCTTCACTGCGCGTCCCTGCACCGCAATCTCCTCGCGGCCCGCCAGCGCGAGCACGCCGCGCTTGCCGAGCGTGACGCAGATGGTCTGGTCCTCGCGCGCCCGAAGGTTTCGCGCGACTTCGATGATCCGCGCCGCCTCGTCGCTGTCGGAGAGCTCGGTGCCCCCAAGAAAACCGAGCTCGGTCTCGTTGAGCACGAGGATGTCGACCAGCGCCAGCAGCTCCCCCGACATCGCCTGCGCCGGTGCCGGGTTGAGCAAGGTCGTGGCACCAGCGCTACGCGCACGCCGGAAGAACGCGGCAATGGTCGGCAGCGGGATCTCGAACTGGCTGACCGCGACGTCGCCCTTGAGCAGCGGCACGACGCTGACGTCGTCCGCGCTGACCAGGGCATTGCTGCCGGGAATGACGACGATGGTGTTGTCGGAAGCCGCGACGGTGATGATCGCGGTGCCGGTGTGCGTGTCGGCCTCGCGGACGGAGGCGAGATCGATGCCCTGGGCGCCGAGGAACGTCCTCAGCTCGGCCCCGAACGAATCCTGTCCCAGCCTTCCGATCAGCGTGGTCCTGGCGCCGAGCCGCGATGCCGCGACCGCTTGGTTCGCGCCCTTGCCGCCCGGAAAATACAGCACCTGTTTTCCCGCGACGGTCTCGCCGACGCGTGGATGGCGATCGGCCGTCGCCACCACATCCATGTTGATGCTGCCGGCGACGAAGACGCGCCCCATGTTCCCCCCAGCGAACGCTAGACCCTGACCTCGAACTCGTGCCGGACTTTTGCGATGTCGACAAGTGTCGGCAGGCCGGCCTCGTTGCCGAGGCGCTGGATTTTGTAGGTCGAGGCGGCGCGGGCAAAATCGAAATGCTCGCGCCAGCTTTTGCCCGGATGGGCCAGATAAGAATAGACATAGGCGCCATGAAAGACGTCGCCGGCGCCGTTGGTGTCGATCACGCGCTCGCGCGGGATCGGCATTGCCGGCATCACCTGAACCGTCCCGGTCTCGTCGTACCAGAGCAGGCCCTTCTCACCCATGGTGACGCCGCCGATCTTGCAGCCGCGGCTCTTGAGATAATCGAGCATCTTCTCCGGCGTCAGATCCATCTGCTCGCAGAGACGTTCAGCGACGATCGCGACGTCGATGAACTCCAGCAGCTCATGCGTGTTGGTGCGCAGGCCGCCGCCGTCGAGCGAAGTCAGGATGCCTGCCTCGCGGCACACCTTGGCGTAGTGGATCGCGGCGTCCGGCTGATGGCCGTCGACATGCAGCGCGCGGCAGCCGCCGAGATTGAGCATCGGAAAAGGGTGGATGTGCTCGTCGTCGCGGCAGCGGACGATGGCGCGCTTGCCGTCCTTGGGCATGATGAAGGACAGCGAGGACTGATTCACCTTCCGCCCGTGCAGCGAGATCGCGTATTTCGCGCACATGTCCTGGAACATGCGCCCCAGCCAGTCATTGGCCGCGGTCGCGATCAGGTCGGGCACGATGCCGAGCTTGGCGCAGCAGAACGCCGCCGTCACCGCGTTGCCGCCGAAGGAGACCGCGTAGTCCTTGGCCACGTGCTTTTCGTCGCCGGTCGGCATGTGGTCGGTGATGAAGACGACGTCGATATAGGTCTGTCCGATGAAGAGAGCCTGCATTGCTTGTCCGTGATGCGCTTGTGGTCCCGGCCGGCGCACTTACTCTAGCACCGGTTCCGCGTCTGGGACGCTGAAATTATTCGCAAAACCGCCCCGAGGCGCTTGAGGTCGGCATGGTGCCGGAATACGACCATGTCAGGCCCATGCCAAGCCCGGACAAACGCCGTCTTTTCGGCGCGCGGTTCCAGGTCGTTCAATTCCAGGTCGATCAAAAGGGGGACATATGATCACCGGCCTCGATCACGTCGTCGCTCTGGTCAGGGACATCGGCGCGGCCAAGGCGGCCTATCAGACGCTCCTCGGACGCGCGCCGGCCTGGCAGAATTCCGGCGAGGGCGCCGACCGGGTGCTGTTCACCCTCGAGAACATGACCATCGAATTGATGGCGCCGAGCGGCTTCACGGCGACCGCCGACCGGATGCGTGCGCTGCTCGACGACCATGAAGGCGTGCTCGCCAGCCTTTGCTTCCGTGTCGCAGACATGGGCAAGACGCACCGGCGGCTGGAGCGTGTGGCGCTCAGGCCCGATCCCGTCGCCGAGGTCGAGAGCAGCGACGAGGCGTCAGGCGCCGTCCTGCACTGGAAGCGCGCGCGCGCGGCGACCGAGCTCACGCGCGGGGTGCGCATGTTCTTCCTCGAGCTTGCCGAGGAGCGGCCGAAATCGGTTGCGACGGACTTCGCGCCGATCGACGGGCTCGACCATGTCGTGATCACCACCGAGGATTCCGATCGCGCCGCCGCGCTCTACGGCGCGCGGCTCGGGCTCGATCTCGCGCTCGATCGCTCGCACCACGACTGGGGCCAGCTGATGTTCTTCCGCTGCGGCGATCTCATCGTCGAGGTGGTGCGCCGCCCCGTGGCGGGCGGCGATTTACAGCACGACCGTCTCTGGGGTCTGAGCTGGCGCGTCGCCGACATCGACGCCACCCGCGCCCGCCTGATCGCCGCCGGCCTTGACGTCAGCGAGGTCCGCAACGGCCGCAAGCCCGGCACGCGGATCATGACGGTGCGCAGCGGCACCTGCGGCATCCAGACCGTGCTGCTGGAGCGCTCGCCGAAGCCGGTGGAGTGAGGCGCGCCGCTTTCTCCGTTCGAAGAGTCCCGTAGGGTGGGCAAAGCGAAGCGAAGCGTGCCCACGTCTTGCCTATTTGATGGGAAGACGTGGGCACGGCGCAAGTGCGCCTTTGCCCACCCTACGAAACCGCCTCCTGGGCACGAGATCGTTCTCAAACGTTCGCGCGCATGATACATGCGATCTGGACGACCACCCAGCGAGCATCCGGTTTGGCGACAAAGGCAAAGCGAACTCTGAAATGGCAGCGCGACCCCGAGGGGATGCGGCTGCGCATTCTCGAAGCCGCCAAGCAGGAGTTTTCCGCCCATGGGCTTGCCGGCGCGCGCGTCGACCGCATTGCGGCCAAGGCCGGCGCCAACAAGCGCATGCTGTACTACCACGTCGGCAACAAGGACGAGCTTTATCTGGCGGTGCTCGAAGGCGCCTACGACAAGATCCGCAGCGAGGAGCGGGGACTCGATCTCGAACATCTCG
Organism: Bradyrhizobium sp. CB2312; assembly: GCF_029714425.1. Classification (NCBI taxonomy): domain Bacteria; kingdom Pseudomonadati; phylum Pseudomonadota; class Alphaproteobacteria; order Hyphomicrobiales; family Nitrobacteraceae; genus Bradyrhizobium; species Bradyrhizobium sp. CB2312. Next base: position 7,174,112 of record NZ_CP121668.1, on the reverse strand, counting down.
ATCCGCCTGAGGCGATCCGGCGGCTGATCGAGTTCACCTGGAATTACTTCCTGCGCAATCCCGAATTCCTGTCGCTGCTCCAGACCGAGAATCTCGCGCGCGCCAAGCACCTGAAGAAATCGACCAAGGTCAAGTCGATGCACTCGCCCTTCGTCGAGATGATCCGCACGGTGGTGCGGCGCGGCGTCGAGAGCGGCGAGTTCCAGGTCGCGGTCGATCCGGTGCAGCTCTACATCTCGATCGCGGGCCTCTGCTTCTTCTACCTCTCCAACTCGGCCACGCTCAGCGTGATCTTCGGCCGCGACCTGCTCGCCAAGGACGCCAAGGACGAGCGGCTTTTGCACATGGTCGGCCTGGTGCTCGCCGCGCTGACGGGCCAGTCGGCCGCGCTGTTCGAGATTGCGAAGGCGCCGAAGTCGCGCAGCGCGGTGGCGCAGACGGTGTAACCAAACTCTCCGCTGTCATCGCCCGACTTGATCGGGCGATCCAGTATTCCAGAGACCGCCGGTGGGTACGGAGAAGCCGCGGCGTACTGGATTCCCCGCTTTCGCGGGGAATGACATCGAGGATGGGGCGCGACCATCCTGCCATGCGGCCTTCGGCCACCTGTTACGTTTCACCTTCCGGAACCCCGGCACAAAACGTCACAGGGAATCCTCTGGACAGTATTTATCCAACGGGTTAATTTCTCGCCCGAACGAAGAAGAATGCCGGGAGTGAGACGTGGCTGAAGTGAAGCCGCAGGGTGCGGTGTCCAAGATGCTGAATGCGGCCTGGGTGCGGCCGCTGTTGTTCCTGGTGTTCATCGTCGTCGCCTGGGACCTTTCGATCCGGCTGTTCAAGATCCCTGCCTATCAGATCCCGGCGCCGGCCGACGTGGTCGCCGTGCTGCGCAGCGACTGGCCGGAACTGCTGCGCCAGTCCTGGCCAACCACTTACGCGACCATCTGGGGTTTCGTGCTTTCCGCGCTGTTCGGCATCCCCGTGGCGATGCTGATTGCGGGATCTAAGACGGTGGAGAGCTACGTCTATCCGCTGCTGGTGTTCTCCCAGTCCGTGCCGAAGATCGCGATTGCGCCCTTGTTCGTGGTCTGGTTCGGCTTCGGCATCCTGCCGAAGGTGATCTCGGCCTTCTTGCTCGGCTTCTTCCCGGTGGTCGTCTCGGCCGTGCAGGGTTTCAAGTCGGTCGATCCTGACATGGTCGATCTCGCCCGCGCCATGCAGGGCAGCCGTTTCCAGGTGTTCCGTGCGGTGAACCTGCCGCATGCGCTGCCGGCGATCTTCTCCGGCCTCAAAGTCTCGGTGACGCTGGCCGTGGTCGGCGCCGTCGTCGGCGAGTTCGTCGGCTCCAATTCCGGCATCGGCTACGTCATGCAGCGCTCGATCGGCACCTTCGACCTGCCGACGATGTTCGCAGCGCTCGTCATCCTGGCGTTGCTCGGCGTGATCCTGTTCTGGGTCGTGGACCGTATCGAGAAGCTGGTCATTCCCTGGCATGTCAGCCAGCGCGAGGACGTGATCTTCGCATCTTAATTTCAGCAACGAACGGCCACCAACGGCCGAAACAACAACGACAGGGAGAGTGACGATGAAGCGGTGGATTGGGGCTGTCTCGGTGGCGCTGATGGCGCTTGCGGTTGCGCCGGCGCAGGCGGCCGACAAGGTCGTGCTGATGCTCAACTGGTACGTCTATGGCGAGCACGCGCCGTTCTATTACGGCAAGGCCAAGGGCATCTATGCCGCCGAGGGCATCGACCTCGAGATCCAGGAAGGCCGCGGCTCGGCTGCGACCACGCAGGCCGTCGCCGCCAAGACCGCTGACTTCGGCTATGTCGACGTCCCCACCATGATGCGCGCCGCGATCAAGGGTGCGCCCGTGGTCGCGACCGGCGTGCTGCTCCAGACCTCGCCGATGTCCGCCATGGGTTTCGCCGACAAGAACATTAGGAAGCCCGAGGACATCAAGGGCAAGACGGTGGCGATCACGCCGGCGGACTCCATGACCCAGATCTGGCCGCTGTTCCTGAAGAAGACTGGCCTCAAGGAAAGCGATTTCAAGACCGTCGCCGGCGACGGCCAGACCAAGCTCAACGCCGTCATCAACGGCCAGGCTGACCTCTTGCTCGGCTACGTCATGGACCAGTCGATGAAGATCAAGGACGCGACCGGCAAGGACGTGTTCCCGATCAAGTTCGCCGACTACGGCATCAACATGGTCTCCTCCGGTATCATCGCCAACTCCGACTATGTGAAGGCCAATGCCGATCTCGTCCGCCGCTTCATGTCGGCGACGACCAAGGCGGTCGAAGCCGCCGAGAAGGAGCCGAAGGCGGCGGCGCAGTCGATCCTCGATGCCAACCCCAAGGGCGGCAAGATCGATACGCTGACGCAGGGTTTTGAGCTGACCATTCCGCTCTACCGGACCGCGGAAACCAAGAGCAAGCGGCCGTTCCAGGTCACCGATCAGAACATGACCGACTCGGTCAACCTGATCGTCGAATATGGCGGCCTCGACGCCAAGGCCAAGGAGAACCCGAAGGCCTTCTACACCAACGACTATCTGCCGAAGAGTGGCTCGTGAAACCAGCGACGGTCGTGAGTGACGCCGTGCAGCCGGCCGCGCATCTGAGACTGGTGCACGACCGGGCCGGCGATGCGTCGGGCATCAAACTGTCAGGCGTGTCGAAGACCTACCGGACGCGCGACGGCGACGTGCCGTCGTTGCGGCCGCTCGACTTCCACATCAATGACGGCGAGTTCTTCGTCGTGGTCGGTCCCTCCGGCTGCGGCAAATCCACGCTGCTCAAGCTGATCTCGGGCCTGCTGCCGCCGACCACGGGCGAGGTCCTGGTCGAGGGCGAAAAGGTGACGAAGCCGCACGGCAATGTCGGCATCGTCTTCCAGAACGCGCTGCTGCTGCCCTGGCGCAACATCCTCAACAACGTGATGCTGCCGATCGACATGAAGCGGCTGCCGCGGCAGGAATATCTCGATCGCGCCAGGTCGCTTCTGAAGCTGGTCGGCCTCGAAGGCTTCGAGAAGAAGCTGCCCTGGCAGCTCTCCGGCGGCATGCAGCAGCGCGCCTCGATCTGCCGCGCACTGGTGCACGATCCCAGGATCATGCTGATGGACGAGCCGTTCGGCGCGCTCGACGCGCTGACGCGCGAGCGCATGAATGTCGAATTGATGCGGATCCAGCGCGAGACCAAGAAGACGGTGCTGCTGATCACGCATTCGATTCCGGAAGCCGTGTTCCTCGCCGACCGCGTGCTGGTCATGACCGAGCGCCCCGGCGCAGTCGCCGCGATCTACGACGTGCCACTGCCGCGCCCGCGCTCGCTCGACGTGATGGCCGACCCCGTCTTCACCGAGCTCGTGCAACGCATCCGCAAGCATTTCTTCTCGCAGGGGGCGTTGGATTAGGGCGATGGGATTGAGTCTCGCTGCAACCATGGAGCCGGTGCGCTCCCTCCCCCGCCTGCGGGGGAGGGCTGGGGAGAGGGTGTCTCCACTCGCGAGAACCCCCCAGAGGAGAAAACCCTCACCCGCCGCGCTTCGCGCGACGACCTCTCCCGCAAGCGGGAGAGGTGACCGTCCCTGCCGCCAGATTTCTGGGGCCCAGTAGCACCATGTCGCCGCGCCTGAAGCTGCGAGAGATCGCCTTCTTCGAACGTCCCGTGCAGTTCGCGCGGCCGTTCCGCTTTGGCGCTGTTACCATCAACGCGACGCCGCAGCTGTTCGTGCGGGCCGAGATCGAAGTCGAGGGCAGGGGCGTCGCGGTCGGCGCCAGCGCCGAGCTGCTGGTGCCAAAGTGGTTCGACAAGCGGCCGGAGCGGTCGCCGGCGCAGACGGTCGACGGCTTGCGCAGATCGCTTCAGATCGCGCGTGATCTTTATCTGGCGCAAACCGGTTTCCAGACGGCGTTCGGCCTGCATGCCTCGTGCATCGGTGCCCAGGTTGCGGCGTGCGCGAAAGAGAACATTCCGCCACTTGCCGCGGCTTATGGTCCCGCCGAGATCGACAAGGCGATTCTCGATGCGCTCTTGCGTGCGTCCGAGACCAGCGTCTTCGACGGGATGGCCGGCAACATCGCCGGCATCGATGCGCGGCTTTCGCCTGACCTGAAGGACGCGGATATCACGACGTTCCTTGCCGGCCGCAAGCCGCTGCCGCGCGTTGCCGTCAGGCATACCGTCGGCCTCGACGATACCGTCGAAGGCCCGGGCGGTGTCGCCGACGCACATGGGAATGCCGGTGCGAGTTATTTCAAGCTGAAGCTGTCGGGCGATCCCGCGGCCGATGCGGCGCGGCTGGCGCGGATCGGCACGGAACTCGATACGCCCGGGCGCGGATACAAGGTGACGCTGGACGCCAACGAGCAATACGCTGACCTGGCTGCGCTGCGGGCGCTGATGGACCGGCTCGATCGTGATTCCGCATTGCGGCCGATCGCGTCGCACCTGCTCTATGTCGAACAGCCGATGCCGCGCGACATCACGCGGCAATCGCCGTTGGGGTCGCTCGCCGCATACGGCTTCATCATCGACGAGGCTGACGATTCCTACGATGCCTTCCCGGCGGCGCGTGCGCTGGGCTATTGCGGCATCTCCTCAAAGTCCTGCAAAGGGCTCTACAAGTCCATCGTCAATGCGACGCGCGCGGCGAAATGGAGTGCGGGTGGGGCGCGGTTCTTCGTCACCGGCGAAGACCTGACCTGCCAGGCCGGCCTTGCCGTGCAGCAGGACCTCGCGCTCGGTGCCTTCATTGGCGTGAGCCATGCCGAGCGCAACGGCCATCATTATGTCGACGGCTTTGGCGAGACGCCCGCCGCCGAAGCGCAAGCCTTCGCCGCTGCGCATCCCGATCTCTATGCCGATGCCGGGCACGGCATTCGGCTCAAGATTCACGACGGCGATCTCCTGACGGGATCGCTTCATGCAACGGGCTTTGCGACGTCGGTCCATCCGGACTGGTCGGCGCTCCGTCCGCTCGAACAGCCAAGATCACTTCAGGAGCAATTGGCATGACCACCCAACGCCTCGGCCTCATCATGAACGGCGTCACCGGCCGCATGGGGCTCAACCAGCATCTGATCCGCTCGATCGTCGCGATCCGCGACCAGGGCGGCGTCCGCCTGAAGAACGGCGACCGCATCATGCCCGATCCGATCCTGGTCGGCCGCAGCGCCGACAAGGTCGAGGCGCTCGCCAAGCGCTACAACATCACGCGCTGGACCACCGACCTCGATGCGGCGCTCGCCGACAAGAACGACACCATGTTCTTCGACGCCGCGACCACGCAGGCGCGCCCGGGCCTGCTCACCCAAGCGATCAACGCCGGCAAGCACGTCTATTGCGAGAAGCCGATCGCGACGAATTTCGAGGAAGCCGTCGAGGTCGTGAAGCTTGCCAATGCCAAGGGCGTCAAGCACGGCACGGTGCAGGACAAGCTGTTCCTGCCTGGCCTGAAGAAGATCGCCTTCTTGCGCGACTCCGGCTTCTTCGGCCGCATCCTCTCGGTGCGCGGCGAGTTCGGCTATTGGGTGTTCGAAGGCGGCTGGCAGGAGGCGCAGCGGCCGTCCTGGAACTACCGCAGCGAGGATGGCGGCGGCATCATCCTCGACATGGTCTGCCACTGGCGCTACGTGCTCGACAATCTCTTCGGCGAGGTCGAGAGCGTGATGTGCATCGGCAACACCGACATTCCCGAGCGCTACGACGAGCAGGGCAAGAAGTACAAGGCGACCGCGGACGATTCCGCCTACGCGACGTTCCAGCTCAAGGGCGGCGTCATCGCCCACATCAACATGTCCTGGGTGACGCGCGTCTATCGCGACGACCTCGTCACCTTCCAGGTCGATGGCACGCTGGGCTCGGCAGTTGCGGGCCTCACCGACTGCATGATCCAGGCGCGGCAGGCAACGCCGCGGCCGGTGTGGAATCCCGACGAGAAGCGGCTGCACGATTTCTACGGCGACTGGCAGAAGATGCCCGACAACGTCAGCTACGATAACGGCTTCAAGGAGCAGTGGGAGATGTTCATCCGCCACGTCTATGAGGGCGCTCCTTACAAGTTCACGCTGCTCGAAGGCGCCAAGGGTGTTCAGCTCGCCGAATGCGCGCTGAAGAGCTGGAAGGAGCGGCGCTGGATCGACGTCGCCCCGATCAAGGCCTGAGGTTGATTGGATAAGTGTCTGTTGAGCCGTCATTGCGAGCGAAGCGAAGCAATCCAGAGTCTTTCCTCAGAGGCAGTCTGGATTGCTTCGTCGCTTCGCTCCTCGCAATGACGGGGAGAGGTCTGAAATCATGAACAAGCCCGTCCAGCCAATGTCATCCCTATCGCTCAAGCTGCCGAAGGCCGATCGCTCGATCGAGACCTATCGGCTCGCGGCCTCGCGCACGTTTCCCGCAAAGCTCGAGGGCCCGCTGAACCGCATCGCCTTCTCGGCCGTGCATACGGTGGCCGATCCCTTCGCCGACAACGATCCCTGGCTCTCCGCCGCAGTCGACTGGGACAAGACCATCGCCTTCCGCGAGCATGTCTGGGACCTCGGCCTCGGCGTCGCCGAAGCCATGGACACCGCGCAGCGTGGCATGGGCCTGGACTGGCCGACCTCGCTGGAGCTGATCACGCGCTCGGTCGCGGCCGCCAAGCGGCGCAATGCGCTGGTGTTCTCCGGCGCCGGCACCGATCACCTCGCAGTGGACGATGCCAAGAGCCTCGACGACGTGATCCGGGCCTATGAGGAGCAGCTCTCGGCCGTCGAGAAGGTCGGCGGCCGCATCATCCTGATGGCCTCGCGCGCGTTGGCAAAACTCGGCCGCAGCGCCGACGACTACGCCAAGGTCTACAACCGCGTACTGTCGCAGGTTCGTGAACCCGTGATCATCCACTGGCTCGGTGACATGTTCGATCCAGCGCTGACCGGATATTGGGGCACCGGGGATCTCGACAAGGCGATGGACATTGCGGTGGCCATCATCAACAACAACGCCGCCAAGGTCGACGGCGTCAAGGTCTCGCTGCTCGACAAGCAGCGCGAGATCGACATGCGCCGGCGCCTGGACAAGCGCATCAAGATGTATACCGGCGACGACTTCAACTACGCGGAGCTGATCGCCGGCGACAGCCAAGGTTTTTCGCACGCGCTGCTCGGTATCTTCGATGCCATCGCGCCGGCGGCATCCTACGCGCTGTCGCGGCTCGCGTCCGGCGACGAAGCCGGCTTCCACGATGTGCTGGGCCCGACGGTGCCGCTGTCACGCCACATCTTCAAGGCGCCGACGCGCTTCTACAAGACCGGCGTCGTGTTCATGGCGTATCTCAACGGCCACCAGGATCATTTCACCATGGTCGGTGGTCAGGAGAGCACGCGTTCCACGTTGCATCTGGCCGAGCTGTTCCGCCTCGCCGACAAGGCCGGCCTGCTGGCCAATCCCGAACTTGCGACGCAGCGGATGAAGACCGTGCTCGCTACCCACGGTATCGAATCCTGATGCGTGATTTCTCGTTCGACCATCGCTGGCTGTCGCTGAACACGGCGACCGTCCGCAAGCAGGGTAACCTCGTCGAGATCATCGATGCCTGTGCCAGGCATGGCATTCGCGCCATCGATCCCTGGCGCGACCAGGTCGCTGCCGTTGGTCTCGACCGCGCCGCGCGCGCGGTGCGCGATGCCGGCCTCGATCTCTCAGGCTATTGCCGCGGCGGCATGTTCACCTCGGACGCCTCGCGCCGGGGCGAGGTGCGTGACGATAACCGGCGCTGCGTCGATGAAGCCAAGGCGCTGGGGGCCTCCTGCATCGTCCTCGTCGTCGGCGGCCTGCCGCAATATTCGCGGCCGGGCAGCGAGGCCTCGAAGAACATCGTGGCCGCGCGCGGGCAGGTCGAGGAAGCTCTTGCCGATATGCTCGACTACGCCCGGCAGGCAAAGCTGCCGCTGGCGATCGAGCCCTTGCATCCGGCCTATGCCGCCGACCGGGCCTGCGTGAACACGACAAAGCAGGCGCTCGACATCTGCGACCGGCTCGATCCCGGCCGCAGCGGCATGCTCGGCGTCGCGCTCGACGTCTATCACATCTGGTGGGACCCGGAGCTGATGGGCCAGATCGCGCGCGCCGGCAAGGATCGCCTGCTCGCATTCCATGTCTGCGACTGGCTGGTGCCGACCAAGGACATCCTCAACGACCGCGGCATGATGGGCGATGGCGTGATCGACATCAAATCGGCCCGCGCTGCCGTCGAAGCGCAGGGGTTTGCCGGTTATTCGGAGATCGAAATCTTCTCCAACGACTGGTGGGGCAAGCCGATGGACGAGGTGCTGCGCACCTGCATCGCGCGGCACAAGACGGTGGTCTAGATGCGGTAATGGGCCCGGCTCCGGAGCAAGGGGTCATGATGGTGGCTGTCCCCCGATAGATGATGAAACGGGGTCACGACTTGAGTCGGCCCCAAGCATCTGGAGACGGAGGACAGCCGTGGAGAATTATGCCGGAATCGACGTGTCATTGGAACTGTCGAGCGTGTGTGTTGTGGACGCCCAGGGTAAGATCCTGAAGGAAGCGAAGGTCGCAAGCGAACCCGACGCCTTAGTTGAGTTTTTTGAGACGCTCGGCTTTGCAGTGAAGCGGATCGGGCTGGAGGCTGGGCCGCTGTCGCAATGGCTGCATGCAGGCCTGAAAGGTGCAGGATTTGAAACAGTTCTGCTGGAAACGCGGCACGTGAAGGCCGCATTATCTGCAATGACGGTCAAGACGGATCGCAAGGATGCCCGCGGGATCGCCCAGTTGATCCGGATGGGATGGTTTCGGCAGGTACACGCAAAGTCGGTTGATGCGCAAGAGATCCGGGCACTCCTGATCGCACGCAAACAGCTTCTCGGGCGGCTGATCGATGTAGAATTAAGTATCCGAGGGATTTTGCGCGGCTTCGGTCTGAAGGTTGGCCCGGTGACGCGAAGGAATTTCGAAGCGCGGATTCGAGAGTTGGTTGCAGGCCAGGCGACATTGGAGCGCATTGCTGGTGCGATGCTTTCGGCACGATCGGCCCTGAAGGCAGAATACGGAAGACTACACAAGGCTGTGCTGGCAATTGTGCGTGATGATGCAGTCTGCCGCCGGCTTATGACAGTACCAGGCGTTGGTCCCCTGGTGGCCATCACCTACAAATCGGCGATTGATGATCCTCATCGCATTGTAAAGTCAAAGGCAGCAGGCGCGCTGTTCGGGCTCACGCCAAAGAAATATCAATCGGGAGAAAAGGACGTCACGGGCGGAATCACGCTGGCCGGCGATGAGACGGTGCGGACGGCCTTGTATGAAGCCGCCAACGTTCTGCTATCGCGCATCACGCGGTTCTCAAAACTCAAACGCTGGGGGATGGACGTCGCCAAGCGGAGAGGCTCGAAGCGCGCAAAGGTCGCCTTGGCACGCAAGCTCGCAGTGATCCTGCATCGGATCTGGGTCGATGGCACGACTTACCGATGGGCCGAAGCGGGCTCAATCGCAGCATAGAAGACGTGGAGGAGATCAAGAACGCAACCGGGATGAACTGAAGCCCGGTGCCCGAAGTCCCGTCGCCGGGACGGTGGATGCGGTGAAGCCGTTACACGCCCAGTGGCGTCGTCCGACGAACCACGCGTATCTAGATAGGCTCACCGCTCCCTCTGACAGCATGATGTGGCGGCCAGGCGTCGACCACGAACAGAAGCATGAGCTCGGCGGCGTGGCGTTCACTCGGGAGGCTTGACATCATCGGGCCCATTACAGAAGGGCGTGTACTCATTGAGGCAACGTCAGCAGCTGATGGCCGAGCGGAAAGCATCTGCTCGGGTTGAGCGTTACTGGTTTTGACCCTGGCTGTGTGAAAAGTCACGAGTCGGCTAGGATTCTTCCGTTTCCTGATGGGGGATACGGATGGGACGCTTCGTTGAAGGCGCGGACAGATCCCAGCTGACGCTCTTGCCGGAATGTCTGGAGGATTGGGTAGGCGAGGACAACGCGGTCCACGTGATCGATGTGTTCGTCGAGGCGCTCGACCTGCATGGAATGGGGTTTGAGCGTGTGATCGCCAAGGAGACGGGCCGGCCCTCCTATCATCCGGCAGTCCTTCTGAAGCTTTACATCTACGGTTATCTCAATCGGCTGCAATCCAGTCGCCGCCTGGAACGTGAGACGTGCCGCAATGTCGAGGTAATGTGGCTGATTGGGCGCCTGGCTCCCGATCACAAGACGATCGCCGATTTCCGGAAGGATAACGGCGCGGCGATCCGGAAGGTTTGCGCGAAGTTCGTTGCACTATGCCGGCAAATGGGCCTGTTGCAGACCGCAAGCGTCGCAATCGACGGCAGCAAGTTCAAGGCGGTGAACAACCGCGACCGCAACTTCACGCATGCCAAGATGGCAAGGCGGATGGCGCAGATCGAGGAAAGCGTCGGTCGATATCTGCGTCAACTCGATAGCGCCGATCGGCAGGAGCCATCGGAAGCGATCAGCATCAAGACGACGAGGATCAAGGAAAAGATCGCTCGGCTGAAGCAGGAGATGAGCCGCCTGGAAGTGCTTGATGCGCAGATGCGCAACACGCCGGATCAACAGATATCGCTGACCGATCCGGATGCCCGTTCGATGGCCACCAGCGGACGCGGATCGGGTGTCGTCGGCTACAACGTCCAGGTCGCGGTGGACACCGAACACCATCTGATTGTGACGCACGAGGTCATAAACGTCGGCAACGACCGTGGGCAGCTTGCTCGGATGTCGAAGCAGGCCAAAGAAGTGCTCGCAGTGGACAAACTCGATGCGGTCGCCGATCGTGGCTACTTCGACGGAGAGGAGATATTGGCCTGCGAAGAGGCTGGCGTTGCAGTCACCTTGCCCAAGCCCATGACGTCGAACGCCAAGGCGGAGGGCCGGTTCGGCAAACAGGACTTCGCCTACCTGCCTGATGAGGATGTCTACCGCTGCCCATCGGGCCAGCTGCTGCCCTATCACTTCACCAACATCGAGCATGGAATGACGCTGCGCCGTTACTGGTCGACGGCGGCATGCCAAGGCTGCGCGATCAAGAGCCAATGTACGCCGTCCAAGGAGCGCCGGATCACGCGCTGGGAGCATGAGCATGTGGTCGAGGAGGTCCAGCGACGGCTCGATTCCAATCCTGACGCCATGCGGACGCGACGTGAGACAGTCGAGCATCCCTTCGGCACGATCAAAGCCCGTATGGGTGCGACCCACTTCCTGATGAAGCGCCTACGGAATGTCGCCGCTGAGATGGCGCTGCATGTTCTCGCCTATAACCTCACACGGGTGATGAACATCGTCGGCAAACCGCGCCTGATTGCAGCCATCCGCGCCGCCTGAAGGCCGGAAAGCGCGTCCAAAACCGCAATACCCCGTCGCGATACCCACTTTGGCCGGTCATTGGACGATCCGATGCGTCAGCACCGGCCGCCTGCAATGATTGGCGACCACGCCGCGTCCGACCTATCCGTTTGCACACAACCAAGACCCAATGCGGACATTCGCTAGCGGGATCTCGCGCACGCGCCGATCAGGGGCAGGTGGCTCGGCCGGCATCCCTGCCGGTGTAACGGACCCCACGCGGCGAATCGCCGAAGCGAGCTCGGAACAGGCGATTGAAATGCGAAACATCCGAGAAGCCTACCTCCAGCGCGATATCGGAAATGAGCTGCGCGTTGACGCGCGCCTCGGTCAACAGTTTGAACGCAAGTTGGAGACGTAGCTCATTCACGTGCCCGGTGAACGATGATCCTGATGACGCCATCAGGCGCTGCAGATAGCGAGGTGAAATGCCTTGGCGATGAGCGACCTCCTCGACGCTAAGCCCAGGCTTCTGAAAGTGTGCCGCGATGTAGTCGAGTACGGCGCTGTGGCGCGCGGCCACGACCGCACTCGCGTCGCTCTCGCCCAAGGGAGCGCACTCGCTGACCGCGAGCGCAACAAGATCACAGGTGTGAGCTGCGACCACATCACGCAGCTTGGGGGCGGCCAGAGCACCCTCCTTAAATGCTGACTTCAGATAGGCCATGAGGAGGCGGAGTGGTTCATTTCGCTGAGGAATGGACCGCATGGCGAGGCTCTCGATGTCTGTCACGCGCTGCGCAAGCGCCTCTCGGGGTACCGCCAGACCAAATAGCATTCCGTCGATATAGGTGACGGTAGCGGGCTCCGAATGCAGAATCGAGGTTGCGTCGCCGGCGCAAAGCTCGATGTCCCGGCCGCGCTGCGACAAACGGCTTTTGCCGGGTAAACAGACGATGAGGCCGATCGAGTCGTCGCCGTCAGCAACGCTTGCCCGCAAGCGCTTGAAGCGCATGGGAGAGCCTTTCAGTGCGAGCGTGCGTAGACCCCGGAGCGCTTGCAATGTTGCGTCGGCTTGAAACGGACCGTTCGTTAGAGGTTCGATATCGACGTGAACTATTCCCCGTACAAACCTCTCGCGCCATAGTGGAAGTCGCATCCGCTCCGGATGCTCGCGCGTCGAGAATCGATGCGATACGAAATTGGCTGCGTCCGTAGACATGGGGACCTCCAGCCTTGATAAGCCACTGCGTCAAAATGCTGCGGCAGGCCAGCTGCCGGTATCCGTATTTTGCAATTCGCGCACCGACCGTCTCCTCAGGTGCGCAGGATTCCAAGAAGCTACTTCATTTGTCTGCTAGTCTCATTCACCTGTGATTGATGCTGATGTGAACTGGCTCACGTGGCGACCAGAAAATTACGGCAATTTTTGATTGCAAATGCCGCGTGCAAATATCTCCTTTAAGAGGAGATGATTGTAATGGCTCTATTTCAAATTGCTGCCATCGGATCCAGTTTGAAACATCCCTGGCTGCAAGACCAGATCCAACTTTATCGCACTGCTCGCGACTGATCGGGCTCATCGGCCCGCGAGTTCCGCAGAACAACACTGTCCTCTGATCCGGTTTCCTATCGTGCCTTGATTGCTGCATCACCTTTAAGGTTCGTCGGACCCAAATCACTTCCCGGCACTGTTCCTTTTAGCTGCCGGATGAAATGGTCGAAATCTGTCGCATGGGACGGCGACCGTGGTGATCAGGAAGAGGTTCGATCATGTCCACCATACTCGACATGCTTTATCGCGAGTACTGCCGGGCCCGCTTCACCGAAATGCGAAAGCAACTCTTGATACGGGGCGTTGGCGACAAAATCCTGGAAGCGCCTTGGGAGGACGATGATCCTCCCGACCCTGGCGCTCTAGGGAGTAGCTGGGCGACGAAGGAGCCCCCATCATCCATCGGGTAGCTGGAGCGCGTTATCGACCTTATGAGGCGCGAGCGCGGGCCAACAGATGGACGATCGAACTCAAACCTCGACGCGATTGTTCGGCGAAGCTCCGCCGGTGTTCAGAGCGGACGGCCGCGATCTGCGTATCGATGTCTGCCGCGGGATCGCGTTATGGTGGATCTTTCTCGATCATGTTCCCAATAACATCGGGAGCTGGCTGACACCGCGCAACTACGGTCTCTGCGATGCCGCCGAGATCTTCATGTTCCTCTCGGGCGTGACCTGTGCGCTGGCCTATGGCAGGACGCGTGAGCGCGAGGGCTGGAGCGGCATGATCGGCCGTTCGCTGCGCCGGGGATGGGACATCTACGCGGCGTTTCTACTGCTTACGCTCGCTTGCGCCATCCTGGTCTACCTTGCGGGCAGCGATGATCTGGCCGACGGGAGCAATACGCGCATTCTGCTCGAACGTCCGGGCGCGACGCTTGCGCACGCCGCAATCCTGCAATACCGGCCTGTCAACACTGACGTCCTGCCGGTTTTCGTGATTTTTCACGTGCTGTTCGCGCCGCTGCTATGGCTGCTGCTGCGAGCGCCGAACGTCACGCTTGGGGTGTCCTTGTTGATCTACGCGCTCGTGCACGTCTTTGGTTGGAGAGTTTCCGCCTGGCCCAACGGCGTCTGGTTCTTCAATCCGCTGGCTTGGCAGTTTCTGATCGTGCTGGGCGCATGGTGCGTCATTGAGGGAACGAAATTCCGGCCGTGGCTGATGTCGCGCTTGACGCTTGTTCTGGCTGTTCTCTATCTGGTTTTGGGCCTAGTCCTTGCGCAGAGTTGGAGCATCGAGCCGCTGGTCTCGCAAAGTTTGAGGGACCTGCTATTTCCACCGGATAAATCGAATCTCAGTCCGATACGGCTGCTGCATTTTATGGCTCTTGCAATTGTGGCGCTACGATTCATTCCGCGGAATTGGGAGAGGCTATCGACGCCGGTGCTGAGCTGCGCGAAGTGCTGTGGCGAGAACTCGCTGCCGATCTATTGTCTCGGCGTCCTTCTGGTGCTCGCCAGCCACCTTACGCTGCTCGAGCTTTCGGAGGGGCTTGCGATGCAGATCGTGGTTAGTGTTGCCGGAGTGCTGATGATGATCGGCGTCGCGCGGTTACTGAACGCGATCAACATCCCGCGCGAGCGGAAGTCAGCGGGGACGCAGTCGATCGGGAAAGTTCCGCCGGTTCGCTAAACTGGTAGATTGCGGGTGGAGCACGGAGAGCAGCTCTTAGCCCTGAGCTGAACACCACGAAAGCCATCGCCATGTCTGCTGTCTGAGGGAAGCCGGACGCCGCCCGACTGATAGGCTGACCGCTGCAAATGACTCGAAGCCGACGTTTCGGACCCATGGGCGGCAAGTTGATCTAGATCAAAGGAAGCTTTGCGGCGTTGTGTCTCGGTTGCGCGTCCACAGGGTTCTGACGTTTCCGAAAGGGAGCTTCCAATGACCCGTACCCGTCAGGATGACGATAACTCAAAGCCAGAAAGCTGTTTACTAAACCGCCGCAACTTACTGCTTTGCGGCACCACACTCAGCGCCGCCTATTTGCTGTGCGCACTGGGAACAACCAGCCTCGCGCAGCAAACCACCGGCACGCCGGGCTCACCCGGGGCCACCACGACGATAGACGGAAAGTATCTTCCGCCACCGCCACCGAAGTTCGGCGGCGACATCAACCTTCAAGCCAGCCAGTCAAAACCGTATTGGCCCGCCCGCGTGGTGCCGCCCAAGGGTGCGCCCAACGTTCTCCTGATCATGACCGACGACCAAGGCTACGGCGTTTCGGGGACGTTTGGTGGCGTCGTCCCGACACCTGCAATGGATCGCATTGCGCAAATGGGGCTGCGCTACACTCAGTTCCACTCCACGGCCCTTTGCTCGCCGACGCGGGCGGCGCTGATCACCGGCCGCAATCACCACTCCGTGGGGTTCGGCATCATCTCGGAGCAATCGACGGGCTATCCGGGTTACGACAGCATCATCGGACCTGAGAGTGCCACCATTGGCACGATCCTCAAACAGAACGGCTACGCCACGTCCTGGTTTGGCAAGAACCACAACACGCCGAGTTATCAGTACGGTGTGACGGGGCCGTTCGATCAATGGCCCATCGGCATGGGCTTCGACTACTTCTATGGCTTCATGGGCGGCGAGAGCAACCAGTGGACGCCATATCTGTTCCGGAACACCACCCAGGTTTTCCCCTGGGTCGGAAACTCCACCTACAATCTGACCACGGACATGGCCGACGATGCGATCGCCCACCTGCGACAGCTCAATGCGGCCAATCCGGATCAGCCGTTCTTCCTCTATTACGTGCCCGGCGGCACCCATTCGCCGCATCAGCCGACCAAGGAATGGATCGACAAGTTCAAGGGCAAGTTCGACATGGGCTGGAACGAACTTCGCGAGCAGATCTTTGCCAATCAAAAGCGGCTTGGCGTCATCCCGGCGAACACCCAACTCACGCCTTGGCCGGATGATCTGAAAAAGTGGGACACGCTGACAGCCGACGAAAAAAAGCTGTTCGCGCGGCAAGCGGAGGTATTCGCCGGTTACGCTGCCTACACCGACCATGAGATCGGCCGCGTGATCCAGGAAGTCCAGGACCAAGGCAAGCTGGACGACACGCTGATCATATATATCAGCGGTGACAATGGCACGAGTGCAGAAGGCACAACGGTCGGCACACCCAACCAATACACCGCCTACAATGGTATCTTGGACCTGCCGATCGCCGATCAATTGAAGGCATACGACGCTTGGGGGTCAGCCGCCACCTATCCGCACATGTCGGTGGCCTGGTCATGGGCCTTCGACACTCCGTTCAAATGGACGAAACAAGTGGCGTCGCATTTCGGTGGCACCCGTCAGGGCATGGCGATCTGTTGGCCGAACCGCATCAAGGATACGGGCGGCATCCGCACCCAGTTCCACCACATGATCGACATCGTACCGACGATCCTTGAGGCAACCGGCATTCCCGCGCCGGTGATGGTCAACGGCATCGCGCAGAAGCCCATTGAAGGTGTCAGCATGAGCTACACCTTCGACAAGTCGAGCGCCAACGTGCCGTCGGCGCGAACAACGCAGTATTTCGAGATGTTCGCCAATCGCGCGATCTATCACGACGGTTGGATCGCGGCGACAACGCCACCTGCACCGCCATGGCTCCTGGGCACCGCCAAGCTGCCCACGGACGTGGTCAATGGCTACAAGTGGGAGCTCTACAACATTGCCGAGGATTACTCGGAGAGCAACGACCTTGCGGCGAAGATGCCAGACAAGCTGCGCGAGCTGCAGGAGCTGTTTATGGTCGAGGCGACGAAGTACAATGTGTTTCCGCTGGACAACTCGGTGCTTCCGCGCATCATCGCACCAAGGCCAAGTGCGACCGCCGGTCGGAACGCCTTCACTTACTCGGGCGAGTTATCAGGCTTGCCCGAGAGCGATGCGCCCAGCATCCTGAACAGGTCTTATACGATCACCGCCGAAGTGGACATTCCGGGCAGTGCTGGTTCGACCGTTGGGCGTGCGGGCTCACAGGACGGCAGCGAAGGGATGATCGTCACTGAAGGGGGACGCTTCGGCGGCTACGGCCTGTATCTGCTCAAGGGCAAGCCAGTATTTCTCTACAACTTCCTCGACCTGGAACGCTTCCGGTGGGAAGGCCCGAATGCGCTCGCACCCGGCAAGCACACCATCGTGTTCGACTTCAGATACGATGGACCTGGCTTCGGCAAGGGCGGCACGGGCGTTCTGAAGGTGGACGGCAAGGAGGTCGCCAACAACAAAATCCCGCACACCATTCCGTTCATCATTGCCATCGAGGAAACCTTCGACGTGGGTGTCGATACCCGTACCCCCGTTGACGACAAGGACTATCAGGTGCCGTTCCGCTTCACCGGCAAGCTCGACAAGCTCACCTTCAAGGTCGGGCCGGTGCAGCTCACCAGCGACGAGCATCAGGTCATTCGGCACGCGCGCGCCGGCGCGAACAACTGATGCCTCAGCAATCCGGCCGGGCGTCCTTTCCTCGGGGGTCTGGCCGGACGTTGGCGTGCCGGTGTCCAGCGAAATCCGTCGAACATCGCGTGGCGCGCCATGTCAGCTGCTGGCCCCAAGCGCCGGTTGAGGGATGTCCGCTATTCCGCCGCTGTCGGGCGTAGAGCAGATATCGGCGCGCTGATCCGCGGCAGCGTTTGTGAGTTCACGCCCCTGGTTACCACAAGTGCGCCCGGCCCGCGGGCTTGCGACCTGTTGCAGCGCGCCTTCGACCGGCTTGGCCGCCGGCGGCACGGCCCCTCTAGCTGGCGAAGCAGCTAGCCGGTCGGAGTACCACCAATGATGCGGTGGACGGCGATCAGTCCCAGGCAGAATATCGTCATCTCGATGCCGCAGCCTCGTCACAGTCTGCGCCAGATTGGATGTGGTGATCAGTGGCATCAACGATCAGCAGACGCGGCGGATGTACCCTTGCCTGTTGATCTCGAATGGCCCCGGCGCGCAATCGTCGGGGCCATTGTTGTGATCGGCGCGAAAGGGCCGGGGACCTCTGCCGAAAGCCTCCGCGTGCTTTATTGCAGCGAAAGAAACGCCAAGGACGATCGTGGAATTCAATGTGTCGGGCCTAAATGGTTTCAAGTCCGGGCGCGCGACTTAAAAGTCAGACGATTGCGCTATCATAGATTTACCGTCAAACACCGGACTATCACTCGTCAATTCGATCTGCGAAGCTGTGACAACACAAATGCGCTTGCAGACAAGCAAGTGCGAAGGGAGGAGGTCCGCAGTGGAGAAGGTGCGACGCTTGCGTGCGATGAGCTCACTGTGCCGCCAACAGGCCGCATAAAACAGCATGAACAAATGGAAGCTGCTCGCCGAAGCAGAATACTGGGATCACCTGGCCGATCTCGAGTTGTCTTCTCACTTCCAGCAATGCAACTCACTTGCAACGACGCAACCTCATTGGCTCGAATGAGACAGAGCATGATCCGGACCCGGAGGGCCGCGCTAGCGCAAGGTACGCAGCGGTTTTCCGAAAAGATCGTGCTCAAACATCCCAAAGCGCGATGACGATTCATCCTGATCTCATCGCGCCTTAGAGCAGCCTCAAGCGATCACAAGCACCAATGATGCCGGCAGAAAACGATTTCCGCGTGGGATCAGAACGAGGCCGCAACGAGTGAACGCGTCCCTTCATTGACCTGCGACCTGTTGCAGCGTGTTGAAGCGCGCCTTCTGCTCGCTGCTCAGCGTGGCATAGAACTCGTCGAGGGCAGGTTCGACCAGCTTGGCGGCCGTCAGCATGGCCTCGAGCCGGCGCTGCATCGCCTCCAGCCGTCCGACCGGCGTCAGGGGCACATCGTTTGGACAGGCCGCCTGCAGGCCTTCAACACCCTTGGCTGTCGCTTCGCTGAGGCGGTCGAGCGCCTCCTTCTGCTTGCCGGCGGGGTGGAGCACAGCCTCGATCCTTTGGATCGGCAACTGGGTCAGGCCGGATTTCGGATCGCCGCAGCCCTCGGCGTTGGCTTGCTGTTGCGGCGAGCGCTCGCCGACATTGGGACCGAGCGCGTTGAAGCTGGCCTGCTGCTCGTCACTGAGCGAGTTGTAGAAAGTCTCCAGTGCCGGCCGTACGATCTTGACGGCTTCCAGCGTCGCGCTGACGCGGTTCATCATCGCGCGCAGGCGGCCAGGCGGAGTCAGTGCATAGGTCTCCGCGCAAGAGTCCTTGAACACACCGGCGGCCTTGGCCGCCGCGGTCTTCAGCTCGTCGAGCAGTGCGCGTTGCTCCGGTGTCGGGCGCACGGCCCGCGCGATGTCGGCAAGCGGCCAGGCGGTCACGCCCTTGTCCGGTGTGCCGCACAATTGCTGTAGCGTTTGCGGGCTCACGCTGGCGCGCTGGCGAACGCGGCCGCCGCCGCCGGCTGGCGGGTAGTCCTGCGGATTGATGCTGGCATAGGCGGAATAGGGGTCGTCACCACCCCAGAACACGGTGTCGACGAAGTCGTCATACGCGTACGCCCAATAGCCGGGCTCGTAGGCATAGGACCAGAACGTGTAGTCGAAGATGTCGGAATAGGCATAAGGCCAGAACACGGGCCCAAGCCAAGCGACGAACACCGCGGGATGGCGATGTCGCCAGGCCTGCCGGGGAGCCCAGCCGCTCTGGCGGGTGGTGAGCGCCGCCTGGGCCTGCGCAGGCGCCTGGTCGCGGAAGCGCTCGGCAAACCGCCCGCGCTGGGTGGCCTGCGCGGCGGCCGCAATCGCCGGCGCCCGCCCGGTCGGAGCTTGCAGTCCAAGTCGCTGTTGGCGTGCCAGATCGCTTTGCTGAGCGCGCTGCTCACGGTCAAGCAAGCGGTTCTGCGTCTGGAGTGTCCGTTGCTGCTCGCGCAGCGCCCGGGCGCCTTCCGGTTTCTGCGACTGGAGTTGCTGCACGCGCTGCTGCAGGCGATCAATGCGGGTCTGGCGTTCCGTCGTCTGGCGCGACAGCATCTCGCGCTGCCGCTGCTGCACCATCTGCTGGCGCTGCTCGATCTGCTGCTGATGCCGTTGCGCGCGCTGATCGATCTGGTCCCGTCGCGACAGCTGCTCGCCCGCGGCGGCCGGTGCGCTGGGGCGTGAAGGGGCGGCGATATGCGGCGTCGGCCGCGCCGTCATGGCCGGACGTTGCGGAGCTGCCGGTGTCCGATGAAATTCAGGCCGCGGCGCTGCGATGTGCGGGGCCGCCCGCGGCGGTGGTGCAGCGAAGTGGGGAGCCGGACGCGGCGGCGGCGAGGCGATATGCGGCACAGGATGTGGCGCCATGGCCGGTCGCTGCGGCATGGCCGGGGGATGGAATGCCGGCGCGGCGGGACGTGCCATCGGCGGTGGGGCTGCCGGACGGGGCATGGCCGGTGGTGCTGCTGGCCGTGCTGCCGGCGCCGCGCCTGGCCCGCCCCTTCCATGTCCCTGGCCGGGTCCTTGGGCGAACGCGCCGACGCTGGTCGCCAGCATCGAGACACCGACCAAGACAGCCGTCAGGCCAACGCCACGCGGAAGCATGATCGTCGCTCCCAGCTCGTAATTGCCCACGACTTTCAACGCGCGGGTGGCGGAATCGTTCGTTGTCGGCCGCCGCCGGCATGCGGTCTTCCGACGCAGGCCAGCCTCAAGCGAAATCCTGCGTCAGGGTGGCAGCAAGCCGCTCCAGCGCCCAGTCGATTTCAGACGGCCGTCAGCGTGAGCCCTCTGCATTGACGTCCGCTTTCAGCGGCAGAACGGACATTGGTCGGACTTACTGCTGGCTCGCCCGGTCCGGCACGCTAAGACGCGCGGTTGAGAAAGATCGGCAGCCCCTGCTTGTTGGCGTAGATGGGGCGGTAGCGCTCCGTGTTGTAGCTGCTCGCAACGTCCAATTTGCGCGGACCGAGCTTGGCGTCAGGGATGGGCACGAGGTCGTAGCGGCCCTCGACCAGCGCCGACATGAGGCCGGTCTTGCTCTCCAGCATGGCATCGTAGGCCATGTTACCGAAAGTCAGGGCCACAAGCTTGTCGATGAAGTCCGGATCGCCCGATCGCAGATCGTAGGTGAGATCGGAGGTGATCGTCTCCTCGCCGGTGCGCTGCTTGATCTCGTCGGCAAGCGATTCCGCCACGTTGGCCTTCTTGCGGTGACCGTAGGCGTCAGGCTCGCCGTATTCCCGCAGCTTGTAGCCTTGCCACTGAGCTCCCTCGCTGAGCACGATCAGCGCGTAGTTGCTTGGATTGGCCCGCTTGTCCTCGATGAGCAACTGGATCAGCTTGTCGAGGTCGACCTTATACTCCGGTATGACGCATCGTATCGAGGTGGCATACGCGGTGTAGAGTGCCGTAAATCCGGCATCCCGGCCAAAGACGCGGAAAATGCCAATTCGCTCGTGCGAGCCGACGGTGGTGCGCTGCCGCTGGATGGCATCGCTGGCGCGGGTGATCGCGGTCGAGAAGCCGATGCAGTACTCGGTGTTGCGGACGTCATTGTCCATCGTCTTCGGGATGGCGATGATCTTGACGCCGAGTTCGTTGAGCTTGGCCGCATAACTGAGCGTGTCGTCGCCGCCGATGGCGATCAGGTGTTCGATGCCAAGTCCCGAAAGGTTAGCGAGCACCCGGCTGGTGAGGTCCCACGTCTTTGTCGCAATGCCGCCGTTGGTGCTCAGCGAGACCGGAACATCGTTGCCGACGAGATGATCGGGCAGGTTTTGTATTTTGGAGGGATTGAGGCGGCTCGAGTGCAGCACGGTGCCGCCGCGCCGGTCGATGGTTCGAGTGTTTTCACGATTCAGCGGGATGACGTAGTGGGACCTGCTGTTTGGGTCGTCGAGGTTCAGGTGCGTGAGGGCCTCCCAACCACGGCGCAGGCCGACAACCTCGATGTCGTCCTCACTGCCGCGATAAGTCACGCTCTTGATGACTGCATTGAGGCCGGCGACGTCGCCGCCGCCCGTGAGAATGCCGATGCGTTTTTTGGCCATATCCACCTCCCGGATCGGCATGTCGTCATAGCGCCTGCATCTGTCGATTGAACGGTGAACGTCGCTCCGGTTTCTGGTTGGAGGCGGTCGCTACTCGGCCGCTTCCGGCTTGCGGTCGTCGCGCAGTCGAAAACGCTTCAGCAGTCCGGACACGGTGTCGCGGAAGCCGCCATATTCCAGTTCGGAATAGGGTAGCATGGCGGCGCCAGACCAGCCTTGGCTGCGCATCTCGATGGCCTTGCGCTGGGCGCGCCGGCGGACCTCATCCCATGCCGGGTTGTCGAAGAAATCGGTGTAGGACTCGGCAAAGCGGCCTTCCCTGTCGATCGAAAAGCCGACGCAAGAAACGATCGGTAGGCAGTACATGCCCGTAACGGACGTGTTGAGTGGCACCGGCATGAGCGGCATCACATGCGAGCCGCGTGCATCGCCGCCCACGAAGTGCGCTTTGGCGAACGGCGAGACTATTTCCTCCGGAGCTGGGAAAATCCCCTGGTTCCTGACGATCGCGACTGGATCATCCTTGCCGGTGTACTTGCCTGCGATCGCGTGGAGGCGCTGTGCCGAAACGGCCACGACGACCTCGCCATGAGTTCGAGAAATGATGCGATCGATGCCGAAGCGCTCGTTGTCGCGAAGCAGGGCGGCAATGTGGTAGCTGTCGGCGGGTGCGTCGAGCTCGAGTAGGCTGTCGCCGGCTGTGTTGTCCATGTCGATGACATGGAAACGGAAGCCCTTGATCATCGGAGGCAGCATCAGCCCGGCGCAGTACATGGGGTCGGCAAAGGCGAGATAGAGCGGCAGGTTGTAGGCGCCGGGGCCGCATTTGTCGGCCGCGAACACCATGAACGACTCCGCGGGTCGCACGCCGGAGAGGCTGTGGTCGAAGCTGAGCTCGGCGACGCCTGGGCCGGCGCCGCGAATGTTCCCGGAAGGCGCGTCGGCGAGAAGATCCTGGCCAGCGCCATAGAGCCCGGAGGTTTTCGCGACCGAGGTGGCCGCGAGGAACGCCTTCCAGGCGAGTTGATGGACCTCGGGGCTTCCTTCGCCCCGTGTGTGCGTCATGATGATCGCAATGTCGTCGCCGGTGTGGCAGATGAAACCGTCGATCAGCAGACCATTGCAGATCGCCTTGGCAACCTCGCCCTCCACAGCTGCGATCATGCGTGAAGACGGTTTCGTATGGCCGCCAACGGAGCCAACGTCAGCTTTGATGACTGAAAGAGTGAGTCTCATGAGCATTACTCCGATCCGCGCAGCTCAGCGCCTCCGCTCGGCGCTTGCTGCGCCGGGCACGGCGCTGCTCATTCGCGGACAAACGCCCGTCGCTCCGATAGGTTCCACGCACCCCATTCATCCGGTTGCCGGGATCATGCAGAGTTTTGCTTGGGACCATGCTTCACTATTCGCTGCGCCGCACGAGTCCGGTTCTAGCCGGGTCGCTAACTCGTTGTTGGCCGCAGCCGGTATTGCGGTCTTCCGACGCATGCGGCCTCAAGAGCAGGCAGCCTCAAGAGAAGTCCCGCGTCAGGGTCGTGGCGAACCGCTCGAGCGCCCGGTCGATCTCGAGCGGCTATACAGCTTGAGCCCAATTGCGGACAGGGTGCTGACGTCGGAAGACCTGGCAGGGCTACGCCGGCTTCTCGGAGATCGCGATCTTCTGCAACGACTGGTGGGACAAGTCGGTGGACGAGATGCTGCGCACCTGCATCGAACGGTATCGGACGGTGGTGTAGGTCCCACGCGCGCTACCCTCACGGGCTTGCGACCTGTTGCAGCGTGTTGAAGGCGCGCCTTCTGCTCGCTGCTTAGCGCGGCGGTACATTTCGCTATGTGGGTCGTCGAAAGGATCCGGAGCTACGATGAGGGTCGGCTATCTGCCGCTCTGAAAATGGGCTGCTATGTCTCCGACGGAGAGAGCAAAGATGGTCCACAAAATGATTGTCGCTATTCCGTATTTAATCCGGTTTCTCGCGCGAGTGACCATCGTTTTCAAGTCGTCAGGGAGCGCCAGAGCAATATCGTCCTGTCCCCAAAATTGTTTTGCGTACCAGGGGCTTTGCAGCGCCGTGTAGAACCAAGGAAAATTCGCGCCGTCGAAACGACTTCCAACCAACTTATACGTCGAATAGGCCGTTCGATGCATAGCAGCGCGGATAATATTCCGACTATCGGAATAGTAATGAACGACGCTCTTGAGATTTCTGTCCACATCGCCCTGCTTCACGATCATCAAACCATCAACCGTGCCGTCTGGATTGCCCATTGTAGCAGGCACCCCCCATAACGTCAGCTTCTGGCCCCAAGGCGGACACGGCGTTCGTGCTACCCGAGGGGGCTAACGCGGCAGAAGGAATTCCCCTCATTTTCTTCAGTGCTGGGCAAGCAATCGTTAGGCAACAACCTGAAACTGCAATTGTCGTAACCGCCATTTTATTGGTCCATGCCTGAAAATCCCTGAGTAATCCTGTCGTGGGAAGGCCGATGCTTCAGGTTGACTACTCCGATCAAGCCGGGAGCGGCTCGGATCACGGCGCGACTGCTCATCGCAGAGAGAGTGCGGTGCAAGGTGCGGCCGGTGGGGGAGGCGGAGGGGAAGACAGCCGAGGAGACCCGTAAATGAAATTCGCCGGCGCCATGACGCGGGTGTTCACCGCATGCGCGATCGTCTTCGCGCTTGCGTCCTGCGAAAGGCCACCAGCGCCGCGCGGGCAGGGTCTTTGGAGTTATTGGAGCACGGACATGACTCCCGTGAAGATCACCTTCAAGCGAATGGAGCCGGTGCCCGGAGTCAAACTCCCGCCGGACATGGTGATTCCGCGCGCCTATATCAAATTCGCGTTGCCTTACAAATGGCCGACACCGAAAACGATGCCGGATGTGGCGACCGATGTAGATGCTCTGGTGCTCTTTCTCGCGCACGACACAGGCGAGCCGCTGGCGATCGCCGAACGCCGGATTGCCAACTCCGACCCGGATGGCGTTGACCGGCGATTATACGCCTACTTCAACGTTTATTACGCTCCGACGAAGCGTGAGCCAGGATTCACTCAATATGAGAAGCCTCCTCCGCGGCCGGAGGCCTGGAAGCCAGGAATGCCGGTCGATGAAGATGGAATTGTGAGGGTGGAGTCGCCGAACGGCCTTTACAAGATCAGCGGGTGCAAAGTGAGCGGTGGCGAGCCACCGCGGCCGACATTGTTCTGCGCTTACTACGCTCGAATTACACCAAGAATAACGGTCGGCGCGAATTTCGCCGATTACCGCGCGATGGGCGGGCTGCCGTTCGCCGAGCGGGTTCTATCCGTGATCAAGAAAAAGTTGTGCGAGTTCAGCGATTGCTCAAACTGAAAATGTGAAAGCGGCTGCTTCCAGGCTCTTTCCGGATCTGGCGGCCATCCTCGTCCGACGCAGGCAGGCTCAAGCGAAATCCTGCGTCAGGGTGGTGGCGAGCCGCTCCAGCGCCCAGTCGACCTCATCACTGGTGACCACCAGCGGCGGGGCGATCCGGATCGTGTGCTCGTGGGTATCCTTGGCGAGGATGCCCTTGCCCTGGAGTGCCTCGCAGTAGCGGCGTGCGCGCCCGGCCTCGGGATGCAGCTCGACCGCCAGCATCAAGCCGCGCCCGCGGACGTCGCGGATCGTGTTGGCACGAATGTCTTTCAGGCCTTCCAGAAAGCGCGCGCCTTGCCTCGCCGCGTTCTCGATCATGCCTTCCTCGACCAGCACGCGCAGCGCCGCGCGCGCCACCGCGCAGGCAAGCGGGTTGCCGCCGAAGGTCGAACCGTGCTGCCCGGGTCTCAAGGTCCCGAGCACGTCGTTGTTCGAGAGCACGGCCGACACCGGATAGAAGCCGCCGGACAGGGCCTTGCCGAGCAGCGTCACGTCCGCCTCGATTCCCTCGTGCTGTTCGGCGAGCAGCTTGCCGGTGCGGCCGAGCCCGGTCTGGATCTCGTCCAGCACCAGCATCACATTGTTGGCGGTGCAGAGCTCTCGTACCTTCGTGAAATAGCCGGCTGGAGGAATGATGACGCCGGCTTCGCCCTGGATCGGCTCGACCAGAAAGGCGACGGTGTTTGGAGTGATTGCCTCCTCCAGCGCCGCGGCGTCGCCGAACGGGATGATCTTGAAGCCCGGCGCGAACGGCCCGAAATGTGTGCGTGTCTCGGGGTCGGTTGAAAAGCCGACGATGCCCAGCGTGCGTCCGTGGAAATTGTTGGCGCAGACGATGATCTCGGCCTGACCGTCGGGCACGCCCTTCACCTCGTAGCCCCATTTGCGCACCGACTTGATCGCGCTTTCGACCGCCTCGGCGCCGCTGTTCATCGGCAGCACCTTGTGGGAGCCGGTGAGCGCCGCGATCTCCTCGTAGAACAAGGCGAGCTGGTCGTTGTGGAAGGCGCGCGAGGTGAGCGTCAGCCTGTGTGCCTGTTCGACCATCGCCGCCAGGATCTTGGGGTGGCAGTGCCCCTGGCTGACCGCCGAATAGGCCGAGAGGCAATCGAGATAGCGGTTGCCTTCGGTATCCCAGACCCAGACGCCTTCGCCGCGCGACAGGACGACCCCGATCGGCTCGTAATTACGGGCGCCAAAGCGTGCTTCTGTTGCGACGAAATCAATGACCGAGGAGCTCATCTGTCATCACTCCTTGCTGCGCCGGTGTCAACCGACGGCCCGGCTGCGCTCAAACTGATGTGGGTAGCAGTCTGCCCGCTCGGAAGCCTTGATGCGCCCGGTGGCGCGGCGCGGCCTGATTTGCCCGAAATGTCAGATGCTTCTGCGTGGCCACAGGGCATCGCTCGCCGATCCACACTCTACTGTGCATGGGGTTGTTTTCGACCTTTTTGTTTCGAGGCCTCACCCGATCGCACAGGGCACGCTCAAGAACCCGCGGAACCGCACCCGTCCGCCACGCACCGGCTGGCCGTTGACGGCATAGTCCGGGAAGCGCGCCAGGAAGCGCGAGATCGCAATCGCCCCCTCCAGCCGCGCCAGCGCCATGCCGGCGCATTGATGCGCGCCGGTGGCGAAGGCGAGATGCCGGTTCGCCGTGCGGGCAACGTCGAAGCGCTCGGGGTCGGTAAACTGCACGGGGTCGCGGTTGGCAGCGCCAATGCACAGCGTCACCGACGTGCCGGCCTCGAGCATGACGCCGCCGAGCTCGACCGGTTCGGTCGTCATGCGGTTGCCGAGCTGGTTCGAGCTCTCGTAGCGCAACATCTCCTCGACCGCGGTCTTGATCAGGTCGGGGTTGTCGATCAGCCGCTGCTTCTGGTCCGGATTCCGGTCCAGCGCGACGAGGCCGTTGCCGATCAGGTTGGTCGTGGTCTCGTGGCCGGCATTGAGCAGGAAGATGCAATTGTGCAGCAGCTCCTTCTCGGTCAGCCGCTCGCCGTTCTCCTCACCGTTACCTTCTCCTTGGATCAGCCGCGTCAGCACGTCGCGCTCGGGATTGCCGGGCTTCGCGCGCCGGCGCGCCACCAGTGTTTCCAGATAGGCGAGGAAATCGGTCACCGCCTTGTTGCCGCGCGCGGCGACTTCAGGCGACACCACGGGTTCGAGCGCGCCAAGGATCGCAAGCGACCAGTCGCGCAGCGGCCCGCGTTCGTCATGGGGAACATCGAGCAGATTGCCGATCACCTCGATCGGAATGGAAGCGGCGAAGTCGTCGATGATCTCGCAATGGCCCTTGGCGGCGATGGCGTCGAGCAGGCCGTCGACCAGCTTGACGATGTCGCCCTCCATCCCCGCGATCGCGCGCGGCGACAGCGCGCCCATGATCAGGCGGCGCACGCGGGTGTGGGCCGGCGGGTCGTTGAAGACGAGGCTGGTGGTGTGGTGCTCGTAGAGCGGGGTGTCGCCGTATTTCGGCGCGAACTCGCGCTTCTTGTCCGAGCTGAAGGACTTCGTGTTCTTGTAGGTGGTGACGAGATCGTCATAGCGGGTCAGGAATACGGTGCCGTTGCGCAGGCGCTTGACCGGCTCGTTCTCCCGCAGTGCACGATAGGTCGGATAGGGATCGTCGTAGAATTCCGCCGTCAGCTTCTCCAGATCGAAGTTGGCCGCCAGTTCTTTCGCACTTGCGTTCATCCGCCATACTCGCCGGTTGAGACCGTTATGCTGTTTTCGCTCTTTCGAGCGGCTCGGCGCACCGTCTACAGTCGTGCCGTGATTTGCAAGCCGACCGGACAGGAAAATGCACGCCCGCGCTGACGCTGCCGACACGGCCCCGAACTGGCCCGACGATATTTTCGCGACCTTGCAACGCTTCGACGTCCGGCAGGTGCCTTACGTGCCTGATGCCGGCCATTCCAAGCTGATCCAGCGCGTGCTGGGCTCATCCGCGATGCGCGGCATTCCGCTGACGACGGAGGAGGAGGGCGTGGCGCTACTCGCCGGCGCCTGGGCCGGCGGACAGCGCGGCGTCCTGCTGATGCAATCGAGCGGCGTCGGCAATTGCATCAACATGCTCTCGCTGATCCCGATCCTGCGCTTTCCGTTCCTCACGCTCGTGACCATGCGCGGCGAGTGGGGCGAGTTCAATCCGTGGCAGGTGCCGATGGGGTCGACCACGCAGGGCGTGTTCGAGCTCTCCGGCGTCCAGGTGCTGCGCGCCGCGAACGCGGCCGAAGTGCCGGCCGTGATGGAGGCGGCCGCCGCGCAGGCCTACAACGCGCTCACGCCCACCGCCGTCCTGCTATCGCAGCGCCTGATCGGCGCCAAGGTGTTCACCAAATGACCAAAGCCAATCTCCTCGATCGCCGCCAGGTGGTCGCCGCGCTGCTGGCGAACCGCAAGGACGTCGTCGCGATCGGCGGGCTAGGTGCCTCCACCAACGACATCTGCGCGGCCGGCGACCACGCCCGCAATTTCTATCTGTGGGGCGGCATGGGCGGCGCCGCCATGATCGGGCTGGGCCTTGCGCTGGCGCAGCCCAAATTGCCGGTGCTGGTCATCACCGGCGACGGCGAGATGCTGATGGGGATGGGCAGCCTTGCCACCATCGGCCTGCAGAAACCGTCCAACCTGTCGATCGCAGTGCTCGACAACGAGGCCTATGGCGAGACCGGCGGCCAGACCAGCCACACCTCGGCCGCCGCTGACCTCGTCGGGGTCGCCAGGGCCTGCGGCATTGCCGACAGCCGGGCCGTGACCACCATGGCCGAGGTCGAGGCCTTCGCCAAAGCCGTCCACGACGTCTCCGCCGGGCCGCGCTTCGCCAATGTGAAGATCGACAACGCCAGCCTCGAGCGGATCCTGCCGACCCGGGACGGGACCTACATCCTCAACCGAATCCGCGGCGACCTCGGCTTCCAGCCCATCTAGGCCGGACCTCCTGATTCCGCTGCCATCGCCGGCCTGCACGCGCCCCGTGCAGGCCGCGTCGATTTCCACTGAATTTATAACGCATCTAGGTTGCGACGCAGCATTCTGCTTGACTTTTGCGTGGGTGAGTGCTTACTCACTAACATGAGCTCATTGCGAATGACGAGCGACCTGAGGCGTCAATTGATCCTCGGTGCCGCAAAACGCTGCTTTGCACGACATGGGTATAACGGCACCACGACCAAGAGCGTGGCGGCCGCCGCTGCCATTTCCGAAGCGCTGCTGTTCAAGCATTTCCCGTCTAAGGCGGCGCTCTACGCGGAAATCCTCAGCGACGAATGCGAAGCGGATCCGGCGCTGATCGATCTGCTCGAACGGCAGCCGTCGACGGCGACCCTGGTCGAGCTGATCCGCGGCATGGTTGAGCATTTCCTCGAGACCGCCGACGGGCCCGACCAGGAAGAGGCGCAGCGCCTGCGACTGATGGCCACGAGCCATTTGGATGACGGCGAATTCGCCCGTTTGCTATATGCCAAGATCGAGACGCTGATCGGCGCGGTGTTCGTCACCTCGCTCGAGCGCGCGGTGGGCGCCGGGGACGCGCGGCCATTCAGCGGCGATCCGCTCAACCTGTTCTGGTTCGCACATCACACGGTGATGATGGCGGCGCTGACCAGGCTGCCAGCCACGCCCTGTCTCGCCTACGGCAAGGCTGGTGATCTCGAGCGCCAGCTCTGTGAGTTTCTCCTGAGAGGTATCGGACTTAACGACGCCGCAATTGCTTTGCATCTGGGCCGCGCTTTGGCGCCGGGTGCCGGCAAGGCGGCGATTGCAGAAAGTGCATGACATGAACATCGTAGCTGAACACAAGATATCGGGCGAACCGATCGACAAGGCGCCGAAGCGGCCCGTGAAACCGGTCCGCTGGTTCATCATCGTCGGCCTGCTGCTGAGCTTGCTGGTCGGGGGGCTCGTCTGGTTCAACTATTTCCGCGGCCAGATGATCAAGCAGTTCTTCGCCAACAACAAGCCGCCACCGGTCGCCGTGAGCGCCGCCGAGGCGAAGTCGGAGGTCGTGCCGAACCTGCTCACCGCGGTCGGCAGCCTTGTCGCCGTGCACCAGGTCGACGTCAGCGCCGACGTCAATGGCCGCGTCACCGAGATCAAGTTCGAGCCGGGCGCGCATATCGAAGCCGGCACGCCGCTGGTGCAAATGTTCGACACGCCAGAGCAGGGCGACCTCGCCAATTACAAGGCGCAGGCGACCGTCGCGCAGCTGTCGCTCGACCGCGCCAAGCAGCTGGCCTCGCGCCAGTTCGGTCCGCAGGCGACGGTCGATACCGCGCAGGCCGCTTACGATCAGGCGATGGCCGGCATCGCCAAGACCGAAGCGCTGATCTCGCAGAAGCTGGTGCGCGCGCCGTTCTCCGGCGATCTCGGCATGCGCAAGGTCGAAGTCGGCCAGTATCTGACGGCCGGCACGGCGATCGTGTCGCTGACCGATCTGTCGGAACTGTGGGCCAACTTCACGGTGACCGAAAAGGATTCCGGCAGCCTCAAGGTCGGCCAGACCGTTCGGCTGAAGGTCGACGCCTATCCGGGCCGCAGCTTCGAGGGCAAGATCACCACGATCGAGCCGCAGATCGCCACCGACACCCGCAACATCCGCGTGCAGGCGACGATCGCCAATCCCGAGAAGATCCTCAAGCCCGGCATGTTCGTGACCACCACGGTGGTGCTGCCGGACAAGCCGGCGGTGATCACCGTGCCGGAGACGGCGGTCGACTACACGCTGTACGGCGACTCGGTGTTCGTGATCACCGAGAAGAAGGCAGAGGACGGCAAGACCAGCCTCTCCGCGGTGCGCACCTTCGTGCAGACCGGCAACCGGGTCGACGGTCGCGTCGAGATCATCAAGGGCGTGAAGCCCGGCGACAAGGTCGTCGCCGTTGGCCAGCTCAAGCTGCAAACGGGCGCGCCGGTGTCGATTTCGACCGATCCGGCTCCGGCGATCCCGGCGCAGCCGCCTCGCTACTGACAACATCCTCGCGTGATCCGGCCCGGCCGGATCACGTCTCTTGAGACAAAGAAATCGAGATCGCCGCGATGGCCTTTACCGATATTTTCATCAAGCGCCCGGTTCTGTCGGTCGTCGTCAGTCTGCTGATCCTGCTGATCGGCTTGCGCGCGGCGATGGTGCTACCGATCCGGCAATATCCGAAGCTGTCGAACACGGTCATCAACATCACGACCGTCTATCCGGGCGCGTCCGCGGACCTGATTCAGGGCTTCATCACCACCCCGATCGAGCAGGCGGTCGCCTCCGCCGAGGGCGTCGACTACATCACCTCGTCCTCGGTGCTCGGCACCTCGACGATCCAGGTCTACATCAAGCTGAACTTCGACCCGAACCAGGCGCTCACCGAGGTGCTGGCGAAGACCAACTCGGTCAAATACCTGATCCCGAAGGAATCCAACGACCCGATCGTCACCAAGACCACGGGCCAGACCACGGCCGTGATGTATCTCGGCTTCTCGTCCGAGGAGCTGTCGGGCTCGGCGATCTCAGACTATCTGACGCGCGTGGTGCAGCCGGTGCTGTCGACCGTCGACGGCGTCGCCTCGGCCGACATTCTCGGCGGTCAGACCTTTGCGATGCGGCTGTGGCTTGATCCGGTGAAGATGGCCGGCCGCAACGTGTCGCCGGCAGACGTTGCCGCTGCCATCCAGGCCAACAACTTCCAGTCCGCGGCGGGCCAGACCAAGGGCTATCTGATCGTCTCGAACGTCTCGACGAACACCGGTCTGACCGACGTCAACCAGTTCAAGAAGATGATCGTCAAGGCCAAGGACGGCGGCTTCGTGCGGATGGAGGACATCGCCACCATTGAGCTTGCCGCCCAGAGCACGGACGCGAGCGTCGCCTTCAACGGCGAGCACGCGATCTTCATCGGCGTGCAGGCAACGCCGCAGGGCAACCCGCTGACGCTGGTCAAGGGCGTCCGCGCGCTGTTCCCTGAACTGGAACGCAACCTGCCGCCGTCGATGAAGATGAAGGTCGCCTACGACTCCACCAAGTTCATCCAGTCCTCGATCGACGAGGTTGAGAAGACGCTGGGCGAAGCCGTGATCATCGTGATCGTGGTGATCTTCCTGTTCCTGGCTTCGCTGCGCTCGGTCATCATCCCGGTCGTCACCATTCCCCTGTCGATGATCGGCGTCTGCACCCTGATGCTGGCGCTGGGCTTCAGCTTCAACCTGCTGACGCTGCTCGCGATGGTGCTCGCGATCGGCCTCGTGGTCGACGACGCCATCGTCGTGGTGGAGAACATCCATCGCCATCTGGAAGAGGGGAAGACACCGGTCCAGGCCTCACTGCAAGGCGCGCGCGAAATCGTCGGTCCCGTCATCTCGATGACGATCACGCTGGCCGCGGTGTATGCCCCGATCGGCTTCCTCGGCGGCCTCACCGGCTCGCTGTTCCGCGAGTTTGCCTTCACGCTCGCGGGCTCGGTGATCGTGTCGGGCGTGATCGCCCTGACGCTGTCGCCGATGATGTGCTCGGTGCTGCTGAAGAACACCGAAGAGGGCCGCTTCGCCAAGCTGGTCAACAACGTGTTCGGCGCGATGACGCGCTGGTACGGCCGCAGGCTCGACCGCTCGCTCGACTACAAGGCCATCACCGGCCTGTTCGCGGTGACGATCCTCGGGCTCGTCGGCTTCCTCTACATGCACACCTCGAAGGAGCTGGCGCCTGAGGAAGACCAGGGCATCGTGTTCGCGGTGACCAAGGCGCCGAAATACGCCAACATCGACTATGTCGATTACTACGGCGAAAAGCTCGACAAGGAATTCCAGAAGTTCCCCGAGACCGATCTGCGCTTCGTGCTGAATGGCATCAACGGCCCGCAGGGCGGCATCGCCGGCATGCTGCTCAAGCCCTGGGAGGAGCGCAAGCGCTCGTCGATTGCGCTGAAGCCGCTGGTGCAGGCCGAGCTCTCCAAGATCGAGGGCGTGCAGGCGTTCGCGTTCAACCTGCCGCCGCTGCCGGGCGGGCCGGGCGGCTTGCCGGTGCAGATGGTGATCAACTCCACCGCGAGCTTCCAGACGGTCTATGAGCAGATGGAGAAGCTGAAGGACGCCGCGCGCAAGAGCGGCATGTTCATCGTCTCCGACAGCGACCTTGCCTACAACCAGCCGAGCGTGGAGGTCACGATCGACCGCACCAAGGCGCAGGATCTCGGCGTCAACATGCAGAACCTCGGCTCTACGCTCGCGGTCCTGCTCGGCGGCAACTACATCAACCGCTTCAACCTCGAGGGTCGCTCCTACCAGGTGATCCCGCAGGTGCCGCGCGGCAAGCGGCTCTCGCCGGAATCGCTCGGCGGCTATTATGTGACCACCAACACCGGACAGCAGCTGCCGCTGTCGACCGTGGTCTCGATCAAGACCAGGACCGACCCGAACTCGCTGACTCACTACAACCAGCTCAATTCGGCGACGTTCTCGGCGGTGCCGATGCCCGGCGTGACCGTCGGTGCCGCGGTCGACTTCCTCGAAGGCGAAGCCAAGAAGCTGCCGCAGGGGTTCAGCCACGACTATCTGGCGGACTCGCGTCAGTACGTGCAGGAAGGCAACCAGCTCGCGATCACCTTCGGCTTTGCGCTGATCATCATCTTCCTGGTGCTGGCGGCGCAGTTCGAGAGCTTGCGTGACCCGTTCGTGATCATGATCTCGGTGCCGATGGCGATCGTCGGCGCGCTGATCCCGCTGTTCTTCGGCGCTGCGACCATGAACATCTACACCCAGGTCGGCCTGTTGACCCTGGTCGGCCTGATCACCAAGCACGGCATCCTGATGGTGGAGTTCGCCAACGAGCTCCAGGTCAACGAGCGGCTCGACCGCCGCTCGGCGATCGAGATGGCGGCCCGCATCCGCCTCCGTCCGATCCTGATGACCACGGCCGCGATGGTGACCGGCCTGATCCCGCTTCTGACCGCCTCCGGCGCGGGCGCGGCCAGCCGTTTCTCGATCGGCCTGGTCGTCGTCGCCGGCATGTCGATCGGCACGCTGTTCACGCTGTTCGTGCTGCCCGCCGTCTACGTGGTGCTGGCGACCGACCACCGCGCGGCCGCCGATTCCGAGCGGAACAAGCAGGTCAACGCGCTCGACCTCGACGCCAAGGCGCTGCGGCCGACCTGAGGCGGCGGACAATCGAACGAAGAGAGAAGGGCGGCAACGGCGGGTCCGTTGCCGCCCTTTTTATGTCCCGGTGCCCGCGTCCGCCCTAAGGCTTAGGGCGAGCACGAGAGACAAGGTCGGGCCTTCTTGCTAGGTTCGGCGGGATATGACTCTCTCCCTCCATCCCGACACCCCGCAAGCCAGGACGCTGCCGAGCGCGGCCGCGGGCGGTGTTGCGTCCGGCGAGGCGGCGGGGCGAGGGATCAGGACCCGGCTGTTCACCAAATATGTCGCGCTGTTCGTGGCCGTCGTCGCCATCGCGCTGCTGGCCAACGGGCTGTTCGAGGTCTTCTTTTATTATCGCGAACACAAGGCCTCGCTGATCCGCGTCCAGCATGAGCAGGCCGAGGCGGCCGCGGCCAAGATCGGCCAGTTCGTCAAGGAGATCGAGAGCCAGCTCGGCTGGACCACGCAGCTGCCGTGGTCGGCAAGCTCGGTCGAGCAGCGCCGGTTCGACGCGCTGCGGCTGCTGCGCCAAGTGCCCGCGATCACCGAGCTCGCCCAGGTCGACGCGACCGGCAGAGAGCGGCTGCGCGTGTCGCGGCTCGCGATGGACGCGATCGACAGCGGGATCGATTTGTCCGATGACCCCAAGTTCACCCAGGCGGTCGCGCGCAAGGTCTTTTACGGACCGGTCTACTTCCGCAGGGATTCCGAGCCCTACATGACGCTGGCGCAGGCCGGGTCGCGCAAGGACGCCGGCGTCAGCATCGCGGAAGTCAATCTCAAGCTGATCTGGGACGTCGTGTCCCAGATCAAGGTCGGCCAGCACGGGCACGCCTACGTCGTCGGCCCGGAGGGGCGCCTGATCGCCCATCCCGATATCAGCCTTGTCCTGCGCAACACCGACATGTCGAACCTCGCGCAGGTGCGCGCTGCGCTCGCCGGCGGCGACACCATGGGCGCGCTTGCCGAAGCGCGCAACATCCAGGGACAGAGAGTGCTGACCGCATCGGCCCCGATCGAGCCGCTGCACTGGACCATGTTCGTCGAGCTGCCGGTCGAGGAGGCCTATGCGGCGCTCTATGCCGCGCTGGAGCGTCTCGCGCTCGTGCTGCTCGTCGCCTCCATCTTCGCGGTGCTTGCCGGGATTTTCCTGGCGCGCCGCATGGTCGGACCGATCCAGGCGCGCTGCGCGTCGGCGCCGAGCGGATCGGCGGCGGTGATTTCGCCCAGCGCATCTCGATCAAGACCGGCGATGAGCTCGAGGGTCTTGCGGACCAGTTCAACCACATGGGCGAGCGCCTGCAGGAATCCTATGCCGATCTCGAGAACAAGGTCGAGCAGCGGACTGCCGAATTGCGGGAAGCATTGCAGCAGCAGACCGCAACCGCCGATGTGCTGAAGGTGATCAGCCGCTCGACGTTCGATTTGCAAACCGTGCTCGACACGCTCGTCGCATCGGCCGCCCGCTTGTGTGATGCGGACGAAGGAACGATCTTCCGGCCGCGCGATGGCGTGTTTTATCTGGCGGCGAGCTGCGGTCTTGACGCTGAGCAGGAGACCAAGCTTCGGACGTTTGCCTCCGTACCGGAGCGGGGAAGCGTCGTCGGCCGGACCTTGCTCGATTGCAAGACAGTCCATGTTCCGGACGTGCAGGCGGACCCGGACTATGCGCCTTCGTCCGCGCGAAGACGCTCCAACGTTCGTACGATGCTGGGTGTGCCCCTGCTTCGCGAGGGGCTACCCATCGGCGTGTTCGTCTTGACGCGGCATGTCGTGCGGCCCTTCAGCGAGAAGCAGATCGAACTCGCCACGACGTTTGCAGATCAGGCCCTTATCGCGATCGAGAATGTCCGATTGTTCGAGGAAGTGCAGGAGCGCACAAGGGAGCTGTCGCGGTCCCTCGACGATCTGCGTGCCGCCCAGGACCGCCTGATCCAGACCGAGAAGCTCGCGTCGCTGGGTCAGCTCACCGCCGGGATCGCGCACGAGATCAAGAACCCGCTCAACTTCGTCAATAACTTCTCGTCGGTGTCGACCGAGTTGATCGACGAGCTCAACGACACCCTGCAAGCCGTGTCGCTCGATGCCAAGACGAAGGAGGACATCGACGAACTGACCGGCATGCTCAAGAGCAATCTGGAAAAGGTGGTGCAGCACGGCAAGCGCGCCGATTCCATCGTCAGGAACATGCTGCTGCATTCGCGCGAAGGCTCCGGCGAGCATCGCCCCAGCGACATCAACGCGATCGTGGAGGAGAGCCTCAATCTCGCCTATCACGGCGCGCGCGCCGAAAAGCCGGCCTTCAACGTCACGCTGAAGCGCGACTTCGACCCTGCCGCCGGCATGATCGATGTCTACCCGCAGGAGATCACCCGCGTCCTGCTCAATCTGATCTCGAACGGCTTCTATGCGTCCGCCAAGCGCAAGGAGAGCGCGCAAGACGGCTTCGAGCCCACCTTGAGCGCCGCCACGAAAGATCTCGGCGGCGGGGTCGAGATCCGGATCCGCGACAACGGCACCGGAATTCCGGCGGAGGTGAAGGCGAAGATGTTCAATCCCTTCTTCACCACCAAGCCGGCCGGCGAGGGCACCGGGCTCGGCCTGTCCATGAGCCATGACATCGTCGTGAAGCAGCACGGCGGCACGATCGACGTGAACACCGAACCCGGTGTATTCACCGAATTCATCATCACCCTGCCGCGCATGATGGCGGCGGGCGGCACTTCCGGAGGCAAGAGTTGAACGTCTACATCCTGGTCGTCGATGACGAGCCCGACGTCGAGGCGCTGTTCCGGCAGCAGTTCCGGCGCGACCTGCGCGCCGGCCGTTTCCAGATGGAATTCGCGCCGTCCGCGCCCGATGCGCTGAAGCTCGCCGCCGAGGTGCGCGATCCCTCGCTGATCCTGATCCTGTCGGACATCAACATGCCCGGCATGAGCGGGCTCGACATGCTGCCCAAGGTGCGTGCCGAGCATCCCGACGTTCCCGTCATCATGATCACGGCCTATGGTGATGCCGAGACGCGCCGCAAGGCGATCGAGCGCGGCGCCGTCGGGCTTTTGACCAAGCCGATCGACTTTGCGCTGCTGCGCCAGGAGATCGACACGAGGCTCGAGCAGGCAGCATGACTGCGACCATCCTCTTCGTCGACGACGAGCCGGATCTCGAGGCGCTGGTCCTGCAGAAATTCCGCAGGCAAATCCGCGACGGGATGCTCGCCATCATGTTCGCCCGCGACGGCCTGGAGGCGCTGCAATCGCTCGAGCAGAATCCGCAGGTCGACATGGTGGTCTCCGACATCAACATGCCGCGCATGGACGGGCTGTCGCTGCTGCAAAAGCTCCAGGAGGCCGAGGACAAGAAGTCGACCATTATCGTCTCGGCCTATGGCGACATGAGCAACATCCGCACCGCGATGAACCGCGGTGCGTTCGACTTCCTGACCAAGCCGATCGACTTCGCCGACCTCGAAGCCACGATCGACAAGACCATCCGTCACATCGAGATGCTGCGCGAGGTGCGGCGCCGCCAGATGGTGGCGGAGCGGGCCCATGCCGCATTGTCGCGCCATTTCTCGCCGGAGCTTGCCAAGCGTCTGGCGGCAAGCGGCGAGGGCGATGGGATCGAGGTGCAGTGGCGCGAGGTCGCCACCATCTTCACCGACATCACCGGCTTCACCTCGCTGGTCGAGAGCGCGCCGCCCGAGACGCTGGGCGAGCTCCTCAACGAGTATGTCGGCGGGATGACCGAGGTCGTCTTCGCGCATGAGGGCACGGTCGCCAAGATCATCGGCGATGCGCTCCAGGTGCTGTTCAACGCGCCGGGCGATCAGCCTGACTATGCGACGCGCGCGGTCGCCTGCGCCCATGATCTCGATGCCTGGGCGCAGGATTTTTGTGCGCGCCAGAGCGCCAAGGGCGTGAACTTCGGCGCCACGCGCATCGGTATTCACGCAGGTCCAGCCCTGGTCGGCAATTTCGGCGGCAACCGCTTCTTCGACTACACCGCCTATGGCGATTCCATCAACATCGCGGCGCGGCTGGAAGCCGCCAACAAGCATCTCGGCACACGCATCTGCGTCAGCGCCAGCGTTGCCAAGGCGGCGCAGAATTTTCAGGGCCGCCCCGTGGGCGAGCTGATGCTGCGCGGACGCAGCGAGCCGTTGCGCGCCTTCGAGCCGCTGCCGCAGGCCCAATTCGAAGCGCCGGAGACGGCGCTCTATTCCGAGGCCTTCGCCAAGATGGAGGCCGGCGATGTCGCCGCCATGCCGGCCTTTGCCGCGCTGGTGGGGATGCATGCCGAGGATCCGCTGGCCAGCTTCCACCTGAAGCGCCTGCTCAACGGCGCCAAGGGTATCCGCATGCAACTGGACTAGGAGCTCGACATGGTCAGTGACTTCTCTGCCGGCAATTATCGTTTCATCCCGTCCGTGTTCCAGTATTCGGCCGGCGCGGCCGCAAACGACGGCTACGAGATCGAGCGCGTCCGGTTTGATCGTCTGGTGCCATTGGCGGAGGGATTTGCACTGGCCGCAAAGTATATTCAGGAGGCGGGCCGGCCATTGACCGCCTTCTGCGCCTGCGAGCTGCGCTCGCCGGCAGCGTTCAGCGAAGAGGGCTTTCGCGCGTTCAATCTGCATTATGTGAAGACGCTGTCGGAATGGGGCATCTTCGACGGCACCACCAATCCGGTGGCGCGCAGCAATGTCTGTCCGGAGATCGATCCGCCGTCCGAGCCGTCGTTTTATGCGTTCTCGTTCACGCGGCCGACGACATCGAAGGCGCCGTCCTTCGTGATTGCCGGCGGCGCCGAGGCGCGCGAGGGCGGCGGCACCTATGTCGAGCGCACGGTGCGCTACCGCGATCTCAGCCCGGAGGGCCTGCGCGAAAAGGTGCGCTTCACCACGACGTCGCAGATGGAGAACCGGATGACGGCGTTCGGCTTTGGCTGGAAGGACACGACCGGCGTGCAGGCCTATTCCGTGCACGACTTCCACCACGCGCTGGTGGACGAGCTGGTCCGCCGCGGCGCGCTACGCTCCGGCCTGACCTGGCATTTCGCTCGCCCGCCGGTGGTCGATCTCGAATACGAGATGGATTGCCGACGCGTGATGCGGGAAACCGTAATTTGAAGCTCCTCAACACCGCTCTGTCCGTTCCCTCCCCCCTTGCGGGGGAGGGGCAGGGAGAGGGGTGTCACACGGGGATTCCATCCTTCGTGCACCCATCTTCAGCGCATCATCAACAACGGGCGCCGTTTCCTGGGCTACCCCTCTCCCTAGCCCTCCCCCGCAAGAGGGGAGGGAACGCACCTACGTCGGAGCGCTAGTCGGGTCTCATCGGGCCTTAGCGCTGCCTCGGATCGAGTGCGTCGCGTAGGCCGTCGCCGAGCAGGTTCAGTGAGAGCACCACGAGGAAGATCGCTAAGCCAGGCCAGATCGCCATCCATGGCGCCTGGGTCAGGAAACGCTGTGCGGCGTTGAGCATGCTGCCCCAGGACGGCGCCGGCGGCTGCTGGCCGAGGCCGAGGAAGGACAGCGCAGCTTCCGCGATGATGGCGGCGGCGATCGACAACGTGGCCTGCACCAGCAGCGCCGGCAGGATGTTCGGCAGGATGTGCGAGAACGCGATCCGCCACGGCGGGTTGCCGAGCGCGCGCGCGGCCTCGACATAGTCCTCGGCCTTGACGCTCAGCACCTGGCCGCGGGTCAGGCGGATGAAGATTGGCGTCGCCGAGATGCCGATCGCGATCATGGCGTTGCCGAGGCTCGGCCCGAGGAATGCGGCGAGCGCGATCGCCAGGATCAGGAACGGGCAGGCCAGCATCGCATCGGTGATCCGGCTGATCAGGGCATCGACAAATCCGCCGCGATAGCCGGCGAGAAGGCCCAGCGGCACGCCGATGCCGAGCGCGATCGCGACGGAGATCAGACCCGCCATCAGGGATGCCCGCGCGCCGTAGACGACGCGGCTGAGGATATCGCGGCCGAGCTCGTCGGTGCCGAACCAGTGCGCTCCCGTCGGCGGTTTGCGCACCAGGCTCCAGCTCGTGGCGATGGGATCATAGGGGACGACGAGCGGTGCGAGAG
Source organism: Bradyrhizobium sp. CB2312 (assembly GCF_029714425.1). Taxonomy (NCBI): domain Bacteria; kingdom Pseudomonadati; phylum Pseudomonadota; class Alphaproteobacteria; order Hyphomicrobiales; family Nitrobacteraceae; genus Bradyrhizobium; species Bradyrhizobium sp. CB2312. Next base: position 7,133,702 of record NZ_CP121668.1, on the reverse strand, counting down.
CCGCAAGCAGGATGAACGCAACGATCACGACAAGCCCGAACACGGCGGCCTTGCGCTTGAACAGGCGTCGCCGCGCGCGGCGGGCCGGGCTGTCGAGCTCGTAGGCTTGCGTGGCGGGACTGGCTGAAAGCGCGGCGTCGGTCATTTGCCTAGCCCCTCAGCCTGGGATTGACGAGGACATAGGCGATGTCGGCAACCAGGTTGAGCGTGATATAGACCGTGGCCGTCACCAGCACGACGCCCTGCACGACGGCGTAGTCGCGGTTGAACACGGCATCCACGATCAGTTTGCCGAAGCCGGGAATGGAGAAGATCTGCTCGGTCAGCACGGCGCCTGAGAGCAGCGTACCGAGCTCGAGCGCACCGAGCGTGATGATGGGCGTGAGCGCATTGCGCATCGCGTGCTTGAGGATCACCGAGCGCTCGGAAAGGCCCTTGGCGCGTGCGGTGCGAACATAATCGCTTTCCAGCACCTGGAGCATCGCGCTACGGGTATGCCGCATCAGGATCGCGGAGATCGCGTTGCCGAGCACGAAGGCCGGCATGATGGTGGCAGCCAAGCTCGCGCGCCAGTTTTCGGTGAGTGGCACATAGCCGGAGGCCGGCAGCCAGCCCAGCTTGATCGAGAACAGGAAGATGAGGAGAATTCCGAGCCAGAAGTTCGGCGTCGAGATGCCCCACAGCGCGAACAGATTGGCGCCATAGTCCCAGGCCGTGCCCTTCTTCACCGCCGAGACGATGCCGGCGGGAATGCCAATGCAGAACGCGATGACGATCGCCATCGAGCCGAGCTGGAGCGTGACCGGCAGCTTCTGCGCGATCAGCTCGCGCACCGGCATCTTGTTGCGCAAGGACTCGCCGAAATTGCCCGTCAGCACCCCCTTGAGCCAGTAGACGTATTGCACCGGGATCGGCTGATCGAGCTTGTACTGCTGGCGGATCTGCTCGATCACGGCGGGATCGCGCTCCTCGCCGGCCATGACCAGCGCGGGATCGCCCGGCAGCAATTGCTGGAGCGAGAAGATCAGCACCGACACGAAGAACAGCGTCGGCACGATCTGCGCAAGGCGGCGGGCGAGGAAGTTCAGCATGATGTCGATGGCTTTGTATGCGCTGTCGTCATCACTTGAACTTCAGTCCGACCACGCGGACCAGCCCGTCCGGCATCTGCCTGTAACCCTCGAGCTTCTTGGTATGCGCGATCAGGAGCGTGCGATGGTAGATGTAGATGATCGGCAGGTCATCGAGCAGGATTTTCGTCAGCTTCTGGTAGATCGCCTTGCGCTCCTCGACGTTGGACGTCGCTCGCCCATCTTCCATCAGCTTGTCTGCCTCGGGGTTCGAGTACACGCCGTCGTTCTGCGGCGCCTTGCTGCGCATGAAGATGTAGGAATTGCCGTCGGGGTCGATGCGGCCGCTCCAGTTGATCTGGAACACCTGGAACTCGCCGGCCTGGGCTTGCTTGAAGGTCGTCGCGAACTCGACGGCGCGGATCTTGATGTCGAAGCCCGCTTCCGCGGCCATCGACTGCACGACCTGGGCGACGGCCTCGTTCTCCGCGCCCTTGGGGATCATGTAGTCCACCGTCACTGGCGTGGTGACGCCGGCTTCCTTCAACAGTGCCTTCGCCTTCGCGATGTCGCGGCCGTGAACCGGGAATGCCTTCTGGTAATAGGGATGCGTCGGGCTGACCCATTGGTTGCCCGGTGTGAACTCGCCGTTGAAGACGACCTGGTTGAGCGCTTCGCGGTCGATCGAAAGATCGAGCGCCTGGCGGACTTTTGCCGACTGGCTCAGCGGCCCCTTGTTCTTCTCGTTGCCGATGTTGACGGTCAGGCCGAGATAGCCGAGCTCCGGCGCGGTCGACAGCACGAGGCGGGAATCGGCGCGCACGTCCTTGATGTCGGTGGCGAGCACGCGCTCGATCAGGTCGAGTCCGCCGGATTTCAGATTGGCGAGGCGGACGGTGGCATCGACGATCGGCAGGAACACGACGCGGTCGATATGGATGTTGTCCTTGTTCCAGTAGTCGGCGAACCTTTCGAACACCATGCGGTCCTGCTGAACGCGCTCGACGAATTTGTAGGGGCCGGCGCAGACCGGATGCAGGCCGAACTTGTCGCCGGCTTCCTTCGCAGCTTTCGGCGAGACCATCATGCCGGAGCGGTCCGTGAGCTGGGCGATCAACGGCGAGTAGGGGGTCTTGAGCACCAGCTTGATGGTGAGGGGATCGACGACCTCGACATGATCCACGCTTGCCAGCTCGGATTTCCGGAACGAGCCGGGCAATGTCATGTGACGCTCGAGGGAGAATTTGGCGGCCTCGGCGTCGAGCGGCTCGCCGTCATGGAATTTGACGCCAGGCCGCAGCTTGATCGTCATCTCCTTGCCGTCGGCCGAGGTCTCGTGCGACAGCGCGAGCTGCGGAACGATGTTGAGCTTCTCGTCGATGTCGAACAGCTTGTCGCAGAAGGCGGAGAACACGATGCGGCCGACATAGGTGCGGCCGATGCTGGGATCGAGGATGTCGGGGTCCTCGGCGATGCCGATGCGGAGCGTGGTCTGGGCTTGAACTTGGGCTTGGGCCGCGCCCACGAGTGACGTCAGCAGGGCCGACGCCAGGATTGCCAAACGCATGAAACTCATCGCTCTCAACCTCTGTTTTGCGGCTATGCGGGATCGGTCCCCAATGGACTAACCCCGCTCGCGCGCGCTGCTTCCGGGCTGCCGCTGAAGGCGGCGACCAATTTTTCAAGGACCGGCGAGAAGCCGCCGTCCATCGGGACGATCGCCGCGGAGGACGGCAGTTCCGACGTTCGGTGGCAAGCCGTTGCATGTCCGGTGCCATCCGATACCAGCCGAGGCATTTCGCTGCGGCAGCGGTCGATCACGTAGGGGCAGCGGGTATGGAAGCGGCATCCGGCGGGGGGATTGAGGGCGCTCGGGATCTCGCCCTGGAGCACAATCCGGCTGCTCTTTGCCCGCGGTTTAGGCACGGGGATCGCGGACAACAGCGCGCGGCTATAGGGATGGCGTGGCTGGGCGAACAGCGCGTCCGCATCGGCGGTCTCGACGATCTGGCCGAGATTCATCACCGCGACTCGGTCAGCGATATGCTTGACCACGGCGAGGTCGTGCGAGACGAAGATGTAGGCGAGGCCAAGCCGGTCCTGGAGCTCGCGCAGCAGGTTCAGGATCTGCGAGCGGATCGAGACGTCGAGCGCCGAGACCGGCTCGTCGCAGATGATCAGTTTTGGCTGGACCGCGAGCGCACGGGCAATCGCGATGCGCTGACGCTGGCCGCCGGAGAATTCGTGCGGATAGCGCCGCTCGAGCCGTGGCTCCAGCCCGACCAGCCGCAGCAGCTCCGCGACGCGCTCGCGCCGCTGCGTCGGCGGCACCAGATCATGCAGGGCCAGCGGTTCGGTCAGGATCTGGCCGACCGTCATGCGCGGATTGAGCGAGGCGTAGGGGTCCTGGAAGATGATCTGCGCCTCGCGGCGGAATTTTCGCAGCGCGTCGGCGTCGAGGGAGAGCAGGTCGCGGCCGTCGAAACGCACAGTGCCCGCGTCCGGCTCGATCAGCCGCAGCACCAGGCGGCTGACGGTGGATTTGCCGCAGCCGGATTCGCCGACTAGCGCCAGCGTCTTGCCGGCTTCGAGAGAGAAGGAAACGCCATCAACGGCTTTGACATGCGCCAGCGCGCGGCCGAACAGCGAACGCTGCGCGACGAAATGCTTGACCAGGCCTTGGACTTCGAGGAGCGCGGTCATCGTCGGTGCTCCCCGCGAAATCCGGTATCGTGTCCCGGGCGCGGCGCAACGCGAAGTGCTGCGACGCTGAACCGGGACCCAGTCTGTTGCCGCATGGGCCCCGGTTCAGCAGCGCACCACGGCGCCTCGCTTTTGCTGCGCTGCGCCCGGGGCACGAGAGAGGAGAGCAAGGCCATCACGACACCAGCAATTCGAGCGGCGCGCGGATGCAGCGCGAGAGGTGGCCGGGGCTGGCTTCGACCAGCGGCGGCGGCGCCATGGTGCAGGCGTCCAGCACGAACGGGCAGCGCGCGGCGAAACGGCAGCCGGCGGGCGGCTGCGCCATGTTCGGCACCATGCCTTCGATGGTGGCGAGCTGTTCGGCACGATGATCCAGACGCGGGATCGAGCCGAGCAGGCCGACGGTGTAGGGATGCTGCGGCGCTGAGAACAATTCATCCACCGGCGCGCGCTCGACGATCTCGCCGGCATACATCACCGCGACCTCGTCGCAGACCTCGGCGACTACGCCGAGATCGTGGGTGATCAGGATGATCGCGGCGCCGCTCGCCGCTTTCAGCTCGCGCATCAACTCCAAAATCTGCGCCTGCAAGGTGACGTCGAGCGCCGTGGTCGGCTCGTCCGCGATCAGGAGCTGCGGGTCGCAGGCGAGCGCCATCGCGATCATCACGCGCTGGCGCATGCCGCCGGAGAGCTTGTGCGGATACTCGTCGATCCGCCGTTCCGGCGAGGGAATGTGGACACGGCGCAAGAGTTCGACCGCTCGCTCGCGCGCGCTCTTCCGCGAGCCGCCGCGGTGGCGCAGGATCGTCTCGATGATCTGGTCGCCGATCGTAAAGCTCGGATTGAGCGAGGTCATCGGCTCCTGGAAGATCATCGCGAGCCGGTTGCCGCGCAGGTCACGCAGGGTCTGATCGGACGTATGCAGCAGGTCGAAGCCGTCGAAGCTGATCGCGCCCGATATCTCGGCGCTTTGCTTCGGCAGCAGGCCCATGATCGCCAGCGACGTCACGCTCTTGCCGCAGCCGGATTCGCCGACGAGGCCGAGCGTGGCGCCCTTGGCGACGCTGAGATCGACGCTGTCGACCGCGTGGGTGACGCGTCCGTCGTCGCCGTGGAAACGGATGCGCAGGTCCCTGATTTCGATGAGGGGGCTCGCGCTCATGACGTCCTTGCGCGCGCGGCTGCGATGCTGGCGTCGATGACGCTGCGATCGGTGTTGCCGGCCGGGTTCTGCCGCGTCGGCAGCGAGCTGCGGAAGTGAACCCAGAGCTCCTGGCTGACACGTTCGAGCCGTTCGAGCTCGCCGAGCGGATCGGGATGATCGTCGGCGCGGATGTCGAGCGCCGGCCATTCCTCCTCACCGTGGATCAGCAGCGCTGCGGACTGCTTGCCGCGCTTGTCGCCGCCGGCGGCCTCGCCCGCGCGCATCGCGGCGAGCAGGCGGCGCGGGAAGGGCAGGCTGTCATTGGCAATGTAGGTTTTTGCGGTCTCGTCGAGCACGTCGGCGCCTGTCAGCATGTTGCCGGCAATGGAAAAGCCGCTGCCTGCGACGTGGCCGCACCAGGCGATGCAGTCGCGCCCGGTATGCGCGGCAATCTCGCCGCTAGCATCCATGATGTGGATCTGCCGGCTCTCGCGTCCGTCATCGGCCGCCAGCAGCGTGGCGAGCACGTCGTGGGCGTTCAGACCTTCGCGCAGCAGCTTCAAGCCGTCGATGCCGTAATAGGGATTGACGAAGGCCTGCGTTGCGATGGCGCCGAGGCCCGCAGCGATATAGGGCACGCGCGCGCCGACGGCGAAGAAGCGGGTCGCAACCGCGATGCCGAACTGGCCGGTGGCAGGGTCTCGCGCGATGATCGACCAGGTCATGTGCTACCTTCAGCGTCCCGCGGCGTAACCCTGCATCCCGCGCGGATTGGCGGCGGCGCGCCGGCGCACGCCGACGCGCGAAGCCGCCGTGAGGCGGCCTTCCGACCAGTCCGGGCCGACCTCGACGATATGCCCGCGCTCGCGCAGGTTCTCGATCGTCGCCTTCGGCACGCGGTTCTCGACCACGAGCACGCCGGGGCGCGCGGTGCGCGGCCAGAACGAGATCGGAAAATGTTCGGAATGCCAGGCCGGCGCGTCGATGGCCTCCTGGAGATTGAGGTTGCAGTGAACGTGGCGCAGGAAGAACTGCGTGATCCATTGGTCCTGCTGGTCGCCGCCGGGCGAGCCCCAGGCCAGATACGGCTCACCGTCGCGCAGCGCCATGGTCGGCGACAGCGTCGTGCGCGGCCGCTTGCCCGGCGCGAGCGCGGCGGGATGGTCTTCCTCCAGCCAGAACATCTGGGCACGGCTGCCGAGGCAGAAGCCGAGTTCCGGAATGATCGGCGAGGATTGCAGCCAGCCGCCCGACGGCGTCGAGGACACCATGTTGCCGGCCTTGTCGATGATGTCGAAATGCACGGTGTCGCCGCGCACCTCGCCGAAGCGGCCGACGGTCGGCTCACCGGCGCCGAGCGCGCCGACCGCCTCGCGCTGGCCTTCCGCGCGGCGCAGCTTGACGACGCCGCCAAAGCCCTCGACCGAACCAGGAATGAAATCGAGCGAGGCCTTGTCGGTGACGAGCTTGCGGCGCTCGTCGTTGTAGGCATCCGACAGCAGCGTCGCGATCGGGATCTCCGTGAACTTGGGATCGCCGTAGAACTTCTCACGATCGGCGAAAGCGAGCTTTGCGCATTCGATCTGGAGATGGATGAATTCCGGCCCGGTCGGGTCGAGCCCGTCGAGCGCAAAGCCCTTGAGCAGCGCGAGCTGCTGCAATGTCACCGGGCCCTGGCTCCAGACGCCGGCCTTGCAGACGGTGTAGCGGCCATAATCATAGGTGAGGGGCGCTTCGACCGTCGGTTGCCAGCGCGCCATGTCGTCGGCCGAGAGCACGCCGCGATGTGGCGAGCCGCTGACGTCCATCACCTCTTGCGTCCGGCAGAATTTGTCGATGGCCTCCGCGACGAAACCTTGCGACCAGGCCTTTCGCGCGCGCTCGATCTCGGCGTCGCGGCCACCGCCGCCGCTCTCGGCTTCGCCTAGAATGCGGGTGTAGGTCGCGGCCAGCGTCTTGTTGGTGAAGAGCGTGCCGGGCTTCGGCACCTCGCCATTTGGCAAATAGACGGCGGCCGAGGTCGGCCAGTGCTTGCGGAACAATTGCTCGACGGTCTGGATCGTGGCGCAGGCGCGCTCGACCAGCGGATAGCCGTCGCGCGCATAGGAGATCGCGGGCTCCAGCACGTCGCGCACGCGCATCGTGCCGTAGTCGCGCAACAGCATCATCCAGGATTCGAACGTGCCGGGGACGCAGGCGGCGAGCAGGCCGGTGCCGGGCACCATGTCGAGGCCTTCGCTCTTGTAATGCGCGATGGTGGCGCGCGCCGGCGCCGGGCCCTGGCCGCAGATCACCTCGGTGCGGCCGCGCTTGACGTCGTGGACGATGATCGGAACATCGCCGCCGGGACCGTTCAGATGCGGCTCGACCACCTGGAGCGTGAAGGCGGTGGCGACGCCGGCATCGAAGGCGTTGCCGCCCTTCTCCAGGATGCCCATGCCGACGGCGGTCGCGATCCAGTGCGTGGAGGCGACGACCCCGAACGTGCCCTCGATCTCGGGGCGCGTCGTGAACGGATCGGGATTGATGTTGCTGGCCATGGGCTACCTCATTTGCGGCGCGCGCAATTGATCACAGCCGGTGCTGGGATGCCAAATGCGCAGGCCGCATGGCACGCGCGCGTCACGCTGGGACCGGTGCGGTGTTCACCGCGTGGCAGGCGACACCGTCGATCAGTTCCGGCGTTTCCCTGCGGCAGAGATCGAACGCCAGCGGGCAGCGCGGATTGAAGGCGCAGCCCGAGGGCGGATTGATCGGGTTCGGGATCTCGCCCTTGACCGGAATGCGCTGGCGGCCGCTCATGGCAAGGTCAGGCACGGCGCCCAGCAGCATCTTGGTGTAGGGCATGCGCGGCCGGGAAAACAGCTCGCGTCCTTCCGCGATCTCGACGATGCGGCCGAGATACATCACGCCGACCCGGCTCGCCATGTGACGGACCACGGCGAGGTTGTGGCTGATGAACATGTAGGTCAGGCCAAACTTGTCCTGGAGGTCGCGCATCAGGTTCAGGATCTGGGCCTGCACGGAGACGTCGAGCGCCGAGGTCGGCTCGTCGCAGACGATGAACTCGGCGTCGGAGGCGAGCGCCCGCGCGATCGCGATGCGCTGGCGCTGGCCGCCGGAAAATTCGTGCGGGAATTTCAGCCGGTCGTCCGGATGCAGGCCGACAAGGCTGAGCAATTCGCCGACGCGGGCCTGGATGTCGCGCTCGCCCTGGATCAGGTCGAAGGCGCGGATCGGCTCGGAAATGATGGCATCGACGCGGAAACGCGGGTTAAGGCTCGCATAGGGATCCTGGAAGATCATCTGGATGCGGCGGCGCAGTTTTCGACGTGCCGGTGCCTGCCGCGGATCGGTCATCGAGACGCCGTCGATCAGCACGTCGCCGGAACTTGGCGGCAACAGGCCCACCACCATCCGCGCCACCGTAGTCTTGCCCGAGCCGGACTCGCCGACCAGCGCGAAGGTCTCACCCTTCCGGATGTCGAAGGTGACGCCGTCGACCGCCCTAAGATATTCGAGATGCCCGCCTTCGAGCACGCGGTTGAGCCATGGCTTCGAGACGTCGAAGACGCGGCGCAGATTTTTGGCCTGAACGAAGGGCGTGCTCATGCTGCGCTCTCCGCCGGGACGGTGTCATAGAGATGGCACGCGACAGATTGCGCGCCGCGCGGCAGCGGCTCCGGCCGCTCCACGCGGCAGCGGTCGAAGGCAAAGGCACAGCGCGGATTGAACGAACAGCCGCGCGGGATCGCCGACAGGCGCGGCATCGAGCCGGGGATCTGCACGAGGCGCTTGTCGTCACCTGCAAGCGTCGGGATCGCGCCCATCAGGCCCTTGGCGTAAGGGTGCAGAGGATTCCTGACGACGTCCTGCACCGGGCCGATCTCGGCAACGCGCCCGGCATACATCACCGCGACGCGGTCCGAAGTTTCGGCGATCACGCCCATGTCGTGCGTCACCAGCATCACGGCGGTGCCGTGGTCGCGGCCGAGCCGCTTGATCAGCGAGATGATCTGCGCCTGCACGGAGACATCGAGCGCGGTGGTCGGCTCGTCCGCGATGATCAGCTCCGGCTCGGCACAGATCGCTAGCGCAATGACGACGCGCTGGCGCATGCCGCCGGAGAATTCATGCGGATAGCCGTCGATGCGCTTTTCCGGTGCGGGGATGCCGACTTCGGCCAAGAGGTCGATGGCGCGGCGGCGGGCGGCGGTCTCGGACAAGTTCAGGTGAGTCCGGATCGTCTCGACGATCTGGTCGCCGACCTTGTACAGCGGATTGAGCGAGGTGAGGGGATCCTGGAAGATCATTCCGATGCGCTTGCCGCGGACGCGGCGCATCTCCTCCGGCGGCAGGTTGTCGATCCGCAGCCCTGCGAGACGGATCTCGCCGCCGGCGATGCGGCCAGGCGGATCGATCAGGCCGATCACAGACAAGCCGGTGACGGACTTGCCGGCGCCGGATTCGCCGACCACGCCCAGCACCTCGCCCTTGGCGATGTCGAAGGAGACGCCATCGATGGCGCGCAGCGTGCCGCGACGCGAGGCGAACTCAACCTTGAGATTGCGGACGGAGAGAACGGGTTCGGTCATGAACGCTGCATACTCATCGGAGTTTCGGGTTAAGGGCGTCGCGCAGCCAGTCGCCGAGCAAGTTGATCGACAGGATCAACCCCGCGAGTGCGATCCCAGGGAAGGCGACGATCCACCATTCGCCTGCGAACAGATAGCCGTTGCCGATGCGGATCAGCGTGCCGAGCGAGGGCATGGTCTCGGGCATGCCCGAGCCGAGGAACGAGAGCGTTGCCTCGGTGATGATGGCGAGCGCCAGGTTGATGGTGGCGATCACGAGGATCGGCCCCGTGGTGTTCGGCAGCACGTGGCGGAGCATGATCACGGGGGCGGGCAGGCCGATCAATTGCGCAGCCGCGACATAATCCTTGTTCTTCTCGACCAGCACCGAGCCGCGCACCGTGCGCGCATATTGTACCCAAAAACTCAGACCGATCGCGAAGACCAGGACCGCCAACATACTCATCTCGTCAAGCTTGTTGCCAAAGACCGATTTGGCGATGCCGTTGATCAAAAGCGCGATCAGGATGGCCGGGAAGGAAAGCTGCACGTCGGCGATGCGCATGATCAGCCCGTCGACGGCGCCGCCGAAATAGCCGGCCGTCAACCCGAGCAGGATGCCGATCGCGCCGGACAAGACCACGCCGAGCACGCCGACGAGCAGTGAGATGCGCAGGCCGTAGAGGATCGCCGACAGCACGTCGCGGCCCTGCTCGTCAGTGCCGAGCAGGAACGGGCTCTGGCCGTCGGCCGTCCAGAGCGGCGAGATGCGCGAATTCATCAGCTGGAGCTGCGCCGGGTCGAACGGATTCTGCACCGACAGCACGGAGGCGAAAATCGCGACCAGGAAGAACAGCAGCGTTACCCCTGCCGCGATCATGGTGATCTTGGAGCGGCGGAACGAATAGAACAGGTCGCTGTCGAGCGCGCGCCTGAACCAGCCGGGGGCCTCCGCAGCGCGCTTGTCGGTTGTATGCGGAACGACGGCTTCGCTCATCTCAATGCGCCCGGCTGACCGTCGAGCGCAGCCGCGGATCGACGATGGTGTAGAGGATATCAACCACGAGATTGATGGTGACGAAGATCAGGGCGACCATCATGAGATAGGCTGCCATGATCGGGATATCGACGTTCTGAATGGCCTGCACGAACAGGAGGCCCATGCCCGGCCACTGGAATACGGTCTCGGTGATGATTGCGAAAGCAATGACCGAGCCAAATTGCAGGCCGGCGACGGTGATGACGGGAACAAGCGTGTTGCGCAGCGCATGGCCGAAATGGATCGCCCGCGTGGTGAGCCCGCGGGCGCGGGCGAAGCGAATATAGTCGGTCCGCAGCACTTCCAGCATCTCGGCGCGAACGAGGCGCATGATCAGCGTCATCTGGAACAGGCCAAGCGTGATCGATGGCATGATCAGCGCCTTCAGGCCCGACAGCGTCAGGAGCCCGGTCGTCCACCAGCCGATATGCACGACGTCGCCACGGCCGAACGAGGGCAGCCAGCCGAGCGTTACCGAGAACAGGTAGATCATGAGAATGCCGATCAGGAAGGTCGGCAGCGAAATACCGATCAGCGAGACGGCCTGGAATATGTGCGCGAGCCAGCTGTCGCGGCGAAGCGCCGAATAGACCCCCATCAGGATGCCGCTGATCATCGCGAAGATGGTGGCGCAGATGGCGAGCTCCAGCGTCGCGGGCATCCGCTCTACCAGCAGGTTGGTGACGGGCAGGCGGAACTGATAGGACACGCCGAACTTGAATTGCGCGGCATTGCCGATATAGCGGCCGAACTGCACCAGTACGGGATCATCGAGACCGAGCGATTTGCGGATCGCTGCGCGTTCGGCGCCCGACGTATCCATACCGACCATCTGGTTCACGGGATCGCCCGCGAAGCGGAACATCGAGAACGCGATGACCCCGACGGCGATCATGACACCGATGGCCTGGATGGCTCGGCGCAGTGTGAAAGCGAGCATCTGTTCCTTTCACATCTCTTTAACAGCACGCATCATTGCGTTAGCTCGAAATAGCAAGTCCCGGAAGCCTGGGCTTCCGGGACTTCACAAGATGTCGACACTTACTCGTCCTGCTTGGTCGCCCAGTAGAGCATGACCATGTTGTCAGCACGCTGGGTCAGCTTCACCTTCTTCGACACGCCCCAGGCGAGCGCCTGCTGGTGCAGCGGAACGTAGGCCCAGTCCTTCATCGAGACCTCGAAGGCCTGCTTGATCAGGAGATCGCGCTTGGTCGTATCGGATTCCACGAGAACCTTGTCGGCGAGCTCGTCGAACTGCTTGTTGCAATAGCCTGCGAGATTGGCCTCACCGCGGTTGGGATCCTTGGGATCGTCCCGGCAGCCCATGATGTCGTGGAGCACGTTCTGGGAGTCGAGCGTATCCGGGGTCCAGCCCAGCATGTACAGCGAGGTCTTGTAGCCGCCGGGCTTCAGCACCTTGGCGAAATACTGGGCCTTGGGTTGGGTCAGCAGGTCCACCTTGATATTGATGCGGGCGAGCATGCCGACGATGGCCTGACAGATCGCGGCGTCATTGACGTAGCGATCGTTCGGGCAGTCCATGGTCACCTCGAAACCGTCCGCATAGCCAGCGTCCGCCAGAAGCTTCTTGGCGGCGTCAGGATCGAGCTTCGGTCGCGTGAAGTCCTTCGACATCGCAAAGATCTCCGGTGCGACCATCAGTGCGGACGGCGTGGAGAGCCCGCGCATGACGCGATTCTTGATCAGATCAACGTCGATCGCCCGGTAGACGGCTTCGCGGACGCGAACGTCCTTGAACGGGTTCTTGCCCTTGACGTTGGAGTACAGGAGTTCGTCACGTGCCTGATCCATGCCGACGAAGAGGGTGCGGAGCTCGGGTCCCGTCAGCGCGGTGGCGTTGGGGCTCGCTTTGACGCGCTCGATGTCCTGGACCGGAACCGGCTCGATCACGTCGACCTCGCCCGACAGCAGCGCCGCGACACGCGTGGCCGGGTTTGCGATCGGCGTGAAGACGATCTCCTTCAGATTATGCTCCGGCTTGCGCCACCAGTTCGGATTGGCCTTGAAGACGGTCTTCACGCCCGGCTGATGGCTCTCGATGGTAAAGGCGCCGGTGCCGTTTTCATGGAGCGAGGCATAGCTCGGGGTCGTGGCCGCGGCCGGCGTCGGTGCCACCGCATCGTTCGCCTCTGCCCATTTCTTGTCCATGATGTACCAGGTCGCCCACAGCGCCGTCAGGATGGGATTGGGCGAGGTCAGGATGAAATCGACGGTGTAGTCGTCGACCTTGACGACCTTGGCATCGGCGGGAACGCGGCTCTGGAAATTCGAGCCCTTCGCCCGCACGCGCTCGGCCGAGAATACGACGTCGTCCGCGGTGAAGGGGTCGCCGTTATGGAATTTTACGTCCTTGCGCAGGTGAAAGCGCCAGCGCGTCGGCTCCGGCGTCTCCCAGCTTTCGGCGAGCGCCGGGATGATCTTCAGGTCCTTGCCGCGGGCGACAAGGCCCTCATAGACATGGCCGAGATGCGCACTCGTGGTCGACTCGTTCAGCGTGTAGGGGTCGAGCGATTTCAGCTCACCCTGGTTGGCGTAGCGCAGCGTCTGGCTCGACGCCGGTGAAACCGCCAGCGCAAGCACACCGGCGAGCGTCGCCGCAAACAGACTTCGTCCGACTGACATTCTTGACCCTCTCCACTCGCCCGCGCCGGTGATTTTTGATTGTTCGGCGGGGCTGACTTATCCATGTTGCCCAGAGTTCTCGACCCGTGCAAGCGGCATTCCAGCAAGGAACGCGCCAAGTTGCACCGCTGTGCAGCAATGCTGACCGGTAATTTTGGAGCGAGCGGGCCGTGGACGATATCGACTTTCGACCTATGAAATCCTCCGGGGGCAGGACGGTCGTGCCCGGCCGCCGGTGCGGCGCCTTCGCGATTTGATTGACCATACCCGCCATTTGCGCAGGGCGGCGCCCAGCCGGCCGTCTCAGGTCGCTTGCGTTGCACACCGTGTCGCGGCGATACTGCAACAGGCCGCTCGAATCTGATCCGGAGGGGACATGAAGGTTAACATCGAAATCGACTGCACCCCCCTTGAGGCCCGCCAGTTCTTCGGATTGCCCGACGTGGCGCCGATGCAGACGGCGGTGATGGACAAGCTGCAGCAGCAAGTCCTGAGCAACATCGAGAAGATCTCGCCGGAATCGCTGGTCCAGAGCTGGTTCACCTTCGATCCCAAGATCGCCGAGCGGTTTCAGGACATGTTCGTCGCGATGGCCGGCCTCGGCGGCCCGCGCAGCGGCGACAAGAAGAAGTAGTGGCGCCCGGGCGGGACGCGCCGCTGGAGACGGACCGGCTTCGTCCGCCGGCTCTCGGCCTGCTGCTCGCCGAAGCGCGCGGGCTGTTCGAATTGAATGCGAGCCTCATGCTGTCGCCCGTGCTGATGCGCGCGCCCAGGGGCGACGGCCATCCGGTGCTGGCCCTGCCGGGCTTTCTCGCCAGCGATCTTTCGATGGTACCGATGCGACGCTATCTCAGCGAGCTCGGCTATGAGGCACATGCCTGGCGGATGGGCCGCAATCTCGGCGGTCTCGGGCGGATGCGGGAGTCGCTGCGCGCCCGCCTGGCCGAGATCCATGGCGCGACCGGGCGCAAAGTCAGCCTGGTCGGATGGAGCCTCGGCGGCGTCTATGCCCGCGATCTCGCGCTCTGGGCGCCCGACAAGGTCCGCTACGTGATCACGCTCGGCAGCCCGTTTGCGAACGACGTACGCGCGACCAACGCCACGCGGCTCTACGAGGCGCTGTCCGGCGACCGGGTCGAGGATTTCGCCGAAGCGCGCGCGGCGATCGCCGGCGATCTTCCGGTGCCCGCGACGTCGATCTATTCGCGTGCCGACGGCGTCGTGAACTGGCGGACCTGTCTGCTCCGCCCGTCCGACCGCGCCGAGAACATCGAGGTCCACCTGGCGAGCCACATCGGCCTCGGGGTGAACCCCGCCGCATTGTGGGCCGTGGCGGACCGGCTGGCGCAACCGGAGGGAGAGTTCTGGCCATTTGACCGGGCAGGGCCCTTTGCCATTGCATATGCCCCGCCGGAGCGGGCAGTATCGGCCTGACGAGAAGCGCCGGCAAAGGCGCCCGTCGAATATGAGTGGAGGGAACTATGGCTGACGGTAAGAAGCTGTCGTCGCTGGATGCGTCGTTTCTGTATCTCGAAACGCCGGAAATGCCGATGCATGTCGGCAGCATGGCGATCTTTCGCCTGCCCGACGACTACAAGGGCGATTTCTTCGAAGACTTCAAGGCGATGATCGTCTCGCGCCTGCACATCGCGCCGATCCTGAAGGCGCGGCTGGAGAAAGCCCCGCTCGACATCGACCATCCCTCCTGGGTCGAGGACGACCAGTTCGACATCGACCGCCACATCTTCCGCGCCAGCCTGCCGCAGCCGCGCGACCGCGCCACGCTCGAGCGCATCGTCGGCTGGATGCATGCCAAGCTGTTGAACCGCGCCCGCCCGCTCTGGGAGTTCTACGTGTTCGAGGGCATGAAGGACAACGAGGTCGGTCTCTATTCCAAGATGCACCATGCCGCCATCGACGGCGGCGCCGGTGCGGCGCTGACCAACATGATCTACGACATCTCGCCGATCCCGCGGCAGGTTGATCCGCCGACCGGCGGATCGAAGCCCGGACAGGAGCCGCGCGACATCGCGGCGAACCTGCTCGATTCCTATCAGCAGCTGTTCAGCCAGCCGCTCGATGCCTCGCAAGCGGCAAAGAACCTGCAGCTGCCGCGCACCGGCAAGAGCGACATCGGCTCGATCCTGTTCGACAACGCGATGTACCAGATCGAGAGCGCGGTGCGCTTTGCCGGCAACATCCCGACCGTGCTCAAGAGCGTCTCCGACGTGCTCGGCAAGGTCTCTGATCCCAAGTCGCGCGAGAGCCTCGTCAGCATGGTCTCGCCGCCGACCATGCTCAACAAGACGATCTCGTCGGAGCGCAGCTTCGCCGGCGTGTCGATCTCGCTGTCGCGGGCGAAGGCGCTGGCCAAGCAGGCCGGCGGCAAGCTCAACGACGTCGTGCTGGCGCTCGCCTCCGGCGTGGTCCGCCGCTACCTGCAGCAATATGGCACGCTGCCGGCAAAATCCTTGACGGCGGCGGTGCCGATCTCGCTGCGCGAGGAAGGCAATACCGAGGCCAACAACCAGGTGTTCGGCATGATCTGCGCGATCGCGACCAACATCGACGATCCCAAGGCGCGGCTGGAGGCCATCATCGCCCAGTCGACCAAGTCCAAGGAGATGTCGCACCCGTTGCGCGCCCTGATGCCGCAGGTTTCCAACATCTCGATGCTGGGCGCGCCGATCATGGTGCAGATCCTGGCGCTGCTCTACAGCCGCTCCAATTTGTCGGACGTGCTGCCGCCGGCAGCCAACATCACGGTGTCAAACGTGCCGGGGCCGCGGCAGACGCTCTATGCGGCCGGCGCCGAGCTGCTGCACATCTTCCCGGTGTCGATCTCGACCCACGGGCAGGCGCTCAACATCACCGTGCAGAGCTATCGCGACCAGCTCGATTTCGGCTTCATCGTCGGCGCCAACATCATCCCGCATGTGCAGGTGATGTGCGACATGCTGCCGGAGGAGTTTGCCGCGCTGGAGGCGGCCTACGCGCCGCCGGCCGCAGACGTCAAGGGCGCAGCCGAATAGGAAGCTTGCAATGACTGAAATGCCGCAGCTTGCGTTCGCGCAGACGAACGGAATCCGCATGGGCTATTACGATGCGGGCCCGAAGAGCGACACCCCGCCGGTCGTGCTGTGCCACGGCTGGCCCGAGCTCGCCTTCTCCTGGCGCCATCAGATCAAGGCGCTGAGCGAGGCCGGCATCCGCGTGATCGCACCCGATCAGCGCGGCTATGGCGCGACCGACCGGCCCGAGCCGGTCGAGGCCTACGACATGGAGCATTTGACCGGCGACCTCGTCGGACTGCTCGATCATCTCGGGATCGACAAGGCGATCTTCGTCGGCCACGACTGGGGCGGCTTCGTCGTCTGGCAGATGCCGCTGCGGCATCCCACGCGCGTCGCCGGCGTTGTCGGCGTCAACACCCCGCATTGGGATCGCGCACCGATGGATCCGATCGCGCTGTTTCGCCAGCGCTTCGGCGAGCAGATGTATATCGTCCAATTCCAGGACCCCGCGCGTGGGCCGGACAAGATCTTCGGCAGCCGCGTCGAAGAGACCTTCGATGCCTTCATGCGCAAGCCGGCCGCGCGCCCTCCGGATGCGCCCGAGGAACAGCCGATTGCCGGCATTGGTGCTTCGCCCCGCATCAACCTGGCGTTCCCGCAGATGATCGCGAATTACGACGCCAAACATGATCCGCGCACGCCGATCCTGTCGGCGGAGGAGAAGAAGGTGTTCGTCGACACCTTCACGAAAACAGGCTTCACCGGCGGCATCAACTGGTATCGCAATTTCACGCGCAATTGGGAGCGGTCGAAGGGGCTCGACCACCACATCAGCGTGCCGTCGCTGATGATCATGGCCGAGAACGACGCCGTGTTGCCGCCGTCGGCGGCGGACGGCATGGAGAAGCTGATCGCCGACCTCGAGAAGTATCTGGTGAAGGACAGCGGCCATTGGACGCAGCAGGAGAAGCCGGAAGAGGTCAGTGCCAAGCTGATCGAATGGCGTAGAAGGCGGTTTGGCTAGCTCGTCATTGCGAGGAGCGAAGCGACGAAGCAATCCAGATTGCCTCCGCGGATATATTCCTGGATTGCTTCGCTTCGCTCGCAATGACGGCGATGAATACCGAGGCAGGGGGAAGCGCAGTTAAATGTCATCCAAGAACCGACTGAATCCGATCCCGCAGCCGCCGACCAAGCCGGTGGTCGGCAACATGCTGTCGCTGGATTCCGCTGCCCCCGTGCAGCATCTGACGCGGCTGGCCAAGGAGCTGGGCCCGATCTTCTGGCTGGACATGATGGGCGCGCCGATCGTCGTCGTTTCCGGCCACGATCTCGTCGACGAGCTCTCCGACGAGAAGCGTTTCGACAAGACGGTGCGCGGCGCGCTGCGGCGCGTGCGCGCGGTCGGCGGCGACGGCCTGTTCACGGCCGACACCAGGGAGCCGAACTGGAGCAAGGCCCACAACATCCTGCTGCAGCCGTTCGGCAACCGCGCCATGCAGTCCTATCACCCGAGCATGGTCGATATCGCCGAGCAGCTCGTGCAGAAATGGGAGCGGCTCAACGCCGACGACGAGATCGACGTCGTCCACGACATGACGGCGCTGACGCTGGACACGATCGGCCTGTGCGGCTTCGAGTACCGCTTCAACTCGTTCTACCGGCGCGACTATCATCCCTTCGTCGAGTCGCTGGTGCGCTCGCTCGAAACCATCATGATGACGCGCGGCCTGCCGTTCGAGCAGCTTTGGATGCAGAAGCGGCGCAAGACGCTCGCCGAAGACGTCGCCTTCATGAACAAGATGGTCGACGAGATCATCGCCGAGCGCCGCAAGAGTTCGGAAGGAATCGACGACAAGAAGGACATGCTCGCCGCGATGATGACCGGTGTCGATCGCTCCACCGGCGAGCAGCTCGACGACGTCAACATCCGCTACCAGATCAACACGTTCCTGATCGCGGGCCACGAGACGACCAGCGGCCTGCTGTCCTACACGCTCTATGCGCTGCTCAAGCATCCGGACATTCTCAAGAAGGCCTATGACGAGGTCGATCGTGTGTTCGGTCCAGACGTCAACGCGAAGCCGACCTACCAGCAGGTGACGCAGCTCAGCTACATCACGCAGATCCTCAAGGAGGCGCTGCGGCTGTGGCCGCCGGCGCCGGCCTACGGCATCTCGCCGCTCGCCGACGAGACCATCGGCGGCGGTAAGTACAAGCTCCGGAAGGGCACCTTCATCACCATCCTGGTGACGGCGCTGCATCGCGATCCCACCGTCTGGGGGCCGAACCCCGACGCCTTCGACCCCGAGAACTTCAGCCGCGAGGCCGAGGCCAAGCGGCCGGTCAATGCCTGGAAGCCGTTCGGCAACGGCCAGCGCGCCTGTATCGGCCGCGGCTTTGCCATGCACGAGGCCGCACTTGCGCTCGGCATGATCCTGCAACGCTTCAAGCTGATCGACCACCAGCGCTACCAGATGCATCTGAAGGAAACGCTGACGATGAAGCCGGAAGGCTTCAAGATCAAGGTGCGGCCGCGGGCGGACCGCGAGCGCGGCGCCTATGGCGGGCCGATCGCGGCCGCATCCTCAGTGCCGAAGGCGCAGCGCCAGCCGACCACGCGCCCCGGCCACAACACGCCGATGCTGGTGCTCTACGGCTCCAATCTCGGCACCGCCGAAGAGCTTGCGACCCGCATGGCGGATCTTGCCGAGATCAACGGCTTTGCCGTACATCTCGGAGCGCTCGACGACTATGTCGGCAAGCTGCCGCGGGAGGGCGGTGTGCTGATCATCTGCGCCTCCTATAACGGCG
The DNA here is from genome assembly GCF_029714425.1 of Bradyrhizobium sp. CB2312. Taxonomy (NCBI): domain Bacteria; kingdom Pseudomonadati; phylum Pseudomonadota; class Alphaproteobacteria; order Hyphomicrobiales; family Nitrobacteraceae; genus Bradyrhizobium; species Bradyrhizobium sp. CB2312. Next base: position 7,114,698 of record NZ_CP121668.1, on the reverse strand, counting down.
CGCCGCCTGACAATGCGACGCAGTTCGTCAAATGGCTCGGCGAGGACCTGCCAAAGGATGCCTTCGCCAATGTGCGCTACGCCGTGTTCGGCTGCGGCAACAGCGATTGGGCGGCGACCTATCAATCCGTGCCGCGCTTCATCGACGAGAAATTGTCGGCGCATGGTGCGCGCGCAGTCTATCCGCGCGGCGAGGGCGATGCGCGCAGCGATCTCGACGGCCAGTTCCAGAAATGGTTCCCGGCGGCCGCGCAAGTCGCGACCAAGGAATTCGGCATCGACTGGAATTTCACCCGCACGGCGGAAGACGATCCGCTCTATGCGATCGAGCCGGTCGCGGTGACCGCCGTTAACACCATCGTCGCCCAGGGCGGCGCGGTGGCGATGAAGGTGCTGGTCAATGCCGAGCTCCAGAACAAGTCCGGCGCAAATCCTTCCGAACGCTCGACCCGCCATATCGAGGTGCAGCTGCCGTCCAGCATCACCTATCGCGTCGGCGATCATTTGAGCGTGGTCCCGCGCAACGATCCAACGCTGGTGGATTCGGTTGCCCGCCGCTTCGGCTTCCTGCCGGCCGATCAGATCAGGCTTCAGGTCGCAGAAGGCCGCCGCGCACAATTGCCGGTGGGGGATGCCGTATCAGTCGGCCGCCTGCTCAGCGAGTTCGTCGAGCTGCAGCAGGTCGCAACGCGCAAGCAAATTCAGATTATGGCGGATCACACCCGTTGCCCCGTCACCAAGCCGAAGCTGCTGGCCTTCGTCGGCGAGGAGGCTGAACCGCTCGAGCGTTACCGCACCGAGATCCTGTCCAGGCGCAAATCGGTGTTCGACCTTCTGCTCGAATATCCCGCCTGCGAATTGCCGTTCCACGTTTATCTCGAAATGCTCTCGCTGCTGGCGCCGCGCTATTACTCGATCTCGTCCTCGCCGTCAGCGGATCCGGCGCGATGCAGCGTCACCGTCGGCGTGGTCGAAGGGCCCGCGGCCTCCGGGCGCGGCGTCTACAAAGGCATCTGCTCGAATTATCTCGCCTACCGGCGCACGGGCGATACGATCTACGCCACTGTGCGTGAGACAAAGGCCGGCTTCCGCCTGCCGGATGATCCATCCGTGCCGATCATCATGATCGGCCCGGGCACGGGCCTTGCGCCGTTCCGTGGCTTCCTCCAGGAGCGCGCCGCCCGCAAGGCGAAAGGGGCCACCCTCGGTCCGGCCATGCTGTTCTTCGGCTGCCGCCATCCCGACCAGGACTTTCTCTATGCGGAGGAGCTGAAGGCACTGGCGGCCGGCGGCATCACCGAGCTGTTCACGGCGTTCTCGCGCGCGGACGGACCAAAGACCTACGTGCAGCACGTGCTCGCCGCCCAAAAGGATAAGGTCTGGCCGCTGATCGAGCAGGGCGCGATCATCTATGTCTGCGGCGATGGCGGCAAGATGGAGCCCGATGTGAAGGCCGCGCTCGTCGCGATCCATCGCGAGAAGACCGGCAGCGATGCCGCCGCCAGTGCGCGGTGGATCGAGGAGATGGGCACGAAGAATCGCTACGTGCTGGACGTCTGGGCGGGGGGATAGGCGCAAGGGCCTGCTCCCGTAGCCCGGATGGAGCGAAGCGAAATCCGGGGCGGTCTTTTCTCTTGAGAGTTTCCCGGATTGCGCTTCGCTCCATCTGGGCTACGAAGTAATCGTGCTAAAGCACTCCCATGATTCCCTGGGAAAAGCTCGACACCGCCAAAATCCCCGGCTCCGACGAGGAGCTTCGCCTGATGCGGCGGGGCAAGGAGTTTTCGATCAAGCTCGGCACCAACGAGCTGATGAACAGCCGCCTGTCGGGCTCCGAGGCCGCGCTCGCGACGCTCGCGGCGAAGAGAATCGAGAAGGTCGCCAAGCCTGTCGTTCTCATCGGCGGTCTCGGCATGGGCTTCACGCTGCGCGCGGCGCTCGCCGTGCTCGGCGCCAAGGCGAAGATCGTCGTCTCCGAGCTCGTGCCGTCGGTCGTCGCCTGGGCGCGAGGCCCGATGGCGGAGGTTTTTGGTGACAGCCTCGATGATGCCAGGGTGAGCATCCGCGAGACCGACGTCGGCGAAATTATCCGGGCGAAGAGCTCGGCCTTCGACGCCATTCTGCTCGACGTCGATAACGGCCCGGAAGGGCTGACCCGGAAAGGCAATGACGCGCTTTATAGTGTGAGCGGATTGAAGGCTGCGAAGACGGCGCTGCGGCCGGGCGGCGTGCTTGGCGTCTGGTCGTCGGGACCCAACCCCGCATTCACCAAGCGCGTTCGCAGCGCCGGTTTCGAGGTCAACGAAGTCAACGTCCGCGCCACCGGCCGAGGCGGCGGTGCACGCCACGTGATCTGGATCGCGCGGAAACCGTAGGGTGGGTAAAGCGACTTGTCCGCCGTAGCTCGAAGAGCGAAGGCGGAAGCGTGCCCACGATTCCTATCGTCGATGTGGAGGGATGGTGGGCACGGCGCGCGAAGTGCGCGCCTTTGCCCACCCTACGAACCGCGGGCTAGAACATCGTGTTGCCGTTGGCCGGGTTCTCGGGAATCTCCTGAACCACATCCCAGTGCTCGACGATCTTGCCGTTCTCCAGCTTGAAGATGTCCACGATCGCGCGTCCCCTGGTGCCGGGCTCGCGAACGGAGTGAACGTGCAGGATGACGTAGTCGCCATCCACGAAGCTGCGCTTGATCTCGCTGTGCGAGTTCGGAAACTTCTCACGGAGGAAGCCGATGAACTTCCGGAAGCCTTCCGGACCATCGGCCGCATTGGGATTGTGCTGCACATAGCGGTTGCCGACATAGGCGAGGGCGGCATCGACGTCCTTCTGGTTGAGGCCCTTCTCGTAGAAGGCAAGCACGGCGGCGCGATTGTCTTCTTCCTGCGCGCTGCCGGCAATCGCGGCGCCGCCAGCGAAGGACAGCACGAGAATGGAGGCCGCAATCATTGCGACGGGCCGGACGATGGGATGCATGTGAGCTCCGAGAGGCCGCAGCCTCTTTATCTTGCGACTGAGGGAGGGCTTGTATAGCTTTCGCGCCGGCGTGCGTTAAGAGAGTAACCGGCAGCTCACATGGTCACCGAGAGGAGACTGACCGGTCTACGCCGCCTTCGCCGCCGCGCCATGCGCGTGCTTGTCGATGGCGGCGATGATCTCCGGCCAGAAGCGCATCGGCAGCGCGTGACCCATGCCCTCGATCATCAGCAGCTTGGCGCCGGGAATGGACGCTGCCGTGTCCTTGCCGCCTTCGGGCCGCACCAGCGGATCGACCGTGCCATGGATCACCAGCGTCGGCGTCTTGACGCTGTGCAGCCGCTCCTTGCGGCTGCCGGAGGCGAGCACGGCGCGGAGCTGGCGGCCGACGCCGGCCGGATTGAGACCGCGTGCAAACACGCGCTCGGCGCGGCCGGGATCGAGCGCTTCCTCTTCCGGAAAGGACCCGGCGCGGAGCACCTTCCAGGTCTCGCCGAAGCGGACCATGAACTCCTCCTTGCTGCGCGGCGGCGGTGCCATCAGCATGGCGGCGGCCTCGCGCGTCGGCGGCGGCACGCGCGGATTGCCCGTCGTCGACATGATCGAGGTCAGCGAGCGCACGCGCTGCGGAAACGACAGCGTCACCTCCTGCGCGATCATGCCGCCCATGGAGGCACCGACGAGATGCGCCGACTTGATGCCGAGCGCATCCATCAGGCCGACCGTGTCCCTGGCCATGTCGATCAGCTTGTAGGGCGCGGCGACGGGGATCCTGAGGAAGCGCAGTTTCAGCAGTTCGAGCGGCGTCAGGCGCTTGCCGCCGGTGAGATGGCTCGACTTGCCGATGTCGCGATTGTCGAAGCGGATCACGCGAAAGCCGCGTGCGGCGAGCTGCTCGCAGAACCCGTCGTCCCAATGGATCATCTGCGCGCCGAGCCCCATGATCAGCAGCAGCGGCTCGGCGTTGTCGTTGCCGAAGATCTCGTAGCAGATGTCGATGCCGTTGGCGCGGACGGTGTGGGGCGGCTGATGGGTGGTCACGGGCGCGGTCCCTCCTGCTGATCGATGCTGTATCGCACGGTTTTGTTCCGCGAAGAAGCCGCGTGCGCGAGATCGCATCCGCGGCTTGCCGGTTGACCGGCACCGCGCAACGGTGTGGTATGGCGAGACAAGAAGGGTGCAAAGCCCTCCACATTGGGAGGACGCTGATGACCGACAAGATCACCGATCCGGTCGCCTTGTGGCAGAAGATGGTTGGCGAGATGGAGAAGGGTTTCAACTCCTTCGCCACCAAGGCCATGGAGACGCCCGAATTCTCGCAGGCGATGAACCGCGCCGGCGGCGTTGCTGCAGGTGCTCAGAAGCAATTCGGCGATCTCATGGAGAAATACCTGCTCTCCATGAACCTGCCGAGCCGCGAGCAGATGACCGGTATCGCCGAACGGCTCCAGTCGATCGAAGGTCAGATCGGCGAGATCAAGTCGATGTTGAGCCAGATGTCGGCCAATTCGGGCGCAGAGCAGGTTGGCGCCGTGCCGCGGCCGCCGCGCACGAAACGTCCGCCGTCCGAAGGCGGAGAGCAAAAATGAACGCGCCGACGGGACTTGATTTCGCAGGGATCCCGGAGCGCATCCAGTCCGAAGTGCAGCGCGCCATCATGCGCAGCATCAAGGGCGTCGAATATTTCTCCACCTCCGGTCCGACGCTCGGCTCGACGCCGAAGGACGTGCTGCATTCGCGCGGCACCATGAGCCTCTATCATTACCGGCCGATGTCGGACGAGATCTACCGCGTGCCGGTGCTGATCGTGATGGCGACCACCAACCGCGGCTACATTCTCGACCTCGTGCCCGGCCAGAGCTTCATCGAGTTCCTGCTGAAGCGGGGCTATGACGTCTACATGCTCGACTGGAGTGCGCCGCGGCCGGAGGAGAAGAGCCTGCGCATGGAGGACTATGTCCTCGACTTCATCCCGGACTGCGTCCGCCGCGTGCAGGCCGATTCCGGCGAGCAGGATGTCTCCGTCGTCGGCTACTGCTTCGGCGGCGTGCTGTCGCTGCTTTACGGCTCGATCTTCAAGGACGGGCCGATGAAGAATTTGATCTGCTTCACCACGCCGATCGACTTCCGCGAAATGAAGCTGTTCTCGAACTTCTCCGACCGCCGCTATTTCGACGTCGACCGCCTCGTCGACAGCGTCGGCAATGTGCCGCCGGAGATGATCCTGTCCTCGTTCGAGATGCTGCGTCCGGCCTCGCGCACGGTGAGCCAGATCCAGCTCTGGGAAAACATCTGGAACGACGAGTTCGTGAAGTCGTACCGGATGTTCGACCGCTGGGCGACCGACACGCTGCCGCTGGCGGGCGAATATTTCCGCACCATCACCAAGGATCTGATGTGGGACAACAAGCTGTTCAACGACACCATGTCGGTCGGCGGCCGCGCGGCGAAGCTCGAAGACATCAAGGTGCCGATCCTGCATGCGGTCGCCGAGCACGATCACATCGTGCCTTATGACGCCGCAAAGCACCTGATCGCCAAGATCGGGTCCGAGGACAAGGAAGAGGTGATGCTGAAAGGCGGTCACGTCTCGCTGGTCGCCGGCGCCAACGCGGTGAAGCGGCTGTGGCCGAAACTGGATTCCTGGCTGGGGAAGAGATCGACATGAGCGAGCAGCGTTCCTATCCGCGTGACGTCAAGACCGAGGCCGGCGAGATCGAGATCCGCCTGATGTCGCCCGCGGACGAGGCCGCGGTGCTGGCCTTCGGCAAGGGCCTACCGACCCATGACCTGTTGTTCCTGCCGCGTAATATCAGCGAGCCGAAGGTGCTGTCGGCCTGGGTCAAGGAGATCGAGCGCGGCGCGATTCAGAGCCTGCTCGCCGTCAAGGACGGCAGGGTCGTCGGCTGCGGCACCTTGGTGCGCGATCCCCACTCCTGGTCGCCGCATGTCGGAGAGATCCGCATGGTGGTCTCGCCCGACGTGCGCGGGAAGGGCGTCGGAAAGGCGGTATCGCAGGAGACCTTTGCGCTCGCTCTAGGGGCGGGCCTCGAAAAACTCTCCGTCCAGATGACCGTGGACCAGCAGGCGGCGATCGCGCTGTTCGAGAGCCTCGGCTTCAAGGCCGAGGCTCTTCTGCGCGACCATGTCCGGGACGTCGACGGCAAGACCCACGACATCGTGGTGCTCGGCCACAACATTGCGCAGGTCCAGGCCCAGATGGAGGCCTATGGTCTGCCGGGCGCCGTCCAGCACTGAAAGGGGGCGTCCAGTACTCGCAGCACCGCCCGGCCTCTTGGGAACCCGATTGGGCAGGGAGGCATCAGGATGCCTTCTGTTAAGGCTGTTCACGATCTCGTGATATCGCAGTGCAATAGGAATATTGCATCGCACAATTAACTATGCCATATAGGTCGTGCCCCGGGCCAATGCGGACGGGGTGAGCCCATAGCTCAACCCAATGAGGATGGAGAGAACCCCATGACCACTGAAACCAACACTGCTTTCGAGGGCTTCAAGGACGCTTTCAAGAACATCCAGAACCTGGAAGTTCCCGAGGCCGCCCGCGAATTCGTCAAGAAGACCGCCAACACCGCCAAGGACCGTGCTGCCGAGGTGTTCGCTGGCTCCGAGCGCGTGACCGCCGCCGTCGAGAACGCGGTGACCGAGTCCGTCACTGAGGCCGGCAAGATCAGCCGCAACATTCAGCATGCGATCTACGAGGACGCCGAGGCGTTCTTCTCGGGTATCGACAAGCTCGCGTCCGCCAAGTCGGTCAGCGAAGCCGTCGAGATCCAGTCGAGCCTGCTCCGCGCCCGCGGCGAAGTGTTCGTCTCGCGCGCCAAGGCGACCGCCGACTATCTCGGCAAGCTCGCCGCCAATGGTGCGAAGTCCGCTCAGGACAACTTTGCCAAGGTCTACACCAAGACCGCCTGATTTGGCCGCCTGAGTAGCAACTGAATATGAGGCCCGCTTCGGCGGGCCTTTTGTTTTTTGTTTTGCGCCGCCGTCATTGCGAGGAGCCCGCGACAAAATTGCAAAGCAATTTTGCGCTGCTGCGACGAAGCAATCCAGAGTCTTTCCACGGGGGCGGGCTGGATTGCTTCGCTTCGCTCGCAATGACGAGTACTGTGATGCAGCCATGAACGCACCCGCCACCTTCTCCTTCGACACTCCCGGCGATGCCGAACGCGCTGCCGAGCTGCGCCGCGTCAAGGCCTTGGCGACGCTGGTGCTGGCCTCGACGCTGGCGCTGTTCATCGTCGCAAAATGGCTGCTGCCCGTGCATCCCGTGTTCGGCTTCATCGCCGCCTTCGCGGAGGCCGCGACCATCGGCGGGCTCGCCGACTGGTATGCGGTGGTCGCACTGTTCAAGCGGCCGCTCGGCCTGCCGATCCCGCATACCGCAATCATCCAGAGCAACCAGGCCCGCATCGCCGACAAGCTCGGCGAGTTCATCCAGGTGCATTTCCTCGAGGCGGGTCCCGTCGAGGCCAAGCTGAAGGAGATCGATTTCGGCTCCTTCGTCGCCGACTGGCTGCGCGACCGCAAGCGAAGCGATGACCTTGCGCGTTTCGCGCTGCGCCTGCTGCCGGAAGCCGTCTCCGCGACGGAAAGCTCCGGCCTGATGACCTTCATCATCCGCCGCATGTCCTCGCAGCTCCAGGCCATCGACCTTGCGCCGCTCGCGGCCGGCACGTTGCGCGGCTTCGTGGCGGAGGGGCGGCATCAGATCCTGTTCGACGATCTCCTGCGGGTGATGCACGAGACGCTGACCCAGAAAGAGACGATGGCGATGATCCGCGACAAGGTGCGCGCGGAGCTGCCGACCCTGCTCAATCTCTATCGCGCCGACAAGTTTCTGGTGAACAAGATCGTGTCGTCCGCCACCGCGTTCTTCAACGAGGTGCGCAGCGATCCCAAGCATCCGTTCCGCGGTGAGTTCGACCGCATGGTGCTCAGCTTCGTCGATCGCCTCGGCACCGACCAAGCCTATATCGACCGCATCGACGGCTTGAAGCGTGACCTGCTCGCGCGCCCCGAGCTTGCAGATCTCGCCCGCACTGTCTGGGCCAACACGCGCTCCTTCATCGAGCGCAGCGCGAGTGGCGAGACGCAGGTTTTGCAGCATCATCTTGCCGGCATGTTCGTTTCGGCTGGCGAGGCGCTCGCCGGCGATGCCGAGCTGCGCGGCGAGATCAACCAGGGTCTCGTGACGGTGCTGCGCAGCTTCGTCGCCGACCAGAAGAGCGGCGTCTCGACCTTCATCTCCGACCAGGTCAAGGCGTGGAATATGACGCAGCTGATTTCGCTGATCGAAATCAACATCGGCCGCGACCTGCAATACATCCGCTTCAACGGCTCGCTGATCGGCGGCCTCGCCGGTCTTGCGCTATACTCCGTAGAATTCCTGCTTCGATTGCTGTGACTTTTGCGTCACGGCCGTTAGCATTAACGTGCGGACCTATTGTCGCTTCGCGTCTCTCCCGCTTGAATATCCGGAACCGGCCGCCTAGCTGATTCATGTTGCGCTGCGGAACGTTCAAGAAGCCGGCGTATTGGAATTCATGCCCATTGCCGGCATCGCGACCGGCGCCTTCTCCAGGGGATCCATTGATGACCGCTACTGCCCAGACGCTGCGTCCACCGTCCCGTACTCTGATGTTCTTGGAAGGGCGCGCGATCCACGAGTTCGGCGCATTCCTCGGCGCGCTGCCGCTCCTAAGCCTCGCGCCGCGCGGCGATGGGCATCCGGTGCTGGTGCTGCCGGGCCTCGTGGCCTCCGACGCGTCCACGCGCGCGCTACGCACGTTCCTGACCAGCAAGGGCTATGCGGTGAGCGGCTGGCGCCAGGGCCGCAATTACGGCCTGCGGCCGGGTGTGCAGCATGCGATGGTCGATCTGGTCGAGGAGCTCAACGACAAGCACGGCCGCAAGATCAGCCTCGTCGGCTGGAGCCTGGGCGGCCTCTACGCGCGCCAGCTCGCCAAGATGATGCCGGAGCGCGTGCGCCAGGTGATCACGCTCGGCAGCCCCTTCGCCGGTAACCCCCGATCGACCAATGCCTGGCGCGTCTATGAATGGGCGAGCGGCCGCCGCGCTGACGAGGTCGATCCATGCTTCGGCGGCGAGCTCGCCGTGCCGCCGCCGGTGCCGACCTCTGCCATCTTCAGCCGCACCGACGGTGTCTGCGCCTGGCAAGGCTGCATGGAGAAGTCGGGCGCGCAGACCGAGAGCATCGAGGTCGAGAGCAGCCATTGCGGCATGGGCCACCATCCCGCCGCGGTCTACGCCGTCGCCGACCGCCTCGCGCAGAAGGAAGGCCAGTGGCGCCCGTTCGATCGCAGCGGCTGGCGCAGCCTGGCCTATCCCGATCCGCATCGGTAGCACTTCTCTTCACCTCGCCCCGCTTGCGGGGAGAGGTCGGATCGCATCGGAGATGCGATCCGGGTGAGGGGAGTCTCCACGAGTCCAACTCTCACCGAACGTGCGGAGGGTCCCCCTCATCCCGACCTTCTCCCCGCAAGCGGGGCGAAGGAGAAGAGGAAGCGTCGCTGCCGTCCATTGTCGCGCCCGCACCAAACGCGCTATGCCTCGCGCATGGCGCATCCGTTGTCCCGCATCATCGACCAGCTCAAGCGCGAGCCGTCGCGCACCGGCTCCATCGTCATCACCGTGTTCGGCGATGCCATCGTGCCACGCGGCGGTGTGGTGTGGCTCGGCACGCTGCTGGAGTTCTTCGAAGGCCTCGACATCGACAGCGGCGTGGTGCGCACCGCGATGTCGCGGCTTGCCGCCGATGGCTGGCTGACGCGCGAAAAGGTCGGCCGCAACAGTTTCTATCGCCTCGCCGACAAGGGGCGCCAGACGTTTGAAGCCGCGACGCGCCACATCTACGATCCACCGCCGTCGGACTGGACCGGACGCTTCGAGCTGCTGCTGATCGGCAATGGCGAGGACCGCGACGTCTCGCGCGAAGCGCTGCGCAACGCCGGTTTCGGCAGCCCGCTGCCAGGCGTATGGGTGGCGCCATCGGGTGTGCCGGTGCCGGACGAAGCTGCGGGTGCGATCCGTCTCGAAGTCGCCGCCGAGGACGACAATGGCCGCCGCCTGCTCAGCGCGAGCTGGCCGCTGGAGCGCACCGCGGACGCCTATCTGAAATTCATGAAGACCTTTGAGCCGCTGCGCGCCGCGATCGCGCGCGGCACGGATCTGTCCGAGGCTGAAGCGTTCACCGCGCGCATCCTCTTGATCCACTACTACCGCCGTGTCGTGCTGCGCGATCCGCTGCTGCCCGAGAGCCTGCTGCCGACGGACTGGCCGGGCAGGGCGGCCCGCGCGCTCTGCGGCGAGATCTATCGCGCGCTGCTTGCCCCGTCCGAACAATGGCTTGATGGCCACGGAACCAACGAAAAGGGGCCGCTGCCGCCCGCCCGAAAGCTCCTGGAAAGGAGGTTCGAGGCCTGATTTATATGTTACAGAAATATCTTGCATGACATAATTTCTGTTATATATTGCCTCCCAATAAAACGGGAGGACGCGCATGTACACCCAGGCGCTGAACACGGCCGAGACCGACGATCGCGGTCTGGAGGACGCAGGCAAAGCCGCGCAGTTCCAGGCCCGCATCGATGCCGAGGAGCGCATCGAGCCGAACGACTGGATGCCGGCGGCCTATCGCAAGACGCTGACCCGCCAGATCTCCCAGCACGCCCATTCCGAAATCGTCGGGATGCTGCCCGAAGGCAATTGGATCACGCGCGCGCCGACCTTGCGCCGCAAGGCCGCGTTGCTCGCCAAGGTGCAGGACGAGTGCGGCCATGGGCTTTATCTCTACGCCGCGGCCGAGACGCTCGGCACCTCGCGCGAGGAGCTGGTCGATGCGATGCTCGCAGGGAAAGCCAAGTATTCCTCGATCTTCAACTATCCGACGCTGACCTGGGCCGATATCGGCACGATCGGCTGGCTGGTCGACGGCGCCGCGATCATGAACCAGATCCCGCTGTGCCGCTGCTCCTATGGTCCCTATGCGCGCGCGATGATCCGCGTTTGTAAGGAGGAGTCGTTCCATCAGCGCCAGGGCTACGAGATCATGCTGACGCTGTGCCGCGGCTCGGACGAGCAGAAGGCGATGGCGCAGGACGCGCTGAACCGCTGGTGGTGGCCGGTGCTGATGATGTTCGGCCCGCCCGATGCCACGAGCCAGCACAGCGACACTTCGACCAAGTGGAAGATCAAGCGCTTCTCCAACGACGAGCTGCGCCAGAAATTCGTCGATGCCACCGTCCCGCAGGCGCAATATCTCGGCCTCACCATTCCCGATCCCGGCATGACGCAGGATGCGGAAGGGCACTGGCGCTACAGCGAGATCGACTGGACCGAGTTCAAGCAGGTGCTCGCCGGCAACGGCCCCTGCAACCGCGATCGCATGGCCGCGCGCCGCAAGGCACACGACGATGGCGCCTGGGTGCGCGAGGCGGCGGCCGCTTACGCGGCCAAGCGCGCGCAGCGTCGGACCGCGCAAGCCGCGGAATAGGGAGATCAATATGGCCACGCCGAATACACCGCTGTGGGAAGTCTTCATACGCAGCCGCAACGGGCTCGCGCACAAGCATGTCGGCTCGCTGCATGCGAGCGATGCGACCATGGCGCTGCAAGCCGCCCGCGATATCTACACCCGGCGCGGCGAGGGCCTGTCGATCTGGGTCGTGCCCTCGACCGCGATCACCGCGAGCGATCCCGCAGAGAAGGGCATGATGTTCGAGCCGGCGGAATCCAAGATCTACCGGCACCCGACCTTCTATGAGGTGCCGGAAGAAGTGGGGCACATGTGATGGCGACCGCCAACATCCAGGTCTCCGAAGCGCCGCTGGTGCTCTACGCGCTGCGCCGGGCCGATGATGCGCTGATCCTCGGCCACAGGCTGTCGGAATGGTGCGGGCATGCGCCGATGCTGGAAGAGGACATGGCGCTCTCCAACATCGCGCTCGACCTGATCGGCCAGGCTCGCGAGCTGTACACTTATGCCGCCAAGGTTGAAGGCAGGGACAACGACGAGGACAAGCTCGCTTACCTGCGTGACGTCAGGCAGTACCGCAACCTGCTGCTGGTCGAGCAGCCTAATGGCGACTTCGCCCAGACCCTGGTGCGGCAGTTCTTCTATTCCGCCTTCGCCGATCTCTACTGGCGCGCGATGATGACTTCGCGCGATGCGACGCTCGCGGCCATCGCCGCCAAGTCGGAGAAGGAGAGCGCCTATCATTTGCGCCACGCGTCGGAATGGATCATCCGGCTCGGCGACGGCACGGACGAAAGCCATCGACGTGCGCAGGCTGCGATCGATCACCTCTGGGCCTTCAACGGCGAGATGTTCGTCGTCGATGATGGCGAGCGCGCGCTGATTCATGCCGGTATCGCCGTCGATCCCGGGACCTTGCGCGGCCGTTGGCTGACAATTCTCTCTGATGTCGTCGGCGAAGCCACGCTCGCGCTGCCGCAGAACGACTGGACGCAGCAGGGTGGCCGCGCCGGCCGGCACAGCGAGCATCTTGGCCATCTCCTGTCCGAGCTGCAATCGATGCAGCGAACGTTTCCGGGGCTCACATGGTGACGGTGCTGGACCGTGACAGCGAGCTGCGCCGGCGCGCCTGGGATGCCGCGGCGAGCGTGGTCGATCCCGAAATTCCTGTGCTGACCATCGCCGATCTCGGCGTGCTCCGCGATGTCGTCATCGACGGCGACCGCGTCGAGGTCGCGATCACGCCGACCTATTCAGGCTGCCCGGCCATGAACATGATCGCGCTCGAAATCGAGGTCGCGCTGGAGCGTGCCGGCTTTCGTCGCCCGAAGGTGCGCACGGTGCTGTCGCCGGCCTGGACCACCGACTGGATGAGCGAGGAGGGCCGCGAGAAGCTGCGCGCCTACGGCATCGCACCGCCTCAGGCTTCGCACTCGCGCCGCGCGCTGTTCGGTGCGCAGGCCGTCGCATGTCCGCAATGCGGCTCCGACAAGACCGAGCTGCTGTCCGAGTTCGGCTCGACCTCGTGCAAGGCGCTGTGGCGCTGCAAGGCCTGCCGCGAACCCTTCGATTATTTCAAGTGTCATTGACCATGTCCGCAGCCGCACCACGCTTCCATCGTCTGGCCGTCGCCGATCTCCGCCGCGAGGCGTCGGATGCGGTTTCAATGACCTTCACCATCCCCGGTGAACTCGCCGACGACTACGCCTTCACGCCCGGCCAGTACCTCACCCTCCGCACCATGCTCGACGGCGAAGAGGTGCGCCGCTCCTATTCGATCTGCTCCGGCCCTGATGACGGCGAGATCCGTATCGCCGTGAAGAAGGTCGACGGCGGTGCGTTTTCGAACTGGGCGGCGGACGAATTGAAATGCGGCGATGAGCTCGACGTCATGACGCCCACGGGGCGATTTGGCGTGGTTCCGCCTGCCGAAGCGGGGCGCATCCATGTCGGCTTCGCCGCGGGCTCCGGCATCACGCCGATCCTGTCGATCGTCAAGGGCATCCTCGCGCGCGAGCCGCACAGCCGCTTCTTCCTGTTCTATGGCAACCGCGCCACCGACAACATCATGTTCCTCGAGGCGCTCGAGGAGCTCAAGGATCGTTTCATCGATCGTCTCTCGCTCTTCCACGTCATCTCCGGCGAGGAGCAGGACATCCCGATCCTGCATGGCCGGCTCGATGGCGACAAGGTGAGGGTGCTGCTGCGCTCGCTGGTGCCGGCAACAAGCGTCGACCACGTCTTCATCTGCGGTCCCCTCGGCATGAGCGAGGAGATCGAAGTGACCTGCCGCGATCTCGGCATCGCGGATGAGTGCATCCACGTCGAGCGTTTCGTCTCCGAGTTCGGCGGCAAGCCGCGGCCGAAGAAGGCCGTTGCGCCCGATGCGCCGCCGAAGGCGATCGCCTCCCTGATCATCGACGGCAAGCGCCGCGACGTGCCGGTCGCCGAGGACGAAGCGATCCTCGATGCCGCGTTGCGCGCCGGCGTCGATCTGCCCTTCGCCTGCAAGGGCGGCATGTGCTCGACCTGCCGCGCCAAGCTGGTCGAGGGTGAGGCGCCGATGGACCTCAACTATTCGCTGGAACCATGGGAGCTGAAGGCCGGCTTTGTCCTGACCTGCCAGGCCAAGCCAGCCTCCGCGCGCGTCGTGGTCGACTACGACCACGTTTGACAGTTTTGACCAGGCAGCAGAACATCATGAGCAAACGATTGACCGGGAGAAGCGCGTGAACGTCAAAGCCGCCCTGTCACCTCAGGATATTGCGCGCGCCTGCGCTGATGCGATGTGGGCGGAGGACGATGCATCCAAAGGTCTCGGCATGGAGATCGTCGAGATCGGCCCGGGCTTTGCGACGCTCGCGATGACGGTGCGGCCGGACATGGTCAACGGCCAGCGCATCGCCCATGGCGGCTTCATCTTCACGCTCGCCGATTCTGCCTTTGCGTTCGCCTGCAACTCGCACAACGAGCGCGTGGTGGCGGCGCAGGGGCAGATCACCTTCATCAAGCCCGGCAGGCTCGGCGACCGCCTCGTCGCGAAGGCGCGCGAGGTGACCCGTGGCGGCCGCTCCGGCATCTACGATGTGCGCGTTACCGTCGGCGACTCCGTCATCGCGGAATTCCGCGGGCATTCCCGTGTCATTCCCGGCACATGGCTGCCCGCGCAGGATCAATAAAGAAAAGAACAAATCAATGTGGGGAAACGAGGATGGCTCTGACGAGGCTCAAGGAAGGTGGCAACGCCTATAGTGCCGAGATGGACGCGCATGAGCGTGCGTCACGCGACGAGATCATGGCGTTGCAGACGCAGCGCCTTGCCTGGTCGTTGAAGCACGCCTACGACAACGTCGCGCATTATCGCAAGGCGTTCGACAAGGCCGACGCGCATCCGTCCGACTTTCGCGAGCTCTCCGATCTCGCGAAATTCCCGTTCACGGTGAAGACGGATCTCCGCGACAACTACCCCTTCAACATGTTCGCGGTGCCGCGCGAGAAGCTGGTGCGCGTGCATGCCTCTTCGGGCACCACGGGCAAGCCGATCGTCGTCGGCTACACCCAGCGCGACATCGACACCTGGTCCGAGGTGATGGCGCGCTCGATCCGCGCCGCCGGCGGCCGCACCGGCATGATCATCCACAACGCCTATGGCTACGGCCTCTTCACCGGCGGTCTCGGCGTTCACTACGGCGCCGAAAAGCTCGGCTGCACGGTGGTGCCGATCTCCGGCGGCATGACCGAGCGGCAGGTGCAGCTCATCAACGACTTCAGGCCCGACATCATCACGGTGACGCCGAGCTACATGCTCGCGATCCTCGACGAGTTCAAGCGTCAGAAGCTCGATCCGCGCCAGTGCTCGCTCAAGGTCGGTATCTTCGGTGCCGAGCCCTGGACCAACGCGATGCGCGGCGAGATCGAGGATGCCTTCGACATGGACGCGACCGACATCTATGGCCTGTCCGAGGTGATCGGTCCCGGCGTCGCGCAGGAATGCATCGAGACCAAGGACGGCCTGCACATCTGGGAGGACCATTTCTATCCGGAGGTGATCGATCCCGAGACCGGTGCGGTGCTGCCCGATGGCGAGAAGGGCGAGCTCGTCTTCACCTCCCTCACCAAGGAGGCCTTTCCGGTGATCCGCTATCGCACCCGCGACCTGACGCGGCTGCTGCCGGGCACGGCGCGTCCGGGCATGCGGCGCATGGAGAAGGTGACGGGCCGCTCCGACGACATGATCATCCTGCGCGGCGTCAATCTGTTCCCGACCCAGATCGAGGAGGTCCTGCTCGCGACCGACTGGTGCGGCGGCCATTTCATCCTGGAGCTCACCCGAGAGGGCCGCATGGACGAGCTGACCATCATCGCCGAGGCGCGGCCCGAGAGCTGGGACGGCCGGGGCCTCGTCGACCATGCCGACCGGGTCTCGACCCATATCAAGAATACGATCGGCATCAGCTCCAGGGTCCAGGTGGTCGCGCCGGCCACGCTGGAGCGCTCGCTCGGCAAGGCCAAGCGCCTCTACGACAAGCGGCCCAAGGACTGACTTGACGGATTGACTTGACCGCCCCCAGGGGCGACAAGGCCCGCGAGAAATCGCGGGTCTTTCCATGTCATCAGCCGATCCCAAAGCCATCGAAGCGCGCTGCGTGCGCCTCAATGCCAAGGCCGAGAATGCCGGCGCGCTTGCGCCGGTGGTCGAGCACCATACGCTGGCGCGCGGTCCCAATGATCTCCTGATCGAGGTGAAGGCTGCTGCCGTCAACCCGTCCGACGTCAAGGCTGCGACCGGGCTGATGCCCTATGCCGTGTTCCCGCGCACACCGGGCCGCGACTATGCCGGCGTGGTGATCGACGGACCGGCCGGCACGATGGGACGCGAAGTGTTCGGCTCCTCCGGCGATCTCGGCATCCGCCGCGACGGTACCCACGCAAGCCATCTCGTCGTCGAGGCCGATGCGGTCGTGGAGAAGCCCAAGACGGTGTCCTGGGAGGAGGCCGCCGGCATCGGCGTGCCCTTCGTGACCGCGATGGAGGGCTTTCGCCGCGCCGGCGTGCCGAAGAGCGGCGACACCGTGCTGGTGTTCGGCGTCAACGGCAAGGTCGGCCAGGCCGCCGTGCAGATCGCGACCTGGCAGGGCGCGCGCGTCATCGGCGTGGTGCGCAAGGCGGAAGCTTACGAAGGTCACGCCAACGCGCCCATCGAAGTGATCGACGCCTCCGCGACCGATGTCGCCACGCGCGTGCGCGAACTGACCGGCGGCAAGGGTGCGGACGTCGTCTTCAACACGGTCGGCGATCCCTACTTCCAGGCCGCACACAAGTCGCTTGCTCTTCGCGGCCGCCAAATCCTGATCGCCGCGATCGACCGCATCGTGCAGTTCAACATCCTCGAATTCTATCGCGGGCAGCACACCTATGTCGGCATCGACACGCTTGGGCTGTCCTCGGCCACGACAGGTGCGGTGCTGCGCGATCTCGGCCCGGGCTTTGCCAGCGGCCACCTCAAGCCATTCCCGATCAAGGCGAACGCGATCTATCCGCTGGAGCGCGCGAAGGAAGCATACGCTGCCGTCGCCGGCTCGTCGCGCGACAGAATAATTCTGCGGCCATGAGGCTCGTCATTGCGAGCGTAGCGAAGCAATCCAGGGTCTTTCGGCGGTGGGAGTCTGGATTGCTTCGCTACGCTCGCAATGACGGAGTACGCGGAGAGGTCTGAGAACTACAGATGGAACCCACCCAACTCGTCGTCCTCGCCGGTCTCGTCATCGGCCTCGTCTACGGCGCCGTCGGCCTCCTTAGCGGCTTCTGCCTGATGAGCAGCATGCGCGGCTGGCTGACGAAGGGAGACGGGCGGCTGGTGCGCTCTTATGCATTGGCGATCGCGGTCGCGATCGCGGCGAGCCAGCTCCTTGCCGGCAACGGCATGGTCGATCTCGGCAAGTCGATCTATCTGCAACCAACCTTTTCGGTGCCCGTGCTGTTCCTCGGCGGCCTGCTGTTCGGCTACGGCATGGTGCTGTCGAATGGCTGCGGCTCGCGCGCGCTGGTGCTGCTCGGCCGCGGCAATCTCCGCTCCTTCGTCGTCGTGATCGTGCTGGGGATCGCCGCGCAGATGACGCTGAAGGGCTTGGTCGCACCTGCGCGCATCGCGATGGTTCAGGCTTCGCAGATGACCGTCAATGCGAACTCGCTGCCGTCGCTGCTGGCGACGCTCGGTTTCACGGAGGCGGTTGCGCGCGCGCTGGCCGCTGCCGCGATCGTTCTTGCGCTGGTCCTGTTCGCCTTCGCCCATCCGCCGTTCCGCCGCTCGCCGGGCCAGATCGCGGCGGGAATCATCGTCGGTCTTCTCGTCGCTGGCGGCTGGTACGTCACCGGCTACCTCGGTGCCGACGACTTCAACCCCGTGCCGGTGACGTCGCTGACCTTCATTGCGCCGATCGCCGATAGCCTGCAATACGCGATGCTCTCGACCGGCCTGACGCTCAATTTCGGCATCGCGACGGTCGCCGGCGTCTTCACCGGTAGCTTGGTCACTGCACTCGCCACCGGCCGCTTCCATCTCGAAGGCTATTCCTCGCCGCGCCACATGCTGCGTTCAGGCGGCGGCGCTGCACTGATGGGCATCGGCGGCGTGATGGCGTTCGGTTGCTCGATCGGGCAGGGGCTTACGGGCCTATCGACGCTCGCGCTGGGCTCGTTCGTCGCCGTCGCCGGCATTCTGCTCGGCACCACGGCCGGCCTGCGCGGGAGCTTGCGCGTTCAGCCGCTCGCGGTGGCCTGACCGCGCAGCAGGCGGTCGCCGAGCGTCGCAAGAGCGATGCCAGTCACGATCAGTCCGGCGGCGATCGCAAGGCTGATGTCGATCGGCTCACCCAGCAGGATCGCGGCGGCGGCGATGCCGACGAGCGGCGTCCCAGTGGTGCCGAGCGAGGTCGTCAACGCCGAGATGCTCTTGTTGACCATCGACATCGCCCAATAGGCCAGCGCTGTCCCGATCAGACCGGAATACAGAAATAGCAGCACGAGCTTCCACGACCATTCCGCGTGCGGCAGCCCATCAGCGACCGTCGCGCTGACTGTCAGCACGCGCGACGAGCACCTGCCAGATCAGAAGCTGCAGCGGTGAGGCGATCCAGCGATGCGCGCGGATATAGATGATGTTCGCCGCCCAGGAGATCGCGGCCAGGATGACCATGCCGGCACCAATGAGGACGTTGATGTTGGTCCAGTCGATCGATGTCGGGTTCAGGATCACGGCGAGGCCGATCAATCCAAGCAGCGCGCCGGCGAGCTTTGGCGCAGTCAAGGTATCCTTCCCCAGCAACGGCGCGGCGATCGCGACCCAGAGCGGGGTGGTGTAGCCGAGCACGATGGCCTTGCCCGCGGGCAGGAAGCGCACACCGGCCGCAACCAGGACCGAGAATATCGTCATGTGCAGCAGCGCCACGCTCAGCACCACCGGCATGTCGCGCCGCTCCGGGATCACCAGATTGTTGCTCAGTCCGAGGATCACGAACAATCCGGCCAGCGCGATCCAGCTCCGGATCGCTGACGTCCACAGCGGCGGAAAGAACTGGACCAGCTGCTTCGTCACCGACCAGTTCACGCCCCAGGCCACGACGACGATCAGGAACAGGCCGATGGCCGCACGGGGTGACAGGGAGTTCATCGCGGAGGTCCTTGAAGCAGTCCAGTGCGCCGGATAGCATCGTCGCTGGCACCAGAAAAAGTGCCAGATCGGAGAATAATAAGGTGCCAGTTTCAGACGGTGTGATCTCCGCCATGATCGCCCTGAACCGGGCCGACGAGCAGGGGCTGATGGCGCAGCTCACCAGCCAGCTCCGCCGCCTGATCGCGAGCGGCCGTCTCGGCAAAGGCCGTGTGCTGCCGTCGAGCCGCCGCCTCGCCAGCGATCTCGGCGTCTCGCGCAACACCGTCACCTATGCGTTCGAGCAACTCGCCGCCGAGGGATATCTCGAGGCATCGCACGGACGCCGTCCGGTCGTCACGGTCGATGGCGGCGAGCCCGGCAAAGCGGCGAGCGCCGCAGGTGCGCGTATCGGCAAGCCGCGGCTCTCGCCATGGGCGGCAAAACTCAAGCAGACCGACTGGCCGATGTCCTATCAGGCGCTGCTAAAACCGTTGCGTCCGGGACACGGCGATTTCCGGGAGTTTCCGAACGAGGTCTGGGCGCGCTGCCTGCGCCGCAGTGCCGGGCGTGCGGCGAGGCGTGAGCTTGGACCGATCAACCGGCCGCGCCTGCGCGAATCGCTCGCGCATTATCTCGCGACCAGCAGGGGCGTTCGCGCCAGGGCGGACCAGATCCTGATCCTGCCGAGCGCGCAGGCCGCGCTGACCTTGATCGCGGCCGCGCTGATCTCGCCCGGTGACGAGGTCTGGGTCGAGGATCCCGGCTATCCCGGCGCGGCGGCCGCCTTCCGTGCATCCGGCGCGCGCGTGACCGGCATCAGGCTGGACGAGCAGGGCATGCAGCGGATACCGGGACTGTCGGCGCCAAAGCTCGTCTTCATGACGCCGTCGCATCAGCATCCGACCGGACGGCTGATGTCGCTGGCGCGCCGCACCGAATTTCTTGGGCTGAGCAAGGCCGGCAAGACCTGGATCGTCGAGGACGATTACGACGGCGAATTCCACTACGACAGCCGCCCCGTGCCGGCCCTGCAAGGGCTCGATGCCCATGGCCGTGTCTTCTATGTCGGCACCTTCGCCAAGGCGATGACGGCGGATATCCGGCTCGGCTATCTCGTCGCGCCGCCGGCGCTGGTCAGCACCCTCGAGATCGCGCAGCGGCACATCGGGCTGATCGCCGCCAGCCACATCCAGGAAGCATTGGCGGAGTTCATTGCCGACGGCCACTTCCTCGCGCATCTGCGCCGGCTGCGCCGGTTGTATCATGCGCGCCGCGATCATCTCGTCGCGGGACTGGAGCGCCAACTCGGCGAGGTGCTTGCGGTCGAGGTGCCCTCCGGCGGCATCCAGCTCGTCGCGCGCCTCAAGCGCGGCCGGGCCGATCAGGCGGCCGTGAAGAGGCTCGTCGCCGCGGGTGTCGAGACGCGCGCCTTATCGAGTCTTGCGCTTGGCCGGCCGCGCGATCACGGCCTGCTGCTCGGCTTTGCGGCGTGGCGCGAGAGCGAGATCAGCGCGGCGCTGCGGACGATGGCGTCGTGCTTCTAGAGCATGGAGATAGGCTTGATGCGGCAACGGAGGAGGTGCGCTCCCTCTCCCGCTTGCGGGAGAGGGTTGGGGAGAGGGTGTCTCCACCACGAAGAACCCCCAAGAGGAGAAAGCCCTCACCCGGCGCTTCGCGCCGACCTCTCCCGCAAGCGGGAGAGGTTCGAACAAGCCCGCGGGCGGTCGATTCAAATTAAGGCCATTTCGCTTTAGGCGCTAATCCACGGCCTTGGTCACGATGCGGATCTCGGACGTCAGCGTCCGGTGCACCGGGCACTTGTCGGCGATCTCCATCAGTTTCTTGCGCTGCTCGGCGTCGAGTGCGCCGTCCATCGCGATATCGCGCTCGATCTGGTCGAGCATGCCGTCCCGCATCTCGCACTCCGCGCAGTCCTTGGCGTAGATTTTTGAATGTTTCAGCGTCACCGTGACGCGATCGAGCGGCAGCGACTTGCGGTCGGCATAGAGGCGCATGGTCATGGAGGTGCAGGCGCCGAGACCGGCGAGCAGGAAGTCGTAAGGTCCCGGACCGGCATCCTCGCCGCCGGCAGCCTTCGGTTCGTCCGCGACCAGATGATGCGGGCCCACGGTGATGATCTGGTTGAACTTGCTCTTGCGGGTCTCCTGAACCACCACCTTGCGAGGCTCTTCGGCGAGGTCCATTGTCGGCGCGGGCTTTGCCGTATCGATGTAGCGGCTCGCCCAGGCCGTGATCACATCGGCTGCGTAGAGCGCGTCGGCCGGCTTGGTCAGCAGATGATCGGCGTGATCCAGCGAGACGAAGCTCTTGGGGTGCTTTGCCGCAAGGAAAATCTTTGTGGCGTTGTCGATGCCGACGGTGTCGTCGACAGGCGAATGCATCACCAGCAGCGCCTTGTGTAGGCCGGTGACG
This sequence comes from Bradyrhizobium sp. CB2312, assembly GCF_029714425.1. NCBI lineage: Bacteria > Pseudomonadati > Pseudomonadota > Alphaproteobacteria > Hyphomicrobiales > Nitrobacteraceae > Bradyrhizobium > Bradyrhizobium sp. CB2312. Next base: position 7,093,121 of record NZ_CP121668.1, on the reverse strand, counting down.
TCCTTCATCAGCTCGTGCTCGACGATGTCGTCGAGGAATTCGCGCTTGATCCGGAACGGTCGCCCTGCGAGCGAGACCTCGACCTCGCCCTGCGCGCGGATGTTGTCGAGATGCTCCTTGAAGAGACCCGTGACATGAGCCGGATCGGACGGCGCCGCGATGGTCGCGACCGCCCTGGCTTCGGGGATCTTCCCGGCTGCCGCGAGGATCGCGGCGCCGCCGAGGCTGTGGCCGATCAGGATCGACGGCGCCTTGCGGACGCTGCGCAAATGATCGGCGGCGCGCACGAGATCGGCGACGTTGGAGGAGAACGTCGAATTGGCAAAATCGCCTTCGCTGGAGCCGAGCCCGGTGAAGTCGAAGCGCAGCACGGCGATGCCCCTGGCGGCGAGCGCGACCGAGATGCGCTTGGCCGCCAGCGTGTCCTTGCCGCAGGTGAAACAGTGCGCGAACAGCGCGTAAGCCGCGGGCTCGCCGTCCGGCAATTCCAGCGCGGCCGCGAGCTGATGGCCATCTTCGCCGGTGAATTGAAAGCGCTCCGTTGCCATGGTTCTTCCCCGCTCTTGTTCGAAGTCTAATCGCCCGAATAGCGCTGCTCGGCCCAGGGATCGCCGCGGTTATGATAGCCGCGGACTTCCCAGAAACCCGGCGCGTCCTCGGTCAGGAATTCGATGGCCTGAAGCCATTTGGCGCTCTTCCAGAAATACAGATGCGGCACCACGAGCCGTACCGGGCCGCCATGCTCGTCGGATAGCGGCTGGCCGGACCAGCTATGGGCAAGTAGGGCGTCCTCGGCGGCAAAATCTTGCAGCGCAAGATTGGTGGTGTAGCCGTCATAGGAATGCAGCACGACGAAGCGTGCATCCTCGCGCGGCCGGCAGGCTTCGAGCAGCTCGCGCGTCGCGAGCCCTTCCCAATGGTTGTCGTAGCGTGACCAGGTGGTCACGCAGTGGATGTCGGAGGTGAATTGCGCCTGCTTCTGAGCAGCGAATTCGGCGAAGCTCCAGAACACGGGATTGTCGACCGCGCCGTAGACGTCGAGCCGCCAGCGCTCGCGCGACACCGGCGGCACGACGCCGAGATCGAGCACCGGCCAGTCGTTTGTCAGATGCTGGCCCGGCGGCAGACGCTGGTCCTCCGGACGCGTGACCTTGCCGGTGAGGAAGCGGCCCTCGCGCGCCCATTTCTCCTTGGTGCGCGTCAGCTTGCTGTCGGATGGCGTCTCGTCAGCCATAGGCTACTCGTGAAATGGGCTACTCGTGGCGATGCATCGCGGAGGCGTGCTTGGTGTCGCGCATGGTGGAATAGATGATCAGCGACAGGCAGATAATGCCCGCGAGATAGTAATAGAACCAGTCCTCGTGCCCGATGCTCTTGAAATAGAGCGCGATCGCCGGCGCGGTGCCGCCGAAAATGGAGACCGTGATCGCATAGGGCAGGCCGACGCCGAGCGCCCGGACATTGGTCGGGAACAGCTCGGCCTTCACCACCGCGTTGATCGAGGTGTAGCCGGCGACGAACAGCCAGGCGCAGCAGATCAGGATGAAGGCCATGAACGGCGACTTGGTCTCCTTCAACGTCATCAGCAGCGGCACGGTCGCGAGCGTGCCGGCGACACCGAAGAAGATCAAAAGCGGCTTGCGGCCGATCTTGTCGGAGATCGCGCCGTAGATCGGCTGCAGGATGGTGGCGAAGATCAGCGTGCCGAAGATCACGAAAGTCGTCTGGTCCTCGGTCAATCCGACCGAGAGCTTGACGAAGGTCTGCATGTAGGTGGTGAAAGTGTAGAACGCCGCGGTGCCGCCGGCGGTGAGGCCGACCACCAGCAGCAGCTCGCGCGGATAGCGCAGCAGATTAGCGAGCGAGCCGGTCGGCTTCACGACCTTCTTGGCTTCCTCGAAGGCCTCGGTCTCGTGCAGATTGCGCCGCATCACTGCGGCAAAAATCGCGAGCGCCGCACCGATCGCGAACGGGATGCGCCAGCCCCAGGCCTTCAGTTCCTCCGGCGTGAGGAAGACCTTTTGCAGGAGCAGGAGCACGATGATCGCGGTGAGTTGGCCGCCGATCAGCGTGACGTACTGGAAGCTCGAATAGAAGCCGCGATGCCTGGGGTCGGCAACTTCGCTGAGGTAAGTGGCGCTGGCGCCGTATTCGCCGCCGAGGCTGAGGCCCTCGATGATGCGGGCGAGCGCCAGGATCACCGGCGCTGCGAATCCGATCGTCGCATAGGTCGGCGTCAGCGCGATGATCAGCGAGCCGAAGCACATGAAGACGACCGACAGGGTCAGCGAGATGCGCCGGCCGAAATGGTCGGCGAGGTAGCCGAAGAACCAGCCGCCCAGCGGGCGCATCAGGAAGGTCGCCGCGAACACCACGGCGACATTCAATTGCTGTACGACGGGGTCATTGCCGGGGAAGAACGCCGGGGCGAAATAGAGCGCAAACGCGGTGTAGGCGTAGAAGTCGTACCACTCGACGAGATTGCCGATCGAGCCGATGAAGATCGCCTTGATCCGGCGTTCGGCGTCGGCGAGGTCAATGTGGTCGGAGGCCGGTTGGATTGCTTGCTCAGTCACGTCCGGCCTCTCCGTATCTCTGTCGGAAAGGTCTACATCGCCTTTCCCAGCAAAAATGGCAACTGGCGGGGGCCTCTCACCGTGCCCTGGGACCAGGTCACGGTGCCTGCCGGATCCAGGGCGAAGTCCGGAATCCGCTTCAGCCATTCCTCCAGCGCCACCTGCATCTCCATGCGCGCAAGATTGGAACCGACGCAGCGGTGGATGCCGAGGCCGAAAGCGGCGTGGCGGTTCTCGCGGCGGTCGATCACGACTTTGTCAGCGTCCGGAAACATTTTTGGGTCCCGGTTGGCGGCCGGGAAGGACAGCAGCACCATGTTGCCCGTCTTGACCGGGCAGCCCGAGATCGTGGTCTCCTTGACCACCTCGCGGGCCATCGTGACGGGCGAATAGGCGCGCAACAATTCCTCCACCGCGGTCGGGATCAGCCCGGGCTCGGCGATCAGCCGCTCGCGGTCAACAGGCGTTTTGGCCAGATGCCAGAGCGAGGAGCCGATCGCGCTCCAGGTGGTGTCGATGCCGGCGATCAGGAGCAGCCGCAGCGAGCCCAGCACGTGGGAATCCTCGAGCGGATTGCCCTCCTTGTCCTTCGCATTCATCAAATAGGAGATCAGGTCGTTGGTCGGCTTGTTCTTGCGCTCCTCGATGTGTCCGCTGAAATAGGCGCTCATCTCCTGCACCGCCTGGAGCAGCACGTTCTCGTCCTTGATGCCGAGCTCGAGGATCATGTGGATCCAGTTGATGAAGAGGTCGCTGTCGGTCTCGGGAATGCCGAGCATGTGCGCGATTGCGCGCACCGGGATGTGCTTGGTGTAGCGGTCCGCCGCATCGATCCGGCCCTCGGCGATGAATCCGTCGATCAGCTCGTTGCAGATGGCGCGCACCCGCGGCTCGAGCTTTTTCATCGCGTCCGGTGTGAAAGGCGGCAGCAGCAGCTGCTTGGCCGGCTTGTGCACGGGCGGATCGGACGTGATCGGCGGGGCCGCGTTCCTGCTGGTGATTTCCGGCCGTACGTCACGGACGATGATGCGGCGGGAGGAGAAATGCTCGGTGTCATTGGCGATCGCGCGCACAGCTTCGTAGGTCGTCGGCATGTAGCAGCCGAGGAACCGCTCGGTATGTACGACGGGACTGGCGGCGCGCAGTTCTTCCCAGATCGGGAAGGGGTCGTCAGTCCATTGCGGGTCGGTGTGGTCGAAATCATGGACCCAGTCGGTCACGGGCGGATGGGCGGCGGGCTGGCTGACGTCGGACATCTCGAAAATCCCTTGTAGCTCGCGTTCGTTGGCAACTCGCGGGGCGCGGGGAGCTCCCCGCTACTCTTCGATCACATCGATTGCGATTTCCGGGCAGTTGGATTTGGCAAGCCAGGCCTTGTCTTCGAGGCCCGGTGGAACGACGCCATCGCCAGCCTCATGGGCGTTGCCGTATTCGTCGAGCTCGAACAGCTCCGGCGCGAGCGCCTTGCACCGTGCGTGGCCCTGGCACTTGTCGGGATCGACGTGAACCCTCAGTCGCTCTGTCATGGCGGCTTCCTCGGTCGTATGCGCGGGGCCGGAAGGGCGGCGCGTTCCTCGTGTCTATCTTGTCCGCGACATTTGCGGCTTATTCTAAGTTATATGCTATTACATTCGCGACAGGCTTCCCCTGTCAAGCGCAAACTTATAGGCTTGACCGCAACATGCGCTCACAACTCGCTCGCAAGCCCGAGAAGACCTACCATCACGGCGATCTCCGCGACGCTCTGATCAAGGCCGCGTTGCGCGAGGCGGAGCAGGGCGGGGTGGAAGCAATCAGCATCAAGGCGCTGGCAAAGCAGCTCGGCGTCTCGCAGCCGGCGCCATACCGGCACTTTGCCGATCGCGAGGCGCTGCTTGCGGCGGCGACGGCCGAAGCGTTCCGGCAGCTCAGCGCGATCCTGCGCGAGGCGATGGCGAAACCGTCGAAGCAATCGAAGCTGTCGCGCCTGGCGCAGGCGACGCTCGATTTCGGCCTGCGCCGCAACGGCATCTACCGGTTGATGTTCGCATCCCGCATCGTGTCATGCGCGGCCAAGGACAGCGAGCTGCACGCGGCGACGCGCGAGACGTTCGGGCTCGTGATCGAAGCGCTGGAATCGCCCGCCGTTGGCTATTTGCGCGAGCGGCAGGCCCTGAAGATCTGGGCCGCGCTGCACGGCGTGGTGATGCTGGCCGAGCAGGGCCTGTTCACCGGCGAGTCGGCGCACGCCACGCGTGAGGAGCTGGTCGAGGATTTTGTCAACGAGACGAAGGCGGCGCTCGCGGTCGCGATCAAGGACGCGCGGCGCCAGAAGAAGGCCGGCGCTTAGGCTTTCGCCTTCAGCAGCCTCATGAGCTTCTCGACTGCGCTGTCAGGCGTTGTCACCACGGGACGGCCGGTGGCCTCCGCGACCAGCGGGGCCGTCGACGCGATACTGAACTGCGCCAGCGCAATGACGTCGCAATCGCGCAGGTCTTTTGATGCTTCGACAATCAGCCGGTCGTGCGTGGCGCGGTCCCCGCGGTCGAGCGCCGCCAGCGCGCCCTCGGCGAGCTTCGGCACGATCTGGACGGCGGCGGGAAACTCCGGCGGCATCGACACCAGCGTCGGCGGAAAGGTCGAGAGCAGGCCGATCCGCTTGCCCATCGTCACGGCCCGCTCGATCATCGCTTCGTTGGGCTTGAGCACCGGCATCGGCGCATGCGCCCGCGCCACCGCTTCGATGCAGGGACCAAAGGCTGAGCAGGTGAACAGGATCGCATTGGCTCCGGTCGCCGCTGCATAGTCGCCGAGCGCGAGGAAACGCCCGGTCATAGCATCGTTGAGTGCGCCGTCGCGGGCCAGATCCGCCGACAGGCTGTCGTCGAGCAGATTCATCAGCCGCGCCTCCGGCCACGCCTGCGCGAATGCCGCCTCGATCGGGGCGATGGAGTGCTTGAGGGCGTGGATCAGGGCGATACGCATCGTATGTCTCGTCTCCCTCTCCCCGTTCTTACGGGGAGAGGGGTGGGGTGAGAGCTTCCTTACTTGAACGGCACGGCGTACATCAAGCCGCCCTTGCTCCAGAGGCCGTTGAGGCCGCGCTCGAGCTTGAGCGGGCTCGCCTTGCCGACATTGCGCTCGTAGATCTCGCCGTAATTGCCGGTGGCCTTGATCGCGATGACCAGCCATTTGTTGTCCAGCCCGAGCCGCGAGCCGAGATCGCCGGTGGCGCCCAGCAGGCGCTGGATCGCGGGGGTCTGCGACTTCGTCATCTCCTCGACATTGGCTTGCGTGACGCCGAGCTCTTCAGCCTCGATCAGGCCGTAATGCAGCCAGGTGATGATGTCGCTCCAGACTTCGTCGCCGTTGCGGGTGAAGGGGCCGAGCGGCTCCTTGCTGATGGTCTGCGGCAGCACGACGTAATCGGCCGGGTTCGGCGCCGCGGTCGTGACGGCGCCGGCAAGCGCCGAGGCATCCTGGGTCATGGCATCGCAGCGGCCGCCGAAGAAGGTCTGGTACATGGTGTCGACGCGGTCGAACACCAGCGGCTTCCAGTCGATGCCGTTGGCGCGGCCGTAATCGCCGAGCGTGACCTCATGAGTGGTGCCCTGCGCGACGCAGACGGTGGCGCCCTTGAGATCCTTCAGCTCCTTCACGCCGAGGTCCTTCTTCACGACAAAGCCCTGGCCGTCGTAGAAGTTGATCGGACCCTGACGCAGGCCCAGCGTGACGCCGCGCAAATAGGTCTGGGTCGAGTTGCGATAGAGCACGTCGATCTCGCCCGATTGCAGCGCAGTGAAGCGGTTCTGCGCGGTCAGCGAGACGTAGCGCACCTTGCTGGCATCTCCGAGCACGCCGGCTGCGAGCGCGCGGCAATAGTCGACGTCGAGACCTTTGTAATTGCCTTGCGAGTCCGGTGCCGAGAAACCGGCAAAGCCGGCGCTGACGCCGCACACCAGCGTGCCGCGGCTCTTCACCGTGTCCAGCGTCGCCGCCGATGCGACAACCGTGATGCCGCGAGCACGCCCGCTGCGATAACCACTTTCCTCATTCTACTCTCCCCTCAGTGATTGACACTACGCAACACGTTGTCGACGGCCGTGCCGAGCTTGTCGACGATCTGATCGATCTCGTCTGCCGAAGCGATATAGGGCGGCGCCAACAGCACATGGTCGCCGCGGACGCCGTCCACGGTACCGCCGCCGGGATAGCAGCCGAGCCCGCCGGCAAAGGCCTCCGCCTTGATCTTCTGGTGCAGCTTGAGCGCCGGGTCGAACGAGGTGCGGCTGGCGCGATCGGCGACGAGCTCGATCGCCCAGAACAGGCCGCGCCCCCTGATGTCGCCGACATGGCGGTGATTGCCGAAGCGCTCGGTCAGCCTCTGCTCGAGCTGCTTGCCGCGCTCCTTCACGCGGTCGAGCAGGCGGTCCTCGCGTATCACATCCTGCACTGCGAGCGCGGCTGCGCAGGCGAGGGGATGGGCGAGATAAGTGTGGCCGTGCTGGAACGCGCCGGAGCCTGACCGGATGGTGTCGATGATCTCTCTGCTCGCGAGCATCGCGCCGATCGGCTGGTAGCCGCCGCCGAGACCCTTTGCGATCGTCTGAATGTCAGGCGCGATGCCTTCCTGCTCCCAGGCATGCATCGTGCCGGTACGGCCCATGCCGCTCATGACCTCGTCGAGAATGAGCAGCGCGCCATGGCGGTCGCAGATCTCGCGCATCGCCTTGAAATAGCCGTCCGGTGCCGTCACGGCGCCGGCGGTAGCGCCAACGACGGGCTCGGCCAGGAACGCTGCGACCGTGTCGGGACCAAGCCGCTGGAACTCGGCCTCGAGCTCCGCGGCGAGGCGCGCGACGAACTGCGCATCGGTCTCGCCGTCGTGCTTCTCGTGATACGCGAAGGCCGGCGTCACATGGCTGAACGCGGCCGAGAGCAGCGGCGCATAGGGCGCGCGGCGCCAGGCATTGCCGCCGGCGGCGAGCGCGCCGAGCGTGTTGCCGTGATAGCTCTGCCGCCGCGCAATGAAATGCTGCCGCTGCGGCTCGCCGCGTTCGATGAAATATTGCCGCGCCAGCTTGATGCTGGCCTCGATCGCCTCCGACCCGCCGCTGACGAAATAGGCGTAACCGAGGCCGCCGGGCTCGTGGCCGACCAGCCTTTCGGCGAGCGCCTCGGCCGGCTCGGACGAGAAAAAGGCGGTATGGGCATAGGCCAGCGTCGAGGCCTGCTTGGCAATCGCCGCGATCACGCGCGGATGCTGGTGCCCGAGGCAGGAGACCGCGGCGCCGCCGGACGCATCGATCACCCGGCGTCCGTCCTCGGCGAAGAGATAGACGCCCTCGCCGCCGATCGCCTTGGGCGGCGTTTCGCGGAGCGAGCGGTGCAGCACGCGGCTGGTGCGGGTGCTCATGGGTCAACCTTTCTCTGAGACGTAGGTAGAGGCCGCGGCGAGCCGCGCTTCGGTATGCTCCAGGCGCTTCTTCGCGGCGGTGCCGCCGAGCGAGAACGTCACCGCAGCGAGCGACTGCGCGATCGCGATGGCGCCGGTAAGGCTGGGGAAGAAGCCGGGAGACGAGGCCGCCTCGAACAGCAGCACCTGGTCGGCGCCCTCGGCCATCGGTGCCGAGAGGCTGTCCGCGATCGCGATCAACGTTGCGCCAGCGCGATGAGCGGCTTGCGCGACCCGCACGCTCGCGTTCGTGTAGGGCAGGAAGCCGACGACGATGACGGCTTCGCCAGGACGGAAGGCGCCGAGATCGAGATCGTCGGGGCCGGATGCGCCGACGAGCTGCACCTGTTCCGGGCGGAACAGCCGCAGCTCGTAGTTCAACAGCTCCGCGACGCTGCGGCAGCTGCGGTAGCCGGCGATCCAGATTCGCTTGGCCTCGTGCAGCGCACGGGCCGCTTCCGCGATGGGTTGTGCCGGAATACGTGGCAGGCCGGCGCCTTCGGCCGCGAGCTTGTCGATGACGAGCGCGACATCGGCGTTGGGGCCATGACGCCGGCCCTTCGCCCTGGCGGAGAAAGGCGAGGTCTGCGACGGCCGCCGCGCTTCGGTCAGCGCCGCGCGCAGCTCGTCCCAGCCGGAATAGCCGATCGCCTTGGCAAGCCGTGTGAACGCGGCGGGATCGGCGCCGGCTTCCGCGGCGAGGTCGCGCATCGAGCGGGTGGTGGCGTCGTAATCATTGGCGGCGACGAAGCGGCCGACCTCCTGCAGGCGCAGGGGAAGCGATGGCAATGCGATGCGCAGTTCGCTCAAAGGCGAGGATTTCGCGGGCTCGGCCATGAAACATTTGTTGCATGAATCTGGAATTGGTGCAACAGTTGACGTGCGCCGCCGGAAATCGTTGCTTTTGAGAAGGATTTTTGTGCTGTGACATCCGACACGCCAAGACCGCCGCCGCGTCGCCGCTTGTTCGGCGCATGGGGCCCCCGCGAGCTGAAGGGCCTGTTCTGGCAGGTGCTGGTGGTCGGGATCGCGGTTGCGATCATCGCCTTCCTCTGGTCCAACACCGTCACCAATCTCACCGCCCGCCGCATCACGACCGGCTTTGCCTTCCTCGGCCGCGAGGCCGGCATGCCCATCGCGGACAGCCTGCTCGCCTATAGCCCGAGGGATACGTATCTCTGGGCGTTCGTCGTCGGCGTCGCCAACACCTTGCGCGTCGCGGTGATCGGCATCGTGCTCGCCACCGTCCTGGGCACGCTGATCGGCATCTCCAGGCTGTCCGCCAACTGGCTGCTGTCGCGGCTCGCCGCCGTCTATGTCGAGACGCTCCGCGACATCCCGCTGCTGCTCCAGCTTCTGTTCTGGTACGTGCTCATGCAGGCGCTGCCGGCCGCTCGCGCGGCGTGGCGGCCGGTCGAGGGCGTGTTCCTGTCCAATCGCGGCCTGATCCTGCCGGCGGTCCCGATTGGCCTGCCGCAGCTGTGGGTGCTCGGCACGGCCGTGCTCGGGCTCGCCGTATACTATCTCATCCGGCGACGGTTGATCGCGGAGCAGATGCGCGACGGCAAACCGCGGCCGGCCTGGCCCTTTGCGCTTGGTCTCATTGTCGTGCTTCCGGCGGCAGTCTCGCTTTTGCTCGGCGTATCCTGGACAATCGAGTGGCCGCAGCTGCGCGGCTTCAACTTCGTCGGCGGGCTCACGCTCGCGCCGGAATATTTCGCGCTGCTGATCGCGCTCGTCACCTACACCTCGGCCTTCATCGCCGAGATCGTGCGCAGCGGCATTCAGTCGGTGCCGCGCGGCCAGTGGGATGCCGCCAATGCGCTTGGCCTCCGCCGCAGCTTCATGCTGCGGCAGATCATCCTGCCGCAGGCACTGCGCGTCATCGTGCCACCGATGACGAGCCAATATCTCAATCTCACCAAGAACTCCTCGCTCGCGGTCGCGATCGGTTACCAGGACGTTGTCTCGGTCGCCAACACCACGCTGAACCAGACCGGGCAGGCGATCGAGGCGATCGCGCTGATCATGGCGGTGTTCCTGACCATCAGCCTGTCCATCAGCTTCTTCATGAACTGGTACAATGCGCGCATCGCGCTGGTGGAGCGCTGAGCATGACCGCGATCACCGACATCCCCGATGCACCGCGTGCCGCGCGCCGCCCGCAGGCAGGCAATCCGGTGCTGCGCTGGCTGCGCACGAACCTGTTCTCGTCGATCCCGAACGGCATCCTCACGGTCGTGCTGCTGGCGCTGCTCGCCAAGGGCATCTTCAGCTTCGTGCAATGGGGCATCGCAAATGCGGTCTGGGTGACGCCCGCGAACGACTCCAGCGCCTGTCGTGCCGCGCGTGGCATCGGTGCCTGCTGGGCGATCATCCCCGAAAAATACCGCTTCATCCTGTTCGGCACCTATCCGTTCGACGAGCAGTGGCGGCCGGCGCTGTCGGTCGTGCTGTTCATCGCGCTGTATTATGTCTCGACCCGTCGCGCCCTGTGGCGGCGCGAGCTGGTCTATCTCTGGATCGGCGCACTGGCGCTGATCAGCGTGCTGATGTGGGGCGGCGTGTTCGGGCTCTCCTTCGTCTCGCAGGATCGCTGGGGCGGCCTGCCGGTGACGCTAATCCTGGCGACGTTCGGGTTGGCGTTCGGCTTCCCGCTCGGCATCCTGATCGCGCTAGGCCGGCGCTCAAGACTGCCGGCGATCCGCTCGCTCAGCGTGCTCTATGTCGAGCTGATCCGCGGCGTGCCGCTGGTGAGCCTGCTGTTCATGGCGAGCGTGATGTTTCCGCTGTTCATGCCCGCCGGCTTCAACATCGACAAGCTCTTGCGCGCGCAGATCGCGATCATCCTGTTTGCCGGGGCCTATCTTGCCGAGGTCATCCGCGGTGGCCTCCAGGCCGTGCCGCGTGGGCAGTATGAAGCGGCGGATGCGCTGGGACTGTCCTATTGGCGCAAGCACCGGCTGATCATCCTGCCGCAGGCGATCCGCCACGTCATTCCGCCGCTGGTCAACACCTTCATTGCCTTCTTCAAGGACACCAGCCTCGTCCTGATCATCGGCATCTTCGATCTGCTGACGACAGCGAAAACCGCGATCATCGATCCGGCCTGGCAGCAGTTTTCGGTCGAGGTCTATATCTTCGTCGCCGCGATCTATTTCGTGTTTTGCTTTGCGATGTCGCGCTACAGCCGGAGCCTGGAGGCTCACACCGCCGCGAGGTAAATCCGGGAGCACGAAATGTTTATGCCGCGCCTATAGCAGGAGCATCGATTCAGACTGGGAATCCTACGTTGCGAAACCCACCTCTGGTTTGCTGGTGGGCTTCAACACGAGGCACGTCAAATCATGATGAAATCTGTTCTCGCCGCGTCGGCCGTTCTGGTCGCGCTTTGCTCCGCTGCCGACGCCCGCGATGTGGCGCACCATCCGTCCGCAGCGGAAGCGGCTGTCCGGATGTCACAGGTCCATCCGGGCTCCATGGCTTACACTGCTATGTCGGAGGATGCGGGCTACGACGCGCATCAGTATCATGGCGGCCCGAAAGCAAACGACTAGGGCACGCGGATGCCGGCATCGGGGGACAGCTAAGGTCCCCCGATCCGGCCCGCATCATGCCTTGACCTTCGGGTCGATCGGCGTCGTCCCGCGCAGGCCCAGAATATCCTCCAGCACCTTTGCGCCCGCGAGCACCTGCGCATCCGCGCGCGGGGCGCCGACCACCTGCACGCCGACCGGCAGGCCCGAGGCTGTGAAGCCGCAAGGCAGTGACAGCGACGGGCAGCAGGCGAGGGTGATCGCGTAGACGATGCCGAGCCATTCGACGTAGTTCTCGAATTTCTTGCCGGCGCATTCGGCGACATAGCGGTGCTCGATCGGGAACGGCGGCACGATTGTCGTCGGCGTCAGCAACAGATCGTAGGTCTTGAAGAACTCGATCGCGCGCGCGGTCATGCCGACGCGCTGCGCTTCGGCGCGCGCGAGTTGCTCGACCGTGAGCTTGAGGCCCTCCACGATGTTCCAGATCACCTCGGGCTTGAGCAGGTCGCGCTTGGTGCGCAGGAGGTTGGCCTTGGTGATCGCAAAATCGAAGGCGCGCAGTACGTGGAAGCATTCATGCGCCTCGCGCCAGTCCGGATGCGCCTCCTCGACGATGACGCCGGCTTCGGCAAAACGCTCCGCTGCCTTGCGCGTGATCGCCTTCACCTCGGGATCAACAGGGGTGATGCCGAGGTCGGGCGAATAGGCGATGCGCTTCGGCTTCTTGCCCGATTGGGCGGCCGACAGGAACGAGATCAGAGGCGCCGGCAGCGACAGCGGGTCGGCGGCATAGTCGCCGCTCATGGCATCGAGCAGCAGCGCGAGATCCTCGACGCTGCGCGCCATCGGGCCGACCACGCCGAGATTGCGGTCGATCGCCGATTTCGGGGTGTGCGCGACGCGGCCGATGCTCGGCCGCATGCCGACGACGCCGCAGAACGCCGCGGGGCTGCGCAGGGAGCCGCCCATGTCGGAGCCCTGGGCGAGCCAGGCCATGCCGGTGGCGAGCGCCACTGCGGCGCCGCCGGACGAGCCGGCCGCCGACTTTGACGTATCCCAGGGATTGAGCGTCGCGCCGAACACCTCGTTGAAGGTGTTGGCGCCGGCGCCGAATTCGGGCGTGTTGGATTTGGCGTAGACCACTGCGCCGTTGGCCTCGAGGTTCTCGACCATGAGGTCGGACGTTGCGGGGATGTTATCCCTGAAGATCGGCGAGCCCTGGGTGTTCAGGACGCCCGCGACGTCGGTCAGGTCCTTGATCGGAACCGGCAGGCCCGCGAGCAGGCCGCGCGCGCCGGCCGGCTTCTGCATCAGCGCCTTGGCATGGTCGCGCGCGCGATCGAAGCACAGCGTCGGCAGCGCGTTGACCTTGCCGTCGACGTCCCTGACGCGCTTCTCCACCACATCCAGCAGTTCGAGCGGCGAGACGTCGCCGGAGCGCAGCTTGTCGACGACGGTGCAGGCGGTGTCGCGGATCAGGTCTTGAGACAATTATCTTACTCCTGTGCTTATTCTTTGGTCGTCATTGCGAGCGCAGCGAAGCAATCCACTCTGTCACCGCGGCCACATTCCTGGATTGCTTCGCTTCGCTCGCAATGACGAGGATAGAGTCAACCCCATCCCGCGCTGATGCCGCCGTCCACCGTATAGATCACGCCGGACGTATAGCCCGCGCGATCCGACGCCAGGAACGCCATGAGGTCGCCGATCTCGCGCGCATGCGCAGGCCGGCCGAGCGGCAGGCTCTTCTGGAATTCCTTGTAGCGGCTCTCGTCACCGAACTGGTGCTTTGCGCGGGTCTTGAGCAGGGTGACGTGTCGGTCGGTGCCGACGGGCCCGGGATTGATGCCGACCACGCGAATGTTGTCGGCGAGGCTTTTTCCCCCGAGCGCGCGGGTGAAGGCCATCAGCGCGGCATTGCCGGCGCTGCCGCAGATATAGTTGGCATCGAATTTCTCGCCGGCAGCACCAATGTCATTGACGATCACGCCGCCGCCCCTGGCCTTCATCTGCGCATAGATATGCCGCGTCAGGTTGATGTAGCCGAACACTTTCAATTCCCAGGCGTGTCGCCAGGTCGCCTCGTCGATCTTGTCGATCGAGCCGCCGGGAATGTCGCCGGCGTTGTTGACAAGGATATCGATCTCGGCCGCTTCTCTGGCGAGCCGCGCAATGTCCTCGGCCTTGCGCAAATCCACGATGCTGGTTGCGGCATCGATCTGGTGCGCGGAGCGCAGGCGCTCGGCCAGCGCCTTGAGCTGGTCGCCGCTGCGGGCGGCGAGCAGGAGATGCGCGCCTTCTTCAGCGAAAGCCTCGGCGGCGGCGGCGCCAATGCCCTTGGACGCGCCTGTGATCAGGACGCGCTTGCCACGCAGATGCAGATCCATGAGAGGTACTCGCAAGGATGGGAACAGGATGAAACCAGTAGGCGCTCGGCGGCGCCACGGTCAACATTGCAGTGCAGCGTTGCGCTGCCCGCGACTTTGGTCCATTGCAGTGCGGTCAAAACGCGGCGGCTGCCGGACCAACGAAGGACGTTCTCAATGAGCAAGAAACAATACCGGATCGCAGTCATTCCCGGCGACGGCATCGGCAAGGAAGTGATGCGCGAAGGCCTGCGCGTTCTGGAGGCAGCGGCAAAGAAGCACGGCGTCTCGTTGCATTTCGACCATTTCGACTTCTCGTCCTGGGACTATTACGAGAAGCACGGCCAGATGATGCCCGATGACTGGAAGGAGAAGATCGGCAAGCACGATGCGATCTACTTCGGCGCGGTGGGCTGGCCGGCCAAGATTCCGGATCACGTCTCGCTGTGGGGTTCGCTGATCAAATTCCGCCGCGAGTTCGACCAGTATGTGAATTTGCGCCCGGTGCGGCTGATGCCCGGCGTGCCGTCGCCGCTGGCGAACCGCAAGCCCGGCGACATCGATTTCTGGGTGGTGCGCGAGAACACCGAAGGCGAGTATTCCTCGGTCGGCGGCCGCATGTTCCCGGACACCGACCGCGAGTTCGTGACGCAGCAGACGGTGATGACCCGCACCGGCGTCGACCGCATCCTGAAATTCGCGTTCGAGCTCGCGCAGTCGCGGCCGAAGAAGCACCTGACCTCGGCGACCAAGTCCAACGGCATCTCCATCACCATGCCCTATTGGGACGAGCGCGTGGAGGCGATGGCCAAGAAGTTCCCGGGCGTGAAGTGGGACAAGTACCACATTGACATTCTGACGGCGAATTTCGTGCTGCATCCGGACTGGTTCGACGTCGTGGTCGGCTCGAACCTGTTCGGCGACATCCTCTCCGACCTCGGCCCGGCCTGCACCGGCACCATCGGCATCGCGCCGTCGGGCAACATCAATCCCGAGGGCGATTTCCCGTCGGTGTTCGAGCCGGTGCACGGCTCGGCGCCCGACATCGCAGGGCAGGGCATCGCCAACCCGATCGGCATGATCTGGTCGGGCGCAATGATGCTCGAGCATCTCGGCGAGAAGGTTGCCGGCAAGTCGATTGTCGAGGCGATCGAGCGGACGCTCGCCGAGCGCACTCTGCGGACCAAAGATCTCGGCGGCAATGCCGACACCACGGCCTGCGGCAAGGCGGTCGCGGACATGGTGGATTGAGACGGCCAGTTTTCCCCTCTCCCCTTGTGGGAGAGGGTGGCTCGCCGCATAGCGGCGAGACGGGTGAGGGGTCTGTCTCCGCAGATGCAGACCTATCAGTCGTAGAATTGCTCGCGGAGAGAACCCCTCATCCGGCGCCATAGCCGATGCGAAGCATCGGCGTTCTTAAGAACGGCGGCCGAAGGCCGCCTATGCCACCTTCTCCCACAAGGGGAGAAGGGAAGGACCGCGGTGGTTTGGCGCGCACCCTAGACATACGACTTCCGCGCCGGATCGAAGATCGGCGGATAGTCGTTCTCGTCGAGCAGGTCGAGAAACGGATCGAGCCCCCTGGACTTGATCAGCCCGAGCTCCTGCTGCGAGATCAGGTTTACCGTCAAAATCTCCACCGGATCGCCTGCGATCTCCAATGCCTCGGCGATGCTCTTATCCGGGCCGATGATCGGCGTGAGAAACAGAAACGTCTGGAAGTCCGTTCCCGCAACCGGCGGCCACGGCAGCGCGACGCGGTGACCGAAGCCGAACCAGGTCGTGTCGATGAACGGCAGATTGGCGAGCCAGCGCAGATTGGCGCAGATCTCCTCTGTCGGCTCGCGGACGTACCACATCAGCTCGGCGCGCGGTTTCGCGTCCCCATGCACGCCCGACATCCGCTGCTCGCTCATGCCGTTGGTCAGAAGCACGGAGCCTTCGTCAGATCCCTCTTGGCAGACCGGCACGAAATCGCGGCCAAAGGCGTGAATGTCGATGCGGCGCTCGGCGCTGTCGGTGAAGCTGTGCTCGGGCTCGCCAAGCTCGCTCTCATAGATCGCGAGCCGATGCCGATAGAGGTCGGCCGAGCCTGACGGCCGATCTGAGCCGGACATGAACTTTGCGAGACGGGAGAGCATGTGAACCTCTGGGGCGGATGTGAGCCGGGATATCCGCGTTGTCGTAAGACAACGCGGACCGGTTCAAATCCACCCCGCAGGTGCGCCAATGTTTCGCCCTGGTCTAGCCTCTGTTGCGCAATTGTGCATTCGGCCGGAACTCTTCCGAGCATTGGGCTCCGTCGCGATCAGCCCGCGATCTTCTCGATCGTCGCCTGGTCCAGCCCGAACTTCTTCCCGGCGTCGAGAATCTCCTGCCAGGTGGTCGGATCGACCGGAATGCCTTCAGCGAGGCGCTTGGTCTTGGTCTCGCGCTCGGGCTCGCCGGCGATCTTGACCTTGTCGACGCCGGGGCCGGGAGGCGAGCCGGTGTGCCAGGCGACAAAACTCTCGACTTCGCGTGCGAGGTTTTCGCCGGTGCCGAGCTTGTCCGGGTCGATGACGATCGAGAGCATGCCGTTGAGGACGTTGTACTTGCCGTCAGACGGGCCCTTCACCACCTGTCCGCCGGAGAGCGCGCCGCCGAGGATTTCGCACACCAGCGCGAGGCCCGAGCCCTTGTGCTCGCCGAACGGCAGGATGGCGCCGTGCGGCGGGATCACGGTGTAGCGCGGATTGGTGGTCGGCTTGCCCTCATTGTCGATGATGGTGCCGGGCTCGAGCTCGACGCCCTTGTTGTGGGCGACGCGGGTCTTGCCTTGCGCGATCCTGCTGGTGGCGAAGTCGAGCACAATCGGGTCCTTGCCCCTGCGCGGGATGCCGACGCAGAACGGGTTGGTGCCGTGGCGCGCATCGCTGCCGCCCCAGGGCGCCACGATTGGGCGCGAGATCACGTTGACGAAGTGAATCGAGACCAGCCCGTGGTCGATGCACTGCTCGGCCCAGTGGCCGATGCGGCCGATGTGATGCGAGTTGGAGAGGCCGACGAGACACACGCCGTTGCGCCTGGCGCGCTCGGCCGCCAGCTCCATCGCTTCATGGCCGATCACCTGGCCGTAGCCGGTGAGGCCGTCGAGGGTGAGAAGCGGACCGGTGTCGAGCACGATCTTGACGTGCTGGTTCACAGTGAGGCCGCCATTGGTGACGCTCTGGACATAGCGCGGGATCATGCCGACGCCGTGGGAGTCGTGTCCCTTCAGATTGGCCTCGACGAGGTTGGTGGAGACGAGCTCGGCTTCGCGGTCCGAGGAGCCGCCGGCCTTGACGATGGCGTGGATGGCGTTGTTAAGCGCCTCTGCCTTGATGGTGCGGTAGTCGGCCATTGTTGTTGCTCTTATCCTTTCACGATGCGGCGGCAGTGGACCCAGGCCGCTTCAATCAGGTTCTCGCTCGCCTCTGGCGTGCGGAAGGCCGAATGCGCCGATAGCGTCACGTTCGGAATCCTGGTCAGCGGATGGTCCGCCGGCAGCGGTTCGGTGTTGAAGACGTCGAGGCCGGCATGGCGGATATGCCCCGACTTCAACGCGTCGATCATGGCGGCTTCATCGACGATCGCGGCGCGGGCGGTGTTGACGAGGATGACACCAGGCTTCATCGCAAAGATCTTCTCGTGTGTGATCATGCCGCGCGTCTCATCGTTGAGCAGCAGATGCAACGATACGACGTCGCTTCGCGCCAAGACGCTGTCGAGATCGGTGAACTCGACGCCGGGATGGCTCTTCGGCGAGCGGTTCCAGGCGATGACCTTCATGCCTGAGCCGGACGCGATGCGCGCAACTTCCGCGGCGATGCCGCCGAAGCCGATCAGGCCGAGCGTCTTGCCGGTGAGCTGCATGCCGTCCTCGCGCAGCCAATTGCCGGCGCGCATCTCGCGGTCCATCATCGCGATGACGCGGGCGGAGGACCACATCAGCGCGATCGCGGATTCGGCGACCGCCGTGTCGCCATAGCCCTTGATCAGATGCACGGAGATGCCGAGCTCGGCGAGCTCCTCCGGGTTCATGTAGCTGCGCGCGCCGGTGCCGAGGAAGACGACGTGCTTGAGCCCCGTGCATTTCTTCGCGACTTCGGTCGGCAGCGCCGTGTGGTCGACGATCGCGATCTCGGCGCCGTCGAGGATTTCGGGGTATTGCTCGGGCTTGATGTCGGGGTCCCGGTGGATCCGCACCTTGGGATCACCGGGCTTTTCCAGCCGCTCCATGATCACGGCGAGGGCTTCGTTGGCGTCGACGAAAACTCCGCGCATGGCTCCCTCCGATCAGGACGCGACGCCGGCGATCGCCAGCACGGTATGCATGAGCACGTTGGTGCCCGCGGCGCAGTCGGGCTGGGTGGCATCTTCCAGCTCGTTGTGGCTGATGCCGTCCTTGCAGGGCACGAACACCATCGCCGCCGGCATGACGGTGTTGAGATTGCAGGCGTCGTGGCCGGCGCCGGAGGTGATGCGGCGGGAGGAATAGCCGAGCGTCTTGGCCGCGTTCTCGACGGCTGCAATGAGCTTGGGATCGAAATGCGTCGGCGGCTTGCGCCAGACCAGGTCGATCTTCACGTCAACCTTGCGGCGCGCGGCGATCTCGGCAATGGCGGCGCGCAGATCGCGGTCGAGCGCATCCATGATCGCGCCATCGGCGCTGCGGCAATCCATGGTGAAGGCGATCTCGCCGGGGATGACATTGCGCGAGGGGTTTGCGATCACGGCCTCGCCGATGGTGCCGACCGCGTTCGGCCCATGCTTCTTGGCGATGGCCTCCATCGCCAGCACGATCTCCGAGAGCGTCGCCAGCGCATCGCGGCGCAGCGGCATGGGCGTCGATCCCGCATGGCTCTCGAAGCCGGAGATCTTGCCGTCGTACCAGAGCACGCCCTGGCCGGAATCGACCACGCCGATGGTCTTGCCCTCGGCCTCCAGGATCGGGCCCTGCTCGATGTGCAGCTCGACAAAGCAACCGAGCTTCTGGAAGCCGACCGGCTTGTCGCCGCGATAGCCGATGCTGTCGAGCGCCTGGCCGACGGTGGTGCCCTCGATATCCTTGCGCGAGAGGATGTCGTCGGTGGTGAAATCGCCGACATAGGCGGCGGATGCCATCATCGCCGGCGCAAAGCGCGAACCTTCCTCGTTGGTCCAGTTGACGATGCAGATCGGCGCCTCGGTCTCGATGCCGGCATCGTTCAGCGTGCGGATCACCTCGAGCGCGCCGAGCGTCCCCAGAATGCCGTCATACTTGCCGCCGGTCGGCTGGGTGTCGAGATGCGAACCGATGCCGACGGGCAGCTTCGACATGTCGCGGCCCTTGCGCAGGCCGAACTGCGATCCGAGCGCATCGGTGTGCACTTCCAGGCCTGCCTCTTCGCAGGCCTTGCGGAACCAGTCGCGCACCTGCTTGTCTTCGCTGCTCAGCGTCAGCCGCTTCACACCGCCCTTGGCCGTCGCACCGAACTGCGCGGTCTCGTGGATGGAGCCCCAGAGACGGGTGGAATCGATTTGCAGATTGGTGGCGGCTCGGCTCATGCGGTCGTTCTCTCTTTTGTCCGGCGCCTTTTTCAATGACCCGCCAGCGCGGGCGCGTCAACCGCAAGGCTCCTCTGCGCAATCTGCCGTGCCAGCTCGGCGACGCGCTCCACCGCGACCACGTCGGGCGAGGCGAGCCAGCTCGCGGTAAAGGTCAGCGGCGCGATCGCGAGATCGGTGTCGAGCAGTTGCAGTCGTCCGTCGGCAAGCTCGTTCTCGACGATGGCGTCGGGGATCACGGCGATGCCGAGCCCCTCGACCGCCATGTGGATGACGGTCGCGAGCGAGGCGGACGCGTGCAGCCGGATCGGCGGCAGTTCCGGCCGGTCGAACACCTCACGCACGACCTCGTACGGCTTGGTCTTGCGCAGGAAGGTGATGATCGGAAACCGCGCGAGCTCCGCCGGCGTCACCGGACCTTTGCCGAGACCGAGGGAGGGGCTTGCGAGGAATCCGATCGGATAATCCGCGAGCACGCGATTATGCACGCCCGAGGCCGACAGCGGGCCGACCACGAACGCAAGCTCGATCTCCTGCGCGAGCAGGCGCGCGGTGAGGTTCGGCGTGATGTCGACCTCGATCTCCAGCGACAGGTTCGGATAGATCTCGTTCACGCTCTTCACGAGGCGCGGCAGCCAGGTGTGCACGATGGTCTCGGCGACGCCGAGACGCATCACGCCGCGCATCGCGGAGCGATCGCCAATTTCCGCCATCATCTGGGCGCGCAGGCCGATCAGCTTCTCGGCATAGACCATCATCTGCCGCCCGCTCGGCGTCGGCGAGGCGACGCGGTGATCCCGGTTCAGAAGCTTCACGCCCATCTCGCGCTCGAGCTGGGCGATGCGCTGGGAGATGGCCGGCTGGGTCGTGTTGAGCCGTGCCGCGGCGCCGCGGAAGCTGCCGAGCTTCACGACCCAGAGGAAGGTTTCGATCGACCTGAAGTCGAGCATTGGAAGGATTTTCCCGATCGATAAAACAGTTTTATCGATATCGATTAGAAAGGACGATTAGACTTTATAGTATGCTTGATGTTGGCTGTGCTTGTCGAGTTCATAGGCAGGTCGATCAAATGACTGTTTTAGTGGCAGCGCAGCAAACTGAAACGCCCGACACGCTCCAGAGCCGCAAGGCCCGGCTCGCCTACCGCGACGGGCTGGTCGCTTCCACCGCGGGAATCGCCCCCGGCTTCGTCCAGGGCAATCTGGCGATCCTGCCGGCCGAATACGCCAGCGCCTTTCACCGCTTCTGCCAGCTCAATCCGAAGCCGTGCCCGATCATCGGCATGTCCGATGTCGGCAGCCCGTATATTCCGGCGCTCGGCGCCGATCTCGACATCCGCACCGACGTTCCACGCTACCGCGTCTGGCGCGACGGCGAGGTAGCGGACGAGCCGACCGACGTGACCAGCTACTGGCGCGATGACCTCGTGACCTTCGTGCTCGGCTGCTCCTTCTCGTTCGAAGAGGCGCTGCTCGACGAGGGTATGCCGATCCGCCACATCGAGCACAATGTGCGCGTGCCGATGTACCGCACCAACATCGCCTGCGGCGTGTCCGGTCCGTTCGCCGGTCCGATGGTGGTGTCGATGCGCCCGTTCAAGCCTGCCGATGCCATCCGCGCGGTGCAGATCACCTCGCGCTATCCCGCCGTGCACGGCGCGCCCGTGCATCTCGGCCATCCGCACCTGATCGGCATCAAGGACATCGCCAAGCCCGACTATGGTGATCCCGTGCCCGTTGCCGACGACGAGATCCCGGTGTTCTGGGCCTGCGGCGTGACGCCGCAATCGGTGATCAACGCCGCGAAGCTCCCGTTCGCGATCACGCATTCGCCCGGCTTGATGCTGGTGACGGATCTGAAGAACAGGACCATGGCCGTGATTTAGGAGGCAGCGTTTGCTGCTTCTTCGGGCTTTACGCTAACCGCCAATCGCTTCATTCGAACAGTCGAAATTCGTAACAGGGGACTTTGCCATGACGATCACTCGCCGCGATGTGCTGCTGGGAGCCACTGCGACAGCTGCGCTGATGCCGCTCGCCGCACGCGCCCAGACCTCGGAAGTCGTGATCGGCGTCATCTATCCGTTCTCTGGCGGCAGCGCGCAGCAGGGCGTCGACGCGCAGAAGGCCTATGAAACCGCGCTCGAGGTCATCAACAAGGATACCGATTTCGATCTGCCGCTGGCCAAGGGCGAGGGCCTGTCGGGCCTCGGCGGCGCCAAGGTGCGCCTCGTGTTTGCCGACCACCAGGCCGATCCGCAGAAGGGCCGCGCCGAGGCCGAGCGCCTGATCACACAGGAGAAGGTCTGCGCCATCATTGGCACCTACCAGAGCGCGGTTGCCGTCACGGTCAGCCAGATCTGCGAACGCTACCAGGTCCCGTTCGTCTCCGCCGACAACTCCTCGCCGAGCCTGCATCGCCGCGGTCTCAAGTACTATTTCCGCGCCGCGCCGCATGACGAGATGTATTCGGCTGCGATGTTCGACTTCTTCGATGCCATGAAGAAGAAGGGCACCAAGATCGAGACGCTGGCGCTGTTCCACGAGGACACCATCTTCGGCACCGACTCGGGCAACGCCCAGGCCAAGATCGCCGGCGAGCGCGGCTACAAGATCGTCTCCGACATCAAGTATCGCGCCAACTCGCCCTCGCTCTCGGCCGAAGTGCAGCAGCTCAAGACCGCCAATGCCGACGTGCTGATGCCGTCGAGCTACACCACCGACGGCATCTTGCTGGTCAAGACCATGGCCGAGCTCGGCTACAAGCCGAACGCGATCGTGGCGCAGGACGCCGGGTTCTCCGAGAAGGCGCTGTACGACGCCGTCGGCGACAAGCTCGAAGGCGTGATCTCGCGCGGCACCTTCTCGCTCGACCTCGCGCAGAAGCGCCCGATGGTCGGCAAGATCAACGAGATGTTCAAGGCGCGCTCGGGCAAGGACTTCAACGACCTCACCTCGCGCCAGTTCATGGGCCTGATCATCCTCGCCGACGCCATCAGCCGCGCCAAGTCGACCGACGGCGAGAAGATCCGCGATGCGCTGGCGGCGACCGACATCCCGGGCGAGCAGACCATCATGCCGTGGAAGCGCGTCAAGTTCGACGAGACGGGCCAGAACAACGACGCCGACCCAGTGCTGCTGCAATATATCGGCGGCAAGTTCGTCACCGTCTTCCCGCCGCAGGCCGCGATCGCCGAGGCGACCTGGCCGATGAAGTAAGCGCTGCGGGAGCAGGGGAGCAAGTCGAGATCGTCGCGCGAGCCTCGTCGTTGCGAGGAGCGAAGCGACGAAGCAATCCAGGCTATTGCCGCAGAGGCAGTCTGGATTGCTTCGCTTCGCTCGCAATGACGGAGCAAACGATGACGTTTCGAACGGGGGACCAGAGTTGACAGCCCAAGCCATTATCCAGAGTCTCGCGAGCGGCCTTCTCATGGGCCTGCTCTATGGACTGATCGCGGTCGGCCTCGCGCTGATCTTCGGCCTGATGGACGTCGTGAATTTCGCCCATGGCGAGTTCCTGATGATCGCGATGTATGCGAGCTTCTTCCTGTTCGCGTTCTTCGCCATCGACCCCTTGCTGTCGGCGCCGTTGGTCGCCGCGGCGCTGTTCGTGTTCGGGGCGGTGGTCTACCTCTTGATTGTACGCTTCGCCATGCGGGCCAAGGCCAATGCCGGCATGGTGCAGATCTTCTCGACCTTCGGCCTTGCCATCGTCATGCGCGGCCTCGCTCAGTTCTTCTTCACGCCGGACTATCGCAGCATTCCGCAGTCATGGCTCGGCGGCAAGACGGTGTCTATCGCCGGCATCTTCCTGCCGGAGCCGCAGCTGATCGGCGCGCTGGTGTCGATCGCCGCTTTCGCCGGCCTCTATTTCTTCATCCACCGCACCGATTTCGGCCGCGCGCTGGAAGCGACGCGTGAAGATCCCGGCGCGGTCGCGCTGGTCGGCATCGACAAGAACCGCGTGTTCGCGCTCGGCTGGGGCCTCGGCGCCGCGCTGGTCGGCCTCGCCGGCGCGATCATGGCGGTGTTCTTCTACATCTATCCCGATGTCGGCGCGTCCTTCGCGCTGATCGCCTATGTCACGGTGGCGCTCGGCGGCTTCGGCAGCGTGTTCGGCGCCTTCGCCGGCGGCATCATCGTCGGCCTCGTCGAGGCCACGACCGCCCTGGTGTTGCCGCCCTCGCTGAAATCGGTCGGCATCTACGCGGTCTATCTGCTCGTCGTCTTCATCCGGCCGCGCGGCCTGTTCGGGTCGATGTGATGGACAAGGATTTTGCCGCGCGGCGCCGCCGCGACCTCATCATCGCCGCGGTGCTGGCAGCCCTCGCCGCGCTCGCGCCGCTGTTCATCAAGGACGTCTACGTCCAGAACATTCTGATCTTGACCCTGATGTATGCGGCGCTGTCGCAAAGCTGGAACATCCTGTCCGGCTATTGCGGCCAGATCTCGCTGGGGCACGCGCTCTATTTCGGCATCGGCGCCTACACCACCGAGCTCTTGTTCAC
The DNA here is from genome assembly GCF_029714425.1 of Bradyrhizobium sp. CB2312. NCBI lineage: Bacteria > Pseudomonadati > Pseudomonadota > Alphaproteobacteria > Hyphomicrobiales > Nitrobacteraceae > Bradyrhizobium > Bradyrhizobium sp. CB2312. Next base: position 7,069,131 of record NZ_CP121668.1, on the reverse strand, counting down.
CAAGTTCGGCGTGCTGCCCTGGTTCGGCATGCTCGCGGGCTGCGTGATCGCGGCGGTCATCGCGATGGGGCTCGGCTATCCATTCTTCCGCCTGCGCGGCCATTACTTCGTGATCGCGACCATCGTCATCGCCGAGATCGGCCTGCTGCTGTTCCAGAACTGGGAGTGGGCGGGCGCCGCGATGGGAATCACCATTCCGGTGCGCGGCGACAGCTGGCTGAAATTCCAGTTCCTGCGCAGCAAGCTGCCGTACTTCTATTTCGCGCTGGCGCTGTGCAGCCTTGCCTGGTTCGTCACCTGGTGGCTGGAAGACTCCAAATGGGGTTTTTGGTGGCGCGCGGTGAAGGACAATCCGGAAGCGGCCGAGAGTCTCGGCGTGGTCGTGTTCAACTCCAAGATGGGCGCGGCCGCGGTCTCCGCTTTCCTCGTCGCCATCGGCGGCGCGTTCTATGCGCAGTTCCTCGCCTATATCGATCCTGAGAGCGTGATGGGCTTCCAATTCTCGCTGCTGATGGCGCTGCCGGCCGTGCTCGGCGGCATCGGCACCCTCTGGGGCCCCGTGCTTGGCGCCGCCATCCTGATCCCGATGACGGAGCTGACGCGCTCCTACATCGGTGGCTCCGGCCGCGGCGTCGATCTCATCGTCTATGGTGCGCTGATCGTGGCGATCTCGCTGGCGCTGCCACAAGGCCTGGTGAGCCTGTTCTCCCGTTCGAAGGCGAAAGGAGCCACGCGATGACCGCGCTCCTTGAAACCCGCGGCGTCTGGCAGCGGTTCGGCGGCCTCGTTGCCAACAGCGATGTCTCGATCTCGGTCGGGCGCGGCGAGATCGTCGGCCTGATCGGCCCCAACGGTGCCGGCAAGTCGACGCTGTTCAATCTCATCGCCGGCGTCCTGCCGCCGACGCAAGGCTCGATCTGGTTCGACGGCGAGGACGTCACCCACATGCCGGCGGCCGCGCGCTGCCAGCGCGGCGTCGGACGCACCTTCCAGGTGGTCAAGAGTTTCGAGACCATGAGCGTCATCGACAACGTCATCGTCGGTGCCTTGGTCCGCAACACCGTGATGCGTGAGGCGCGCCGCAAGGCGCATGAGGTGCTGGAGTTCACTGGTTTGGCCGCGCGCGCCGACGTGCTCGCGAGCGATCTCGTGCCGGCCGAGAAGCGCCGCCTCGAAGTCGCCCGTGCGCTCGCGACCGAACCGAAACTACTGCTGCTCGACGAAGTCCTCACCGGCCTCACGCCGACCGAGGCCCAGACCGGCGTTGCCTTGGTGCGCAAGGTGCGCGATGCCGGCATCACCGTGTTGATGGTCGAGCACGTCATGGAGATCGTGATGCCGCTGGTCGACCGCGCCATCGTGCTCGACCTCGGCAAGGTGCTGGTCGAGGGCAAGCCCGCCGACGTCGTCCGCGATCCCAAGGTGATCAGCGCATATCTGGGAGATCGTCATGCTCAGCGTGCATGAAGTCACGACCGCCTATCAGGGCCTGGTCGCGATCTCCGCGGTCTCGATCGAGGTCCAGAAGGGCGAGATCGTTTGCGTTGCCGGCGCCAACGGCGCGGGCAAGTCGACGCTGCTGAAATCCATCGCCGGTGCCGAGCGTCCGCGCTCGGGCACGGTGACGTTCGACGGCAAGCGTCTCGACGGCATGGCGCAGCACCACATCACTGCCACCGGCATCGCGTATGTGCCGGAGAATCGCCGCCTGTTCCCGCGCCTGTCGGTGCGCGACAATCTCCGTCTCGGCAGCTACCTCTACCGCGGCGAGGCGAATCGCGAGGGGCCGCTCGATCTCGTCTTCAACCTGTTTCCGCGTTTGTCCGAACGTTTGGAGCAGCGCGCCGAGACACTCTCCGGCGGCGAGCAGCAGATGCTCGCGATCGGTCGCGCCCTGATGACGCGTCCGCGGCTCTTGATGCTGGACGAGCCCTCGCAGGGCATCATGCCGAAACTGGTCGACGAGATCTTCCAGGCCGTGAAGCGCATCCGCGACGCCGGCATGACCGTCCTGATCGTCGAGCAGCGCATGGCCGAGTGTCTCGAGATCGCCGACCGCGCCTACATCCTGCAAACCGGCCGCGTGCTGATGCAGGGCCCATCAGCGGAGATCAAGGGCAATCCGGACGTGCGCAAGGCGTATCTGGGGCTGTAGACGCAAAGTATTGCGCGCGCTCGGGCAACATGTTCGGTGTCATCGCCCGCGAAGGCGGGCGATCCAGTATTCCGAGATGTCAGCGGGATACGGATATGCCGTGGCGTACTGGATTCCCCGCCTTCGCGGGGAATGACAGCGGCGAGCACTAATGCTCGTGCCCATGTTCCGGCAGGCTCACCCCAAACACCTTCACCAGATCCGTCACCTGCTCCGGCGAAAGATACCGCGGGTTCATCCCCCGCAGCAGCAGGTACAGCTTCGCGGTCTCCTCCAGCTCTTCCGTCGCGAACACCGCGGCTTCGAGCGTGTCGCCCGCGACGACCGGGCCGTGATTGGCGAGCAGCACGGATGAATATTTCCCCGCCAGTCCCTTGATCGCATCGGCGACCGCGGGATCGCCGGGGCGGTAATAGGGCACGAGCGCGGTGGCGCCGCACTTCATGAGATAATAGGCGGTCATCGGCGGCAGCGCGGCGCGCGGGTCGATCTCGGGCAGCATCGAGAGCGCGACCGAATGGGTGGAGTGCAGATGCACGATCGCGCGGGCACTGCCGCGCGTGTCATAGAGCGCGGTGTGCAGCGGAACTTCCTTGGTCGGCGCATCACCCGAGACCAGCCGGCCCTGTTCGTCCAGCCGCGACAGCTTTGCCGGATCGAGGAAGCCGAGCGAGGCATTGGTCGGGGTCACCAGCCAGCCACCGCCGTCCAGCCTGACGCTGATATTGCCGGAGGAGCCCGGCGTCAGCCCGCGCTCGAACAGGGACCGTCCGAACCGGCAGATATCCTCACGCAGCCTTGTCTCGTTGCTCGTTTCAGTGCTCATGGCCGTCATGCCCGCTTGTCTCACGCTTTGGCAGCGCGGCCAAGCCGTGTTATTCGGTTGCCAAGCCGCCGCAAAGGGCGGCCGTCCAGGAAACGTTCGCAAGGGTCAGTTGCATGTCCGCCTCCACGTCACAAAATCAGCGCATCGCCGTCATCGGGCTCGGCTCGATGGGGTACGGCATGGCGACCTCGCTGAAGCGCGCCGGCCATGCCGTGACCGGCTGCGATGTCTCGGCTGATGCGGTGGCGCGGTTCGTGAAGGACGGCGGCGCCGGTGCTAAAACGCCGGCCGAGGCGGCGAAGGGCGCGGACATCGTCGTCAGCGTCGTCGTCAATGCCGCCCAGACCGAAGCGATCCTGTTCGGCAAGGATGGCGTCGCCGAGACCCTGCCGAAGGACGGCGTCTTCATCTCCTCCGCCACCATGGATCCCGACGTGGCGCGGCGTCTTGCAAAACAGCTCGAGGCGACCGGCCGGCATTATCTCGATGCGCCGATCTCGGGCGGTGCGCAGCGCGCCGCGCAAGGCGAATTGACGATCCTCGCCTCCGGCAGCGCCGCCGCCTTCGCGAAGGCGCGACCGGCGCTCGATGCCATGGCGGCAAAACTCTACGAGCTTGGCGATGCCGCGGGGCAGGGCGCTGCATTCAAGATGATCAACCAGTTGCTCGCTGGCGTGCACATTGCCGCTGCCAGCGAGGCGATGGCGTTCGCCGCCAAGCAGGGTCTCGACATCCGCAAGGTCTACGAGGTGATCACGGCTTCCGCCGGCAATTCCTGGATGTTCGAGAACCGTATGCCGCACGTGCTCGATGGCGATTACACGCCGCGCAGCGCCGTCGAGATTTTCGTGAAGGACCTCGGCATCATCCAGGACATGGCGCGCAGTGCCAGGTTCCCGGTGCCGGTCTCCGCCGCCGCGCTCCAGATGTTCCTGATGACGGCAGCCGCCGGCATGGGCCGCGACGACGACGCCTCGGTGGCGCGGATGTATGCGCAGGTCACCGGCGTGAAGCTTCCCGGCGACAAGTAAGAGGATCTCCAATGCCCCGTTTCGCCGCCAACCTCTCGATGATGTTCACCGAGGTGCCGTTCCTCGATCGCTTCGACGCCGCCGCGCAAGCAGGCTTCACCGCGGTCGAGTTCCTCTTTCCCTACGAGCATCCGGCCGAGGCCGTCGGCGAGCGGCTCAAGCGCAACGGCCTGACCCAGGCGCTGTTCAACCTGCCGCCGGGTGACTGGAATGCGGGCGAGAAGGGCTTTGCGGCGCTGCCGGCGCGGTTCAATGATCTCAAGGCGGGCCTGGAGACCGCGCTGCCTTACGCCAAGGCAACCGGCGTGAAGCGTCTGCACCTGATGGCCGGCATCGCCAATCGCGGCGAGCGGGTCGCGATCGAGGCGTTCTACAAATCCGTGGCCTGGGCCGCGGAGTTCTTCGCACCGCATGGCATCGACGTCGTGATCGAGCCGATCAACGCCCGCAACGTGCCCGGCTACTTCCTCAACGATTTCGGCTTCGCCCGCGACCTGATCCAGGAGCTGAGGCTTCCGAACCTGAAACTCCAGTTCGACATCTATCACTGCCAGATCATCCATGGCGACGTCACCATGCGGCTGCGCGAGATGATGCCGATCATCGGCCACGTCCAGATCGCCAGCATCCCCTCGCGCAACGAGCCCGACGGCGAGGAGCTGAACTATCCGTTCCTGTTCGAGGAGCTCGACCGGCTCGGCTATCCCGGCTTCGTCGGCTGCGAATACAATCCGCGCGGCAAGACCACCGATGGGCTCGCCTGGTTCAAGCCTTACGTTGGAGGGAAGCCGTGACGCTTTCGCTTGGCTGCATCGCCGACGACTATACGGGCGCGTCCGATCTCGCCAACACGCTGACGCGCGGGGGCCTGCGCACGGTGCAGACCATCGGCGTGCCCGCCGACGACCTCGCGCTCCCCGATGTCGATGCCGTCGTGGTGTCGCTGAAGAGCCGCTCGATCGAGGCCGGCCTTGCCGTAGCGCGCTCGTGCGCGGCGGAGACATGGCTGCGGAGCCGCGGCGCGAGCCATGTGCTGTTCAAGATCTGCTCGACCTTCGATTCCACCGACGCCGGCAATATCGGCCCGGTGATGGATGCACTCCGCGCCGATAGTGGCGAGGCCGTCGTGCTGGTGACGCCGGCATTCCCCGAGACCGGCCGCACCGTCTATCAGGGCAACCTCTTCGTCGGCGCGGTGCCGCTGAACGAGAGCCCGCTGAAGGACCATCCGCTCAACCCGATGCACGATTCCAACCTGGTGCGCGTGCTGGCGCGCCAGAGCCGGACGCAAATCGGCCTGGTCGATCTCGCCACCGTCACGCGCGGCGCGGACGCTGTGCGGGCGCGGCTGGCCGAGCTCGCGGGCAAGGGCATCGGCGCTGCGATCATCGACGCCGTGTTCGACCGCGATCTCGAGACCATCGGTCTCGTCGCCGCCGGACATCGGCTGTCGGTCGGCGCCTCCGGCATCGGCCTTGGGCTGGCGCGGGCGCTGGTGTCGACGGGCAAGGTCAAATCGGCCGCGACGGGCGCAGAGACCGGCGCGGCTGTCGGCGGACCGGCGGCCTGCCTTGCCGGAAGCTGCTCGCAGGCGACGCTTCAGCAGATCGCGAATGCCGAACGTGTCATGCCGGTGTTGCATCTCGATCCGGACCGTATTCTTACGGGAGCGGGTGAAGCCCAGCGTGCGCTGGACTGGGCAAGGCCGCGACTGGCCGAAGGTCCGGTGCTGATCGCATCGAGCTCGACACCGGATCAGGTCGCCGCGCTTCAGGCGCGTCACGGCCGCGACGCGGCGGGCCATGCCATCGAGCAGACGATGGCCGACATCGCCGAAAGCCTTGTGAAATCAGGTATACGGCGCTTGGTGGTTGCCGGTGGCGAGACATCCGGCGCGGTCGTTGATCGGTTGAAGATTCCCGGATTTCTCGTAGGAGTAGAAATTGCCGCTGGCGTTCCGGTGCTGCGCGCGGTCGGTGCTGGTGGCGACATGCTGCTCGCGCTGAAGTCCGGAAATTTCGGCGGCGCGGAGTTTTTCTCGGATGCGCTTAGGCTCATGCGCTGAGCGCAGAGCATTCTTAGCCCCTCATTCATTTCTTTCGGCTTCCGTACTTGTGCGGAGTCGTAGTTAACAACTGCTCAGTCGCTTTGTTGTTGGATATCGGCGCCGCATCGTTTGGTTGATGATCATTTCCGGACGCGCCGCCGCGCCAACGCAAAGAGACCGCTTATGCTCGCCAAGATTTCCATTCGCGCCAAGATCATCAGTGTCGTGGCGTTCCTGCTGGTCGCGATGGCCGGCATGGGCCTGCTCGCCGTCATGAAGATGCGGTCGATGAACGCCAACACGGTCGATATCACGACGAGCTGGATGCCGAGCGTGCGGGTGCTGGGCGAGCTTCGGGCCTCGGTCATCACCTATCGCAGCGTGGTCCGCGAGCACATGCTGGCCGAGACCATGGAAGAAAAGCTCGCGATGGAAAAGATCGCGGTCACAACCAGCGAGGCCCTGGCCAAGGCCCGCCAGACCTACGAGACCATGATCACCTCGCCGGAGGAGCGGGCGCTCTACACCGAATGGTCCAAGCTGTGGGACGACTACAAGAAGGGCGCCGACGAGGTTTTTGCATTGTCGCGCAAGGAGGTCGGCAAGGTTCCGCACGAGTCGCATGAGCTGAACGTCAAGACCGCCAACAAGATCGGTATCCAGTCCGACGAGGTTCTGCGCAAGGACATCGATCTCAACACCAAAGGTGGCGATCAGGCTGCCCGGGACGCGGACAGCAGCTATTCCTTTGCGTTCATGCTGCTTTCGATCATCCTCGGCGCCGCCGTCATCGTCGGTATCGGCGTCGGCTTCTATCTCGTCCACGACGTCTCCAGCGGCATCAACTCGATCACCCTGCCGATGCAGGCGCTGGGCAAGGGTGACCTCTCCGCCGAGGTCCCGCATCGCGGCGAGAAGACCGAGATCGGCGCCATGGCCGACGTGCTCCAGATCTTCAAGGAGGCCCTCATCGCCAAGAAGGCCGCCGACGAGGCTGCCGCCGCCGACGCCGAGGCCAAGATCGAGCGCGGCCGCCGCGTCGACAACATCACCCGCGAATTCGAATCCATGATCGGCGAGATCGTCCAGACCGTGTCGTCGGCCTCGACCCAGTTAGAGGCTTCAGCCTCGACGCTGACCTCGACCGCCGATCGCTCGCAGCGGCTCGCGACCACCGTTGCCGGAGCTTCAGAGGAAGCCTCGACCAACGTGCAGTCGGTGGCCTCGGCGACCGAGGAGATGGCCTCGTCGGTCGGCGAGATCAGCCGTCAGGTGCAGGAATCGGCGCGGATGGCGGGCGACGCCGTCGGGCAGGCCCGTGCCACCACCGAGCGCGTCAGCGAGCTCTCCAAGGCGGCATCCCGCATCGGCGACGTCGTCGAGCTGATCAACACCATCGCCGGCCAGACCAACCTGCTGGCGCTGAACGCCACGATCGAGGCGGCGCGCGCCGGTGAAGCCGGCCGCGGCTTCGCCGTGGTGGCCTCGGAGGTGAAGGCGCTGGCCGAGCAGACCGCGAAGGCGACCGGCGAGATCGGCCAGCAGATTTCGGGCATCCAGGCGGCGACCAACGACTCGGTCGGCGCGATCAAGGAGATCTCCTCGACCATCGAGCGCCTCTCGGAGATTTCGTCGGCGATCGCGGCTGCGGTGGAAGAGCAGGGCGCAGCGACCCAGGAGATCGCCCGCAACGTCCAGCAAGCGGCGCAGGGCACCCAGCAGGTTTCGTCGAACATCACCGACGTGCAGCGCGGCGCGACCGAGACCGGCACCGCCTCCTCGCAGGTGCTGTCGGCGGCGCAGATGCTGTCCAACGATTCAAACCGGCTCAAGACCGAGGTCAGCAAGTTCCTGACCAACGTCCGCGCAGCGTAAATCGCGACCGGACATCCATCGACGAACGGGCGGCGCCGCGAGCGCCGCCCGTTTTCTTTTGGCGGTCGCATGATGTCGTCTCAAGGTAGCGTCGTGTCGGATGATCCGTAATCGTACGGGTGCGCCGCTTCATCGATGGTTAAATTCGATTTACGAGAGTTGCGCGCGGGCGGTCTCGCATGGCGGCAGCCCCGGTTGGAATGAGTCCATACCGAAGCTTGCTCTGGGGGGCCGATGCGCAAGAATCTTCCTGTCACCGACACCGAATATCCGGTCAGCGACGAGACGCTGATCGTCTCGCGCACCGACCTCAAGGGCAAGCTCACCTATTTCAACGAGGACTTCATCGCGGCCGCCGGCTTCACGTCGGCGGAGCTCATGGGCCAGCCGCACAACATCGTCCGTCACCCCGACATGCCGCCGGAGGCATTCGACAATCTCTGGGACACGCTGAAGGCCGGCAAGCCATGGCTCGGCGCGGTGAAGAACCGCCGCAAGAACGGCGACTTCTACTGGGTGCTGGCGACGGCATCTCCGATCCGTGAGAACGGGCAGGTCAAGGGTTACACCTCGATCCGCACCAGGCTGCCGGCCGACCAGCGCAAGCTCGCCGAAGAGGTCTACGCCGCGATCCGCGAGAAGAAGCCGCATGGCTATCGCATCGATGCCGGCATCATCCGCCGCCGCTCGCTGCTCGACCGCTTCAGCGTCTTCACCGGCACGCTGAAGGCGCGTCTTGTCACGACGATGGCGCTCCAGGCGCTGTTCATGCTCGCACTCGGCGCCGGTGGTGCGCTCTCCACCGGCGGTTCGACCAGCCTGATCCTGTCGCTGCTAGCCGTCATCGGCGCTGCCATCGCCGGCTTCGCCGGCCTTGCGACGATGCGGGCGATCCAGGGGCCGATGCAGCATCTCAACGACACGCTGGTCAACCTCGTGCAGGACAAGCTCGACAACCGCATCAACATCGAGCGCGACGACGAGATCGGCGAGGCGCTGCGCAACCTCCAGACCGTCCAGACCATCATCCGCTTCAGCCGTGACGAGGTGCAGGCGGTGCAGCGTCGTGCCGAGGCGCAGCGCAAGACCGACATGACCAAGCTCGCCGACGGCTTCGAGGCGGCGATCGGCGAGATCGTCGAGACCGTATCCTCGGCCGCGACCGAGCTCGAGGCTTCGGCCTCGACGCTGTCCTCGACCGCAGGCCGCGCGCAGGATCTGGCGACGGCCGTCGCCTCCGGCTCCGAACGGGCCTCCACCAACGTCCATTCGGTGGCCTCTGCGGCCGAGGAGATGTCGTCCTCGGTGAGCGAGATCAGCCGCCAGGTGCAGGATTCCGCCCGCATCGCCGGCGAGGCGGTCAGCCAGGCGCACGCCACCACCGAGCGGGTCAGCGAATTGTCGCGCGCCGCATCGCGGATCGGCGACGTCGTCGAGCTCATCAATGCCATCGCAGGGCAGACCAATCTCCTGGCACTGAATGCCACTATCGAGGCGGCGCGGGCCGGCGAGGCCGGCCGCGGCTTCGCGGTGGTCGCTTCCGAGGTCAAGGCGCTGGCCGAGCAGACGGCCAAGGCGACCGGCGAGATCGGCCAGCAGATCGGCGGGATCCAGGCGGCGACCCAGGAATCGGTCAGCGCCATCAGCGAAATCAGCGGCACCATCGCGCGGCTGTCGGAGATATCCTCCACCATCGCGGCGGCCGTGGAGCAGCAGGGCGCGGCGACCCAGGAGATCGCCCGCAACGTGCAGGAAGCGGCCCACGGCACCCAGCAGGTCTCCTCCAACGTCAGCGACGTTCAGCGCGGCGCCTCGGAGACCGGCTCGGCGTCCTCACAAGTCCTGTCGGCGGCGCAGATGCTGTCGCGCGATTCCAACCGGCTCAAGACCGAGGTCAGCAAGTTCCTGACCAACGTTCGCGTCGCCTGAGGCGTCCGTCTGCATGGCTGCGATGTTGATTTCGCAGTGCGGTAGCAGGGAAGTGAATGCAGGACGGCCGCCGGAGATTAGCGTTTCCGGCGGTGCTCGGGTAAACGGGAAAGGGGTCCCCATGGGGCGGATTCCGTAATCCTCGCTCGACCTGGAATTGCCTGACGAATGATTGCTCTGGTCCGTATTGCCCTGAGCCGACCCTACACGTTTGTCGTGCTCGCGCTCCTGCTCCTGATCATCGGACCGCTGGCGGCGCTGCGGACTCCGACCGACATCTTCCCTGACATCCGCATCCCCGTGATCGGTGTGGTCTGGCAGTACACTGGCCTGCCACCCGACCAGATGTCCGGCCGCATCACGACGCCGTTCCAGCGCGCGCTGACGACGACGGTCAACGACATCGAGCACATTACCGCCAACTCCTATAACGGCTTCGGCATCATCAAGATCTTCTTCCAGCCGAACGTCGACATCCGCACCGCCAACGCGCAGGTCACCGCGATATCGCAGACGCTGCTCAAGCAGATGCCGCCGGGCGCGACGCCGCCCTTGATCCTGAACTATTCGGCCTCGACCGTGCCGATCATCCAGGTGGCGCTGTCGGGCGAGGGCCTCACCGAGCAGAACCTCGCCGACATCGGCATCAACCAGCTGCGCACGCCGCTGGTCACCGTGCCGGGCGCGGCGATCCCCTATCCGTTCGGCGGCAAGCAGCGCCAGGTCCAGATCGACCTCGATCCCACCGCGCTCCAGGCCCGCGGCCTGTCGGGCCAGGACGTCGCCAATGCGCTCGCAGCCCAGAACCTGATCACGCCGGTCGGCACCCAGAAGATCGGCCAGTTCGAGTACAACATCCAGCTCAACAACTCGCCGCTGAAGATCGACGAGCTCGGCAATCTGCCGATCCGCACCGTCAACGGCGCGATGGTCTATGTGCGCGACGTCGCGACCGTGCGCGACGGCAATCCGCCGCAGACCAATATCGTCCATGTCGACGGCAACCGCTCCGTGCTGATGATGGTGCTGAAGGCGGGCGCGACCTCGACGCTCGACATCATCGCCGGCATCAAGCAGAAGGTGATCGAGGTCAAGGACCAGCTGCCGGACGCGCTGAAGATCGGCTTCATCGGCGACCAGTCGGTGTTCGTCCGTGGCGCGATCGAGGGCGTCGCCTTCGAAGGCGTGATCGCGGCGCTGCTGACCAGCGTCATGATCCTGTTGTTCCTCGGCAGCTGGCGCTCGACCATCATCATCGCGGTCTCGATCCCGCTCTCCGTGCTGGGCGCCATCATCATGCTGTCGGCGATCGGCGAGACGCTGAACATCATGACGCTGGGCGGTCTTGCGCTCGCGGTCGGCATCCTCGTCGACGACGCGACCGTGACGATCGAGAACATCAACTACCATCTCGAGCAGGGCAAGCCGGTCGAGCAGTCGATCCTCGACGGCGCCAACCAGATCGTGACGCCGGCCTTCGTCTCGCTGCTCTGCATCTGCATCGTGTTCGTGCCGATGTTCTTCCTCACCGGCGTCGCGCGCTTCCTGTTCGTGCCGATGGCGGAAGCGGTGATGTTCGCGATGATCTGGTCGTTCATCCTGTCGCGCACGCTGGTGCCGACCCTGGCGAACTACCTGTTGCAGGCGCATGTCCATCATGAGGGCGGCCCACCGAAGTCGCGCAATCCCCTGGTCTGGTTCCAGCGCGGCTTCGAGGCGCGGTTCGAGCGCATTCGCGGCTTCTATCGCGGCCTGCTCGGCATGGCGCTGGCGCATCGTGCGGTGTTCGTGATCGGCTTCCTCTGCGTGGTCGGCGCGTCCTTTGCGCTGGTGCCGTTCCTCGGACGCAACTTCTTCCCGGCCGTCGATGCCGGCAACATCCTGATGCATGTCCGCACGCAAGTGGGCACCCGTGTCGAGGAGACCGCCAACCAGCTGGCCGACGTGCAGAAGGCGGTGCGCAAGCTGATCCCGGGCGAGATCGACACCATGACCGACAACATCGGCATGCCGATCTCCGGCATCAACATGACCTACAACAACACCGGCGTGATCGGCCCGCAGGACGGCGACATTCAGATCAAGCTGAAGGAAGGCCACAAGCCGACCGAGGAGCATGTGAAGGTTCTGCGCGAGCAGCTGCCGCGCCTGTTCCCCGGCGTCAGCTTCGCGTTCCTGCCCGCCGACATCGTCAGCCAGATCCTGAATTTCGGCGCGCCGGCGCCGATCGACCTGCAGATCCGCGGTGCCAATCTCAACGCCAACTTCGCCTACGCCAACAGCCTGCTGGCCAAGGTCCGCAAGATCCCGGGCGTTGCGGACGCGCGCATCCAGCAATCGCCGAACAACCCGACTTTCAACATCGATGTCGACCGCACCCGCGCGCAATATGTCGGCCTGACCGAGCGCGACGTCACCAACAGCCTCGTGGTCAATCTCGCCGGCTCCTCGCAGGTCGCGCCGACCTACTATCTCAACCCCGACAACGGCGTGTCCTACTCGATCGTGATGCAGACGCCGCAATACCAGATCGACTCGCTCGGCGCGCTGCAGACCCTGCCGATCACAGCAGCAGGCAACGCCCAGTCGCCGATCCTCGGCGGCATCGCCGACATCAAGCGCTCGACCTCGAGCGCGGTGGTCTCGCAATACGACATTCAGTCGATGGTGCAGATCTTCGCGACGACCTCGGGCCGCGACCTCGGCGCCGTCGCCGCCGACATCCGAAAGGTGATCGCCGACACCGCCAAGGACGTGCCGAAGGGTTCCTCGGTGGTGCTGCTCGGCCAGGTGCAGACCATGAACAGCGCCTTCACCGGCCTGTTGTTCGGCCTGCTTGGCGCCGTCGTGCTGATCTACTTCCTGATCGTCGTGAACTTCCAGTCCTGGTCCGATCCGTTCGTGATCATCACCGCGCTGCCGGCTGCGCTCGCCGGCATCGTCTGCATGCTGTTCATGACCGAGACGACGCTGTCGGTGCCGGCGCTGACAGGCGCGATCATGTGCATGGGCGTTGCCACCGCCAACAGCGTGCTGGTGATCTCCTTCGCCCGCGAGCGCTACGAGGAACTCGGTGATCCCGTCGCGGCTGCGCTGGAGGCCGGCTTCGTCCGGTTCCGCCCGGTGCTGATGACCGCGCTCGCCATGATCATCGGCATGGCGCCGATGGCCTTAGGATTGGGTGAGGGCGGCGAGCAGAATGCGCCACTTGGCCGCGCCGTGATCGGTGGCCTGATCTTTGCAACTTTCGCCACGCTGATGTTTGTTCCCGTGGTGTTCAGTATGGTACACAAGAAACAAGGCGCCAAAGCCGCCGCCTCATCGGAGACACCGCATGTCGCCCACTGAACCTCGCTCCCCGGTGTCGCACCGGAAACTGGGCATCTTCGGCGTGGTGGCGCTGATCGCGGCGGGCCTCGTCGTCGGCAGCGGCATCCGGGCCCGCGAAGAGCAAGGCTCCAAGCTGAAGGAGTGGACCGACGACCAGGCTATTCCCAGCGTCGCGGTGACCCTGCCCAACGCCAAGTCCCTTAATGCCACCATCGATCTGCCGGGCCGGCTGGAGGCCTATTACCGCGCCCCGATCTTCGCGCGCGTCTCTGGTTACCTGAAGAGCTGGAGCGCCGACATGGGCGCCCGCGTCAAGGCCGGACAGGTGATTGCCGAGATCGAGGCGCCCGATCTCGACCAGCAGCTGCTCCAGGCCCGCGCCGACCTCGCCAGCCAGCAGGCCAGCGCCAGGCTGTCGGAAGCAACGCTCAACCGCCGCAAGACGCTGGTCGCCTCCAACTTCGTCTCCGCGCAGGAGATCGACGAGCGCACCGCCGACCTCTCCAACAAGAACGCTGCCGTCCATTCGGGACAGGCCAATGTCGAGCGGCTCGAGGCGCTCGCCGGCTACAAGAAGATCACCGCACCGTTCGACGGTGTTGTCACCGCGCGCGACACCGACGTCGGCGCGCTCATCAATGCCGGCGGCGGCTCGGGCCCCGCGATGTTCGTGGTGTCCGACATCACCAAGCTGCGCGTCTACGTCAACGTGCCCCAGAATTACGTGCCGGCGATCAAGATCGGCGCCAAGGCCATCATCACGCTGCCGGAATATCCGAACCGTACCTTCCAGGCCACGGTGGAGGCGTCCTCGCAGGCTGTCGACGTCGCCTCCGGCACCACGCGGATGCAGCTCGGCCTCGACAACTCCTCGGGCGAGCTGATGCCCGGCGGCTATGCCAGCGTGAAGCTGAACCTGCAGCGCGACACTGCGCCGCTCAGCATCCCCGCCAGCGCCCTGATCTTCAACGGCAGCGGCCTGCGGGTTGCGACCGTCGGTGCCGACGACAAGGTGCTGTTCAAGACCGTGACCATCGCCCGCGATCTCGGCCGCGAGATCGAGCTCGCCTCGGGCATCGCCCCTGATGACCGCGTCATCACCGCTCCGCCGGATGGTCTCTCCGATGGCGATCAGGTGCGTGTGGTTGGCGCCGGCGCCAAGGGCAAGCCGGCGACGGCGTCGGAGAAGCAGCCGCCGAAGGGCTGAGACGCGATCTCGCGCCGCGGACGCTAGACTCGTAGGGTGGGCAAAGCGACTTGTCCGCCGTAGCTCGAAGAGCGTAGGCGGAAGCGTGCCCACCACTTCCGTGCGATGCGGAAAGAATGGTGGGCACGGCGCAAGAGCGCCTTTGCCCACCCTACGAGATCACGCCACCCGCCACTCCGGCACGCCATCCGCAGCCATGGTGATCTCGCCAAGCGAACCCACCGGCGTACGATCCATGTTCAGCAGATGCGCCAGCGTCGCGCTATCACCCGCCGGAATCCGCGCCAACGTGCGTCGGTCGTCTTCCGTCCGCAGCATCACCACACCGTGCTCGACATCGCCGCCACGGCCGTAGAGCACGGTAAAGCTCTCGACCTTTCCCTTGCCTGAGGCTTCGTTAGCGAACTCCGGCACCGCGCGTTTGTTGCGATCCGCCTCCGCCTGCGCGCTCGTCTCCTGCGCCAGCGCCTCGCGCGGCGGCGTCCTCGCCACCACCAGCGCGTGATGCTTGGTGACGAAGCCCCCCTGTCCGTAGAGCAGTCCGAGTTTTGCGCCCTCGCGCAGGCGCCGTACCATCGCGCAGGCGGCATGCGTCATGTAGGTGTTGAGCGGCGCACCGAAGAAAGTGAGGCCGCCGGTCACGGTCGGCTGGACGTCGTCGGAAAGGCCGAGCGTCCGCCGTGCCATCTTGGGCACGCAGGGGAAGCAGCTGTAGAGCTCGATCGCGTCGAACTTCTTGCCGTCGCCGCCGGCGAGGTCCATCACGCTCCTGAGCACCGCGTTCTGCGGATGGCTCTCGTAGAACTGATCGCGTAGCAGATAGTCGCGCGGCTCTTCCGCCGAGGCGCCGCCGAGCGGATAGACCAGCTTGTCTTCCGCGATGCCAAGCGCACACGCCTTGGCAAGGCTGGTGAGCAGCAGCGCGCCGCCCATGTTGACGCTGGGATTGGCGACCATGAGCTTGTTGTAGGGCCAGGCGATCAGGCGGTTGTCAGCGGTCGGCGTCGTGATCTCCTCAGGCGCATAGCGACGTTTCAGCCAGGCATTGGGATTTTGCGCGGCGGCTTCCGAATAGCGTGACCACAGCGTGCCTGACTCGGCCATCGCCTCGCGCGGCGTCTGGCCCCAATGCGCTGATGAGGCCGCCTCATAGAACGGATAGACGGTGACGGGCCGGAACACGCCGAGCTTCACCGCCAGCGGCTTCTGGAACGCCGCGCCGCGTTTTGGTTCCTCGACGTCATGCGCGAACGGCGTCCATGGCAGCTTTGCACCCACGCGCTCGGCCTTGGTCGCGGTCGACTGCGCCTCCGCGCCGCACACCGCCGCCACGGTGCATTCGCCGCGCGCGATGCGCTTGGCCGCTTCGTGGATGTAACGGATCGGGCTCTCGCCGCCGACCGGGCCGTAATAGCAACGCGCCGGCGAGATGCCGAGCCGCTGCGCCAGCAGCTTTTCCGGATCGCGATAGCGCCAGCTCAGGAAATTGACCACGTCGAGCGACTGCACCTCGCCGAGCAGCTTTGCGCCCGCGTCCGCTTCGGCGCGCCGCAATGCCTGTTCGAGCAGATCGAGCGGCTCGAGGCCGTCGGTGATCTCCCTGGGGCGGTCGACGATTTCGCCGATGCCGACGATGACGGGAATGCGGTCTTCAGGGGTATTGGTCTTATCTGTCATGCTTCAATTCACGATGTCGGTTGTTTCGTCATTGCGAGCGCAGCGAAGCAATCCAGAATCTTTCCGCAGAAGCAGTCTGGATTGCTTCGCTTCGCTCGCAATGACGATGTGGATGCTACTCCGCCACCAGCGCATTCATGTGCTCGACGGCTTCGGCGAAATCTTCCTTGAACTCCTGCACCACCGCCCCGGCGGACTTCACGCTGTCGATCAGTCCTACGCCCTGGCCGACGAAGTAGCTGACGAGATCGCGCGCCTTGGCGTTACCGGCTGCCGCGGCGCGATCGATCGAATGGAAGGCATCGCGGCTGATGATGCTTTGCAGCGGCATCGGCAGCGCACCTGGGCTTTCCGGCGCGCGGTCCCAGGCATCGGTCCAGACCGAGCGGAGCTGCCGCGCCGGCTTGCCGGTGCGGCCCTTCGAGCGGATCGCATCGCGGGACGAGGCGGCGATCATCTTCTCGCGAAAGATCTCGCTGGTCTCTGCCTCGACGGTCGCGAGCCACACCGAGCCGGTCCATGCGCCCGCCGCGCCCATCGCCATGCAGGCTGCCATCTGCCGCCCGGTCATGATGCCGCCGGCCGCCAGCACGGGCACGTCGCGGACCTTTTTGATCGCCTTGATCACCTCCGGCACCAGCACCATGGTCGAGACCTCGCCGCAATGGCCGCCGGCCTCGGTGCCTTGCACCACGAGGATGTCGACGCCGGCCGCGACCTGGCGTAACGCGTGCTCCTTGGCGCCGACGAGCGCGGCCACAGGCACGCCGTGCGTCTTGCCCATCTCGATCATCGCCTTCGGCGGCACGCCCAGCGCATTGGCGATCAGGCGGATCGGATGATTGAAGGAGACTTCGAGCAGCTCCAGCGCCGTCTTGGCGTCGAACGGCTGCGGCCGGTTGTCGGCGACATCAGTTGTCGTCAGCTCGATATCGTATTTTTTCAGCAGGTCGCGCGTGTAGGCGCGATGCTCCTGCGGCACGCGCGCTTCCAGGCTCTTCCAGGTGACGTCCTTCTCGCCCGCGGTCGAGATGTTTTCGGGGATCAGCACGTCGATGCCGTAGGGCTTGCCGTCGACGTGCTCGTCGATCCATTTCAGCTCGCGTTCGAGCGTGTCGGGCATGTGCGCGGTGGCACCGAGCACGCCAAAACCACCGGCGCGGCTGACGGCGGCAACGACATCGCGGCAATGGCTGAAGGCGAGCAGTGGGAACTCGATGCCCAGCATGTCGCAGATCGGCGATTTCATGGTTCTCTCCCGGCGGCCGCCTTCGTCGCTGTTGTTGCTTTGCGTGCGAAGATTGCGCGACGCTAGCCCATCGTCGCCTGCGATGCCATGCCGGATTCGACCCCGCATCTTGCGTGCAGGCGCCGCGCAGAGAACGCACCATTCCGCTCTACAAAATAAGCGGGCCAAGGCCGTCCGATTAGCCTCTTGCGCTTTCGCACCCTTCAGAGAATGCTGGCTCGCAACAACAGAAAACAAATCAGGGAGTGCCAAGAGATGTCGTCAGCGCAAGCGAATCCGGCTCAGGGTACGGAAGCCCACGATGTGGTCGTCGTCGGTGCGGGCTTTGCCGGCCTGTACATGCTGCACCGGTTGCGCGGGCTCGGCTTCTCGGCACGTGTCTTCGAGCAGGGCGGCGGCGTCGGCGGCACCTGGTACTGGAACCGCTATCCCGGCGCGCGCTGCGATGTCGAGAGCATGCAATATTCCTACTCCTTCTCCGAGGAGCTCCAGCAGGAATGGGACTGGAGCGAACGCTACGCGCCGCAACCAGAGATCCTGAAATACGCCAATCACGTCGCCGACCGTTTTGACCTTCGCCGTGACATCCAGTTCAACACCCGCGTCGAGCGCGCCGTGTTCAATGAGCGTGCGAATGTCTGGTCGGTTACGACTTCCGACGGCAGGACGGTTCGGGCCCAGTTCGTCGTACTCGCTACCGGCTGTCTCTCGAACGCGCGCAAGCCTGACATCAAGGGCCTCGAAAATTTCAGGGGTCCCGTCTACCACACGGGCAACTGGCCGCATAACGACGTCGACTTCACCGGCCTGCGCGTCGGCCTGATCGGCACCGGATCGTCAGGAATCCAGTCGGCGCCCATCATCGCGGAGCAAGCGAAACATCTCACCGTGTTCCAGCGTACCGCGAACTTCTCCATCCCCGCTCGCAACGCCGCGCTGACCGTCGAGGAGCGCGATGCGTTCCGCAAGCACTATCCGGAGATCCGCCGCTTCGCCCGCGAGGTCGCCCGCAACGGCATCTATGCCGAGCAGCCCGACCGCGGCGCGCTCGACGATGCCGAGGACGTCAGGCGCGCCAAATACAAGGCGCGATGGGATCGCGGCGGACTCACCTTCATGTACGTCTACAACAATCTCGGCCTCGATCGGGCCGCGAACGACACCGCCGCCAATTACGTCCGCGGCAAGATCGCCGAGATCGTGAAGGACCCCGCGACCGCCAAACTGCTCCAGCCGAACAGCCATCCGATCGGCACCAAGCGCATCTGCATCGACACGGATTATTTCGCGACGTTCAACCGGCCGAACGTCTCGCTGGTCGACATCAAGACCAACCCGATTGAGGAGATCACCGCGAACGCGGTCCGTGTCGCAGGCAAGGACCACGAGGTCGATGCGCTGGTCATGGCGACCGGCTTTGACGCCATGACCGGGGCGGTCGCGAAGATCGACATCCACGGCCGCGGCGGGCAGACGCTGAGCCAGAAATGGGCGGAGGGCCCAAAGACCTATCTCGGGCTGATGAGCGCGGGCTTTCCGAACCTCTTCATCATCACCGGTCCCGGCAGCCCGTCCGTGCTCTCGAACATGATCGTCTCGATCGAGCAGCATGTCGACTGGATCGCCGATGGCCTTGTCCATATCCGCGGGCAGGGCCTCGCGACGATGGAGGCGGACGGAGATGCCGAGGAGAAATGGGTCGCCCATGTCAACGAGGTCGCCCACGGCACGCTCTATCCGCAGGCCAATTCCTGGTACATGGGGGCGAACATCCCGGGCAAGCCGCGCATCTTCATGCCCTATATCGGCGGCGTCGGCGTCTATCGCCGCATCTGCGACGAGGTCGCTGCGAAGGGATATGAGGGTTTTGTGATGGAGGCCGAGCTGCAGCCGCAGGCGGCAGCGTCATAGAGGCTGTCATTCCGGGGCCCGCCCTGTGCGCGCCCCGGAATGACGGTGGGGAGGGGCTTGCCATGACGAAACGGTGAGTTGCCCTGCCGGGCAATGCATTTCGGAGGCCTTGTCATCGGCCGCGCGCGGGCTAATTAATGCAAGCGCATCTTTTTGCCGGAGCCCCCGCATGACCGACGCCCCCGCCTACGTGCCGCCCAAAGTCTGGACCTGGAACAAGGAGAATGGCGGGCAGTTCGCCAATATCAACCGGCCGATCGCCGGTCCGACCCACGACAAGGAGCTGCCGGTCGGCAAGCACCCCTTCCAGCTCTATTCGCTGGCGACCCCGAACGGGGTGAAGGTCACCGTGATGCTGGAGGAGCTGCTGGCGCTCGGCCACAAGGGCGCCGAATACGACGCCTGGCTGATCAGGATCGGCAATGGCGACCAGTTCGGCAGCGGCTTCGTCGACATCAATCCGAACTCGAAAATCCCGGCCCTGTTGGACCGCTCCGGCCCGGAGCCGATCCGGATCTTCGAATCCGGCTCGATTCTGTTCTATCTCGCCGAGAAATTCGGCACCTTCCTGCCCAAGGACATCAAGGCCCGCACCGAGGCGATGTCCTGGCTGTTCTGGCAGATGGGCAGCGCGCCCTATCTCGGCGGCGGCTTCGGCCATTTCTACGCCTACGCCCCGACCAAGATCGAATACGCCATCGATCGCTTCGCGATGGAGGTGAAGCGCCAGCTCGACGTGCTCGACCGGCGCCTTGCCGACAACGAGTACCTCGCGGGCAAGGATTACAGCATTGCCGATATGGCGGTGTGGCCGTGGTACGGCGCGCTCGCCAAGGGACTGGTCTACGGCGCCGGCGAATTCTTGTCGGTGCAGGACTACAAGAACGTGCAGCGCTGGACCGACCAGATCGCGCAGCGCCCCGCGGTGAAGCGCGGCCGCATGGTCAACCGCGTCTCCGGCGACCCTGCCAGCCAGCTCCACGAGCGCCACGACGCGAGTGATTTCGAGACCAAGACCCAGGACAAGATCGAAGTCGCGAAGACTGCATAACGTCGTTCGCGAATATCGTAGGGTGGGCAAAGCGAAGCGTGCCCACCACTCTTTGTGACGCCCGAGATGGTGGGCACGGCGCGCGAAGAGCGCGCCTTTGCCCACCCTACGGCTCTTCCCGAGTGGGAAGAGGAGAGACCTTTACGCCATGCTCAGCTCGTGGCGACCGACCACCATCCAGTGCACCTCGTCCGGACCATCCGCAAAGCGCAGGTGGCGCACGTCCTGATACATCTCCGCGAGCGGGGTCCAGTGCGAGATGCCGGTGGCGCCGTGCATCTGGATGGCCTGGTCGATGATCTTGCAGGCACGCTCCGGCACCATGGCCTTGACCATGGAGACCCAGACGCGGGCCTCCTTGTTGCCGAGCACGTCCATCGCCTTCGCCGCCTTCAGCACCATCAGCCGCATCGCCTCGATCTCGCAGCGTGCCTGCGCGATGATCTGCATGTTGCCGCCGAGATGGGCGATCTTCTTGCCGAACGCTTCGCGGGTGAGGCCACGCTGCACCATCAGGTCGAGCGCCTTCTCGGCCTTGCCGATGGTGCGCATGCAGTGATGGATGCGCCCCGGCCCGAGACGCAGCTGCGAGATCTCGAAGCCGCGGCCTTCGCCGAGCAGCATGTTCTCCTTCGGCACCCGCACATTGTTGAAGCGCATGTGCATGTGGCCGCGCGGCGCGTGGTCCTGGCCGAACACGTACATCGGCCCGAGCACCTCGACACCGGGCGTGTCGCGCGGCACCAGGATCTGCGATTGCTGCTTGCTCGGCGCCGCATCCGGGTTGGTCTTCACCATCACGATGAGGATCTTGCAGCGGGGATCACCTAAGCCGGAGATGTAATACTTCTCGCCGTTGATGACCCATTCGTCGCCGACGAGCTTTGCCGTCGTCGAGATGTTCTTGGCGTCGGAGGAGGCGACGTTCGGCTCGGTCATGACATAGGCCGAGCGGATCTCGCCGTTGAGCAGCGGCTTGAGCCACTTCTCCTTCTGCTCCTTGGTGCCGACGCGCTCCAGCACCTCCATATTGCCGGTGTCGGGCGCCGAGCAGTTCATGGTCTCCGACGCCAGCGGGCTCTTGCCGAGCTCGGCGGCGATGTAAGCGTAGTCGAGATTCTTCAGGCCCTGGCCGGTCTCGTCATCGGGCAGGAAGAAATTCCACAGGCCTTCCTGCTTGGCCTTGTTCTTGGCCTTCTCCAGCACCTCGAGCTGCTTCGGCGTAAAGCTCCAGCGATCCTCCTTGCCTTCACCGGCCTTGGCAAATTCGATCGACATCGGCTCGACGGTGTCGCGGATGAACTTCTTGACGTGATCATAGAGCGGCCGGACCTGGTCCGACATGCGCAGATCGTTCAGCTCGTCGCCGGGATTGAGCGTATAGTTGGTGGTGCGGGGAATGTAGGCGTGTTTTGTCATTGTTCCTCCCGAGGGGCGCTGAGATCGTGTTGGCCGCAAGAATAGTCGCAGCGACGCCAAAGTGCGAGCGCGTATTTTTCACGCGGGGCCATGCCACGTGATGGAATTTAGCGAGGGCGTTTGAAATGTTGTTTGAATGGGGGTGAGTGGCAGGCGCGCGCCGTACTCACCGTTGTCATCGCCCGCGAAGGCGGGCGATCCAGTACGCCGTGACGTCAGCGAGTCACGGAGAAGCCGCGGCGTACTGGATTCCCCGCTTTCGCGGGGAATGACAGCGTCCTAGAGCAATCAGCTCGGCATCCGATGCATCGCGCAGATCTTGTTGCCGTCGAGGTCGCGCAGGTAAGCGATATAGAGCTTGTTCCCCGCGCCCTCGCGGATGCCAGGCGGATTCTCGATCGGCGTTCCGCCGGCGGCGACGCCGGCGGCGTGCCACTTGTCGACCTGCTCGGGCGAGTTGGCGGCAAAGCCGATCGTGCCGCCATTCGCGCAGGTCGCCGGTTCGCCGTTGATCGGCTTCGTCACCGAGAACACACCGGTCTTGGTGAAGTAGAAGATGCGATGGCCGTCGACCTTGGCCGGACGCACCTCGAGCGTGCCGAGCAGCGTGTCATAGAACGCCTTGGCCTTGTCCAGATCGTTGGTGCCGATCATGATGTGCGAGAACATTGCCCATTCCCCTCAGAGTGTGTAGCCCGGATGGAGCGTAGCGAAATCCGGATCTTGCTTGCTTCTAGAAATCCCGGATTGCGCTTCGCTCCATCCGGGCTACGAAATCTCAAAACGCGGTATAGCCGCCATCGATCACGAACGTATCCGCAGTGTGATACGACGACGCCTTGCTCATCAGATACACGGCGATGCCGCCGAAATCGGACGCCTCGCCGAAGCGCCGCACCGGAATCCGCGGCATCACATTGGCGACGAATTTTTCGTTGGCCATGAGACCCGAGGTCATGTCGCTCTTGATCTAGCCCGGGAGGATCGCGTTCGCGGTGACGCCGTGGCGGGCGAGCTCGACGCCGAGCGCGCGCACCAGCGCGTTGATAGCGGCCTTGGTCGCGGCGTAATGCTCGTTGCGCGCGGTGCCGAAGATCGAGGCGAGGCTCGAGGTCGCAACGAGCCGGCCGAACGGATCGCCGGCATTGGCGCGGTCGGTCATGTGCTTTGCGGCGGCCTGGAATGCGTGGAACACACCGTCGAGATTGGTCGCGAACATCGTTCGCCATTCCTCCTCGGTGCGCTCGATGAAGGAACGCCGCCCGCCGCCGCCGATGCCGGCATTGGCGAAGCAGCCGTCGACACGGCCGAACGTGTCGAGCGTCGCCTTCATGGCGGCATTGACCGAGGCGGGATCGGTGACGTCGCAGACGCGGCTGTCGATCTTGCCTGATAGCCCCGCCATGCTCGCGGCAGCAGCCTTGTTCTTGTCAGCATTGCGGCCCCAGATCGAGACGTTGCAGCCCTGGCCGGCGAGGGCCTGCGCGATGCCGAGCCCGATGCCGCCATTGCCGCCGGTGATCACGGCGACACGGCCAGTGAGGTCGAAAATGTTCATGGCGCGTTTCCTGTTCTTGATATGAGGCGCATCAGCCGCTGCGCACAAGATTGCTTGCTATGCTCCGATCACCATGGACAAGGCCGCGACAAAAATCAAATATGCGCCCGGCAAAAACGAATTCCGGTCTGCGAAACTGACGCGGTCCGCAACTGACGAGGAAACCATGCAGTTCAAACACGTCACGCTCGATTTCGATGGCTCGGTCGCGATCCTCAGGCTCGACCATCAGGAGGTGATGAACGCGGTCTCCGTGGACATGCTGGGCGGCCTTGCCGAGGCGCTGGACGCGATCGAGGAGAGGAAGGACGAGGTGCGCTGCGTGGTGCTGACCGGCGCGGGGCGCGCGTTCTGTACGGGCGCTAATCTGCAAGGGCGCAACAACCAGTCGAAGAAGACCAAGGCCGGCCTGACGCTGGAGACCGGCTTTCACCCCTTCCTGCGCCGCATCCGCAATCTGCACTGCCCGATCATCACCGCGGTCAACGGGCCGGCGGCAGGCGCCGGCATGAGCTTCGCCCTGCTCGGCGACATGATCCTTTGCGCGCGCTCGTCCTATTTCCTGCAAGCGTTCCGCCGTATCGGCCTCGTGCCGGATTGCGGCTCGACCTGGCTGCTGCCGCGCCTCGTCGGCCGGGCGCGCTCGATCGAATTGTCGCTGATGGGCGAGCGGCTGCCGGCCGAGAAGGCGCTGGAATGGGGCCTCATCAACCGCGTCTATGACGACGGCGTGCTGATGGAGGAGGCGATGAAGCTCGCGCGCGATCTCGCCAGCGGGCCGACAGTGGCGCTATCGCTGATCCGCAAGCTCTACTGGGACAGCCCGGAAAATTCCTTCGAGGACCAGCTCAATCTCGAATTCCAGTGCCAGCTGCGTGCTGGCGACACCCAGGATTTCCGTGAGGGCGTCGGCGCGTTCCTGGAGAAGCGCCCCGCACAGTTCAAAGGCAAATGATCGAGGCGGAGCTTTCGCGCAGCGTCGCGCGCTGGTGCAAGGGCGCGACCGGCGTCGCCGGCGCGGCAAAACTGTCCGGCGGCGCCAGCCAGGAGACCTGGCGCTTCGACATCACGCATCCGGACGGGCCGATCGGTGCAATCCTGCGCCGCTCGCCGAAAGGCTATGGCGCAGCACCGACGCGTGCGGCCGGGCTCGCCGCCGAGGCGCAGTTGATGCAGCTCGCTTACGAGGCCGGCGTGCCGTCGCCGCGCGTGATGCATGTGCTGGTGCCGGAAGATGATCTCGGCACCGGCTTCATCATGCAGCGCGTCGAGGGCGAGACCATCGCGCGCAAGATCCTGCGTGATGAGGAATACGCGGCGGCAAGGCCGCTGCTCGCGCGGCAGATCGGCGGTGTGCTGGCCGGCCTGCACAAGCTGCCGCAGGACAAATTGCCCGAGCTGCGCAGCCGCGGCGCGACCCAGGAGATCTCGGAGTTCGAGCGCGACTATCGCAGCCTGAACTGGCCCAAGCCCGTATTCGAGCTGGCGCTGCGCTGGCTGCGCGACCACGATCCTGGCCCCTCGGTCGAGACCACGCTGGTGCATGGCGATTTTCGTAACGGCAATCTCATCATCGGCGCGGATGGCGTCCGCGCGGTCCTGGACTGGGAGCTCGCCCATCTCGGCGATCCCATGGAGGATCTCGGTTGGGTGTGCGTCAACTCCTGGCGCTTCGGCGAGATCGACAAGCCCGTCGGCGGTTTTGGCTCACGCGAGGAGCTGTTCACGGGCTATGAGGCGGCAGGCCGCAAGGTCGATCCCGCGCGCGTCAAATTCTGGGAAGTGATGGGGACGCTGCGCTGGGGCATCATGTGCGGCGGCATGATGCAGCGTTTTCGCGAGGGGCCGGACCATTCCATGGAGCGCGCCATGATCGGCCGCCGCGCCAGCGAGACCGAGATCGATCTGTTGCGGCTGCTGGCGCCGCGCGGGAGCTGACGCATGCAGGACGAACCGACACCGATCGAGCTGACCAAGGCTGTCGCCGATTTCCTCCGGAGCGACATCACGCCGCTGATCTCCGGCCACCAGGCCTTCAAGCTGCGCGTCGCGATCAACATCCTCGATCTCGTCACGCGGCAGCTGACGCAGGAGGCGGGGAGCGATGCGAAGGAGGTGGAGCGGCTGCGTGCGCTGCTCGGCATCGATGGTTCGGTGACCGAGCTCAACCGCGCGCTTGCCGAGCGCATTGCAAAGGGCGAGGTCGATCTCGCAACGCCAGGGCTAGCCGAGCACCTGTGGGCGACCACGATGGACAAGCTCGCCGTCGATCAGCCGAATTACGCGTCGTATAAACGGGAGCTGGGGCGGTAGGCGGGTAGGCCTCTCTCTCGTCATTGCGAGGAGCCCTTGCGACGAAGCAATCCCGACACTTTCTGCGGAACGATTCTGGATTGCTTCGCTACGCTCGCAATGACGGTATTGGGGAGTTGCGCTCCCTCCGTCTCGTCATGCCCGGGCTTGTCCCGGGCATCCACGTTCTTCGTAATGCGCGGCAAGACGTGGATGGCCGGGACAAGCCCGGCCATGACGCGGAGAGGATTGAACCCTACTTCCCCACCCATTTCGGCGGCCGCTTCTCCGAGAACGCCTTCGGGCCCTCGATGTAATCCTGTGAGGCCGCCATCGCCTGCACGGCTGGATAGTCCCGCTGCTCCGCGATGGCCTGCTCCAGCGACACGCCCAGTCCTCGCTGGATGGCCTGCTTCGACGCGCGGATCGACATCGGCGAGTTCTTGGTGATCATCTCCGCCCAGCGCAGTGCGCCGGCGAGCGCTTCGCCTTGCGGCACCACCTCGTTGACGA
Source organism: Bradyrhizobium sp. CB2312 (assembly GCF_029714425.1). Classification (NCBI taxonomy): domain Bacteria; kingdom Pseudomonadati; phylum Pseudomonadota; class Alphaproteobacteria; order Hyphomicrobiales; family Nitrobacteraceae; genus Bradyrhizobium; species Bradyrhizobium sp. CB2312. The sequence continues at coordinate 7,043,061 of NZ_CP121668.1, read as the reverse complement.
AGCCGAGCTCATGGCCTTCCTTGGCGCTGACATGGCGTGCGGTGAGGATCATGCCCATGGCGCGCTTCAGGCCGATCTGGCGCGGCAGCCGGTGCAGGCCGCCGGCAAGCGCAGCAAGGCCGACGCGCGGCTCGGGCAGAGCGAAGGTCGCATTCTCCGCGGCGATGATCAGGTCGCAGGCCAGCGCGATCTCGAAGCCGCCGCCCATCGCGACGCCGTTCACGGCGGCGATGATCGGCTTGTCGCAGTCGAAGCGCGAGGTGAGGCCGGCAAAGCCACCCTTGTCCCAGCCGCGCTTGCCACCCGCCGCCTGCCACTTCAGATCGTTGCCGGCGCAGAACGCCTTGTCGCCGGCGCCGGTGACGACCGCGACCCACTGCGCAGGGTCCGCGGAGAAATCGTCAAACACCTTGTTGAGCTCGAAATGCGCATCGATATGCAGCGCGTTGTAGACCTCGGGCCGCGACAGCGTGACGATCGTGATCGGCCCCTTGCGTTCCACCTTTGAAAACTTCAGCTCCATCGCGCGCTCCCGCATTTTCTTCTGAAGGAATATCGGCGTCATACTACCGTGCCTCAGCGCCTGAGCACCATCGAATTGCGCGGGCGCGCCTTGCGCATCCGGCACGTCTCGCCTTGCTTGACTTGGCAGCGCTCTTCTCACCTTAATCGTACGAAGCAAAAGCGTGCCTAGCGCCTTAACGCAAAACGATAAAATCAATCCGGGAGAGAACCTGTGGATTTCTCACTGCCTGCCGATCTCGTCGCCTATCTCGGAGAGCTCGACCGTTTCATCGACCGCGAGATCAAGCCGCTGGAGGAGGCCGACGACAACATCCGCTTCTTCGACCATCGCCGCGAATGGGCGCGCACCGATTTCGAGAATGGCGGCCTGCCGCGCCACGAATGGGAAGCGCTGCTGCGCAAGGCAAAAGATCTCGCGGATGCCGCCGGTCATCTGCGCTTTCCGGTGCCGAAGCAATATGGCGGCAAGGACGGCTCCAATCTCTGGATGGCCGTGATCCGCGAGCATTTTGCCGCCAAGGGCCTCGGCCTGCACAACGACCTGCAGAACGAGCACTCCATCGTCGGCAACTTCCCGGTCGTCACCATGCTCGACCGCTACGGCCGCGACGACCAGAAGGCGATGATCGACGGTTCGATCAAGGGCAAGTACCGCATCACCTTTGGACTGACCGAGCCGCATCACGGCTCGGATGCCACCCATATGGAGACGCGCGCGGTGCCGGCGACCCGCGACAACGTCAAGGGCTGGATCATCAACGGCGAGAAGATGTGGACCACAGGCATGCACGTCGCCACGCATTGCGCGCTGTTCGCGCGCACCTCGGGCAATGATGGCGATGCCCGCGGCATCACCTGCTTCCTGGTGCCGGCCAAGAGCCACGGCGTGAAGGTCGAGGAATACATGTGGACCTTCAACATGCCGACCGACCATCCCCGCGTCAGCTTCACCGACGTGTTCGTGCCAGAAGACGCGCAGTTCGGTGAGGTCGGCCGCGGCCTGTCGTTGGCGCAGTGCTTTGTCCATCAGAACCGCATCCGCCAGGCGGCGAGCTCGCTTGGCGCGGCCGTCTATTGCATCAACGAGAGCGTCAAATACGCGCGGGAGCGAAAGCCGTTCGGCAAGGCGCTCGCCGAGAACCAGGCGATCCAGTTCCCGCTGGTCGAGCTCGCGACGCAGGCCGAGATGCTGCGCCTTCTGATCCGCAAGACGGCCTGGGAGATGGACCAGCTCACCGAGGAGCAGATCGAGCGCACGCTGTCCGACCGCGTCTCGATGTGCAATTACTGGGCAAACCGCCTCTGCTGCGAATCCGCCGACCGCGCCATGCAGGTTCATGGCGGCATGGGCTACTCACGCCACAAGCCGTTCGAGCACATCTACCGCCACCACCGCCGCTATCGCATCACCGAGGGCAGCGAGGAGATCCAGATGCGGAAAGTGGCGGGGTTCTTGTTCGGCTATATGGGGCCGGGGAAGCACTGAGGCTTGCACCGGTCTCATAGGGTGGGCAAAGCGAAGCGTGCCCACCATCCCTTTGTATACGGAACGAGATGGTGGGCACGGCGCTTCGCGCCTTTGCCCACCTACGGGACCGCAGATCAATTCACCCGCCGATCCTTCCCCGCCCAATACGGCTCGCGCAATTGCCGCCGCAAAATCTTGCCTGACGGATTCCTCGGCAGGGCCGGCAAGAACTCGACGCTCTTGGGCGTCTTGTAGCCGGCGATGCGCTCGCGGGTGAAGTTGATGATGTCGGTGGCGGTGGCGTGCTTGCCCGGCTTCATCACGACGACGGCCTTCACCGCCTCGCCCCATTTGTCGTCGGGCACGCCGATCACCGCGGCCTCGGCGACGTCGGGGTGATCGCACAGTGCGCTCTCGACCTCGGCGGGGTAGATGTTCTCGCCGCCGGAGATAATCATGTCCTTGATGCGGTCGTGGATGTAGAGATAGCCGTCCTCGTCCATATAGCCGGCATCGCCCGTGCGCAGCCAGCCGTCGCCTCGCAGCGTCGCGGCGGTGGCTTCAGGCAGATTCCAGTAACCGGCCATGTTCGAGCCCGAGCGCGTCGCGATCTCGCCGACCTCACGCGGCGGCAGCGGCTTGCCGTCCACGTCGAGGATTGCGATCTCGACGCCCGGCAGTGCCTTGCCGGCCGAGCGCATGCGTTCAAGCCCCTCGACGTGATCCTCCGGCGGCAGCGCGACGATCGTGCCCGTCGTCTCGGTCATGCCGTACATCTGCACGAAGCCGCATTTGAAGACCTCGATGCATTCCTTCAGCAGCGCCGCCGGTATAGGCGAAGCGCCGTAGAGCATGTATTTCAATCGCGAGAAATCGACGGTCTTCGCGCGCGGCTGCCGCACCACGAACTGCATCGCCGCCGGCACCATGAACAGCTTCGTGATGCCCGACTGCTCGAAGAAATCCAAAACCTTGGTCGGATCGAACTCGCGGGCGATCACGCCGCGGGCGCCATGATAGAGCCCCATCACGCCCCAACCGGAGCCGCCGATGTGGAAGATCGGCATCGCCACCAGCGAGACGTCGTCGGTTGACCACCGGTTCCACTCCGGCTTGTCCTCGGCATTGCCGGTTTGGACGAGGTTGAGGAAGTTGGCGTGCGACAGCATCGCGCCCTTCGGCTTGCCTGTGGTGCCCGAGGTGTAGAGCTGGATCGCAATGTCCTTGGTGTCGATCGGCACCTTCGGGTCGTCGCCGTTCTGCGCATCGCGCCACGCTGTAAAATCCTGCCATTCCGGCGCGCCGCCTTCGGTGGTGATGATCGTGCGGACGCCGGGTATCTGGTCCCTGATCTGCCGGACCTGCGCGATGAACTCCGGCCCGACGAACAGCACCGGCGCCTTGCAATCGGCGACGATGAAGGCGACCTCGGGCCCCGCGAGCCGCCAGTTCACCGGCGCCATCACGACGCCCGCCTTCATCGCGCCCATCAGCAGCTCGAAATAGAGGTCGCTGTTCTTGCCGAGATAGGCAATGCGGTCACCCTTCTTCACGCCCATTGCGAGGAGCGCGTTGGCGACCTTGTTGGTCTTGATATCAAATTCGGCAAAGCTGGTGACGCGGCCCTCGAACTCGTAGGCGATGGCATCGCCGCGGCTCGTCGCGCGCTCGCGCACCATGTCGGCGAGGTTCGCCAATGGCTGTGTGGTGGACATGTCTCTCCCGTGGCGTTTTGTTTTTATGCCGGGAGTGTGGCGTCATCTGTGGGTGAAGACAAGATGGGAGCCCCACTGTCGTCCCGGACGAGCGAAGCGAAGATCCGGGACCCATAACCACAGGGAGTGGCTTGGCGAAGACTCGGAGTTGCCTGTCTCGCCCTACAACTCTTCGCTGTGGTTATGGGTCCCTGCTTTCGCAGGGACGACAATTGCGGGTGGGGCGAAAGTGTCAGCCACTTGCAAGCTTTCGCACAATCACCCCCGCTTGGCCCGATCCTTCTCGTTCTGCGCCATGATGCTCTCGCGCGCGGCTTTCCAGTCGTCGTCGCTCCAGTCGCGCAGCTGGTAGAAATTGCCGCCCATCGCGAGCGCCTGCGCGCCGTCCATGGCGATGGTCTCGCCGTTGATCCAGTCGCAGCCGCCGGAGATCAGGAACACCGCGAGGTTCTGCAATTCCTCCATGGTGCCGACGCGGCCCATCGGGTTCATCGCCTTGGTGCGCGCGCCGGCTTCGTCACCAGGCTTGATGCGCTTGCTCATGCCCTCAGTCGGAATCTCGCCCGGCGCGATCGTGTTGAGGCGGATGCCGTAGCGGCCCCATTCGGTCGCGAGCGACATCGTCATGGCATGGATCGCCGACTTGCTCATCGCCGACGGCACCACATAGGGCGAGCCGTTGCGCACCCAAGTCACGGTGATCGAGACGACGTTGCCGGGCTGCTTTAGGGCGATCCAGCGCTTGCCGACCGCTTGGGTCACGTAAAACGTGCCGTGCATGACGATGTTGGCGACCGCATCGAACCCGCGCGGCGATAGCTCCTCGCTGCGCGAGATGAAATTGCCCGCGGCATTGTTGATGAGATCAGTCAGCGGTCCGTCCCGAAAGATATTCTCGATCATCTCCTCGACCGCGAGCGCATTGCGGATGTCGACGCCGTGGCTGGTGACGCGGCCGCCATACTCGGCCATCAACTCGGTCGCAGTCTCGTCGCAGACGATCTTGCGCCGGCCGCAGATGTGCACTTCGGCGCCGAGCTGGAGGAAGCGCGCCGCCATCGACTTGCCGAGCCCGGTGCCGCCGCCGGTCACGAGAATGCGCCGCCCAGCCAGAAGATTTTCCTTGAACATGGCTGTTTCTCCCGTACGGATTGTCAGTTAATTGGTCGATTGACTAAATCTGGCCGCCAGCTTCCTGTAAAGCGGCACTGAACAAGAACAGGGGAGAATTGATCCATGGAAGAGCGCATCTCGATCTCGATCTCGGAAGGGGTTGCCGACGTGCGGCTGGTGCGCGCCGACAAGATGAATGCGCTGGATCAGGCCATGTTCGAGGCCCTTGTCGCGGCAACAGAGCGGCTTTCGAAGGAAAAAGGCCTGCGCGCCGTCGTGCTGTCGGGCGAAGGCCGCGCCTTCTGCGCCGGCCTCGACATGGGGCGTTTTGCCGCCATGAAAGAGAAGGGCGGCAACGGAATTCCGGGTGGCGAAAATCGCGATCTCACCAAGCGGACGCATGGCCAGGCGAACTTTCCGCAACAGGCGGTATGGGGATGGCGTCAGCTTCCGGTTCCAGTGATCGCGGCGGTCCATGGCGTTGCCTTCGGTGGCGGATTTCAGCTTTCGCTCGGCGCCGACATGCGATTTCTCAGCGCAGATGCGCGGATGTCGATCATGGAGATCAAATGGGGCCTCGTCCCCGACATGGCGGGCACGCCGATCCTGGCCTCGCTCGTGCGCGACGACATCCTGCGCGATCTCACCTATACCGGCCGCATCTTCTCCGCGCAGGAAGCGATGACATATGGTCTCGCCACGCGCATTTGTGACGATCCACGCGCTGCGGCACTCGAAGTCGCGCGCGAGATCGCCGGCAAGAGCCCCGATGCGATCCGCGCGGCGAAGCGCCTCTTGAACAATCTCTCGGTCGATCCGGGGCCGGCGCTGCTCGCGGAGTCCGTCGAGCAGCAGAAGCTGATCGGCAGTGCGAACCAGACCGAGGCGGTGCGCTCCAATCTAGAAAAGCGCGCGGCGAAGTTTGCGGATTGAGACTCTCCGTCATGGCCGGGCAAAAGCGCGAAGCGCGTCTTCGCGCTAGATGTCCCGGCCATCCACGTTCTTGATCCAGGCGACGAAGCAGGAACGTGGATCACCGGGACAAGCCCGGTGATGACGACTAACTAAGATCGGCGCACAACAATAAAGAAAAACAATAATGAGCGAAACGTCCCCATTCCTCGGCATCATCTCCGGCGATCGCCGCCGTTCCCACGCCGAGGTCACCAATCGCGCCGATCGCATCGCCTCCGGCCTCGCCAAGATCGGCGTCCGCCAGGGCGATTGCGTCTGCATGCTGATGCGCAACGACATCGCCTTCCTGGAGGCCGCATACGCCGCGATGCGTTTGGGGGCCTATGGCGTGCCGATCAACTGGCACTTCAAGCCCGAGGAGATCAACTACATCCTGAACGACACCGGCACGTCCGTGCTGATCGGGCATGCCGACATGCTGCATGCCCTGCGCGATGCGATTCCCAAAGGCGTCACCGCGCTCAGCGTGCCGACGCCGCCGGAGATCCTGTCCAACTACAAGATCGATCCCGATCATCTGAAGACGCCGGATTTCGCGATCGATTTCGAGCCCTGGCTCGCGCAATTCCAGCCCTATGACGGCCCGGTCGTGCCGCAGCCGATGAACATGATCTACACGTCAGGCACGACAGGCCATCCCAAGGGCGTGCGGCGCAATGCTCCGACGCCGGGGCAGCAGGCCGCCGGCGAACGCATGCGCGCGATGATCTATGGCCTCAAGCCCAATGCCCGCGCGCTGCTGCCGGGGCCGCTCTATCATTCCGCGCCGAATTCGTTCGGCATCCGCGCGGGGAAACTCGGCGGCGCGCTGGTGCTGATGCCGCGCTTCGAGGCCGAAGAATTTCTGGAGCTCATCCAGCGCTACAAGATCGACACCATCTTCATGGTGCCGACCATGTTCATTCGCCTGATGAAGCTGCCGGAAGAGGTGCGCAGGAAGTACGACGTCTCCTCGCTCCGCCACGTCATCCATGCCGCCGCGCCGTGCCCGGCCGACGTCAAGCGCGCCATGATCGAATGGTGGGGGCCGGTGATCTACGAGTTCTACGGTTCGACGGAATCAAGCGCCGTCACCTTCGCAACTTCCGAGGATGCGCTGAAGAAGCCGGGTACGGTCGGCAAGATTTCGCCCGGCGCCGAGCTGCGCTTCATCGGCGAGGACGGCCGCGTGCTCGGCGTCGGCGAGATCGGCGAGATCTATTCCCGCATGGCCGAGCTTGCCGACTTCACCTACCATAACAAGCCGGAGAAGCGCGCCGAGATCGACCGTGGCGGTTTCATCACCTCGGGCGATGTCGGCTATATCGACGCGGACGGTTACGTCTTCATCTGCGACCGCAAGCGCGACATGGTGATCTCGGGCGGCGTCAACATCTATCCGGCCGAGATCGAATCCGTGCTGCATGCCGTGCCGGGCGTGCATGATTGCGCGGTGTTCGGCATCCCCGATGCCGAGTTCGGCGAGGCATTGATGGCGGTGGTGGAACCGCAAGCGGGCGTCACGCTCGATGCCGGCGATGTCCGCGCAAGGCTGAAGACCTCGCTCGCCGATTACAAGGTGCCCAAGCACATCGAGATCCGCAGCGGGCTGCCGCGTGAAGACTCCGGAAAGATCTTCAAGCGCCGCTTGCGCGATCCCTATTGGGAGCAGGCGGGACGGAAGATTTGACATTCGACGAGAATCCGGAGGGTGGGCAAAGCGAAGCGTGCCCACCAAATTCGACTACGGAGACAATGGTGGGCACGGCGCAAGCGCGCCTTTGCCCACCCTACGAGATAACGGATGCGGAAACATTTGTCATGAGCGACGCTGCGAAGGAAGTTCTCTACGCAGTCGCGGACCACATCGCGACCATCACGCTCAAGGTGCCATGAAAGCCTTCATGGACAGGCAAAGCGGATCTGCGCTCCTAAACCAGCTCCCCGCCGACGAACAGCAGGAACGACCGCCCCGGCACCTTGTAGATGCTGTCGAACTCGAACCGGGCGCCTGACCCGCCGTCCCCGACATTGGTATCGAGCAGCAATGACCAGCATGGGCCGGCCGAAGTGTGCGGCAGCTTGAAGTCGACCTCGCCCTCAAAACCGTTGAGGATGATCAGCACGCTGTCGTCCTCGCCGCGGCGCGGGATCGCGGTTTTTCGCGCACGGCCGTCGAGGACGACGCCAAAGCACTTCAGCCAGCCGGTCTGCCAGTCGGCGCTCGACATCTCGCTGCCATTGGCATTGACCCAGACGACGTCGCGGATGTCGAGCTTGGTGTCGTGCGCGCCGGTGAGGAAGCGGCTGCGGCGCAGGATCGGGTAGTCGCGCCGAAGCTCGATCACGCGCTTGCTGAAAGCGAGCAGCTTCTGCGCGTTCTCGCCCATGTTCCAGTCGAACCAGGAGATGTCGCTGTCCTGGCAATAGGCATTGTTGTTGCCTTGCTGGGTGCGGCCGAACTCGTCGCCGCCCAGCAGCATCGGCGTGCCCTGGGAGAGCAGCAGCGTCGCCAGCATGTTGCGTTTCTGCCGTTCGCGCAGCGCAATGACGTTCTTGTTGTCGGTCGGGCCCTCGACGCCGCAGTTCCAGGAGCGGTTGTTGGAATTGCCGTCGCGGTTGCCCTCGCCATTGGCCTCATTGTGCTTGTCGTTGTAGCTCGCCCAGTCGTTCAGCGTGAAACCGTCATGGGCGGTGATGAAATTGACGCTGGCCCAGGAGCGGCGGCCGCCCCAGCGGGCGAAGATGTCGCCGGAGCCGAGCAGCCGCGATGCGAGCGCAGACGGCGGCGCCTCGCCGCGCCAATAGTCGCGCGCGGTGTCGCGAAACCTGTCGTTCCACTCCGCCCAGCCGGGCGGGAAGCCGCCAACCTGGTATCCGCCGGGGCCGCAATCCCAGGGTTCGGCGATCAGCTTGACCGTCGACAGTAGCGGATCCTGGTCCATTGCCTTCAGGAAGCCGCTCTGCTCGTCGAAGCCGTAAACCTCGCGGGCGAGAATGGTGCCGAGATCGAAGCGGAAGCCGTCGATATGCATATGCCCGGCCCAGTAGCGCAGCGAGTCCATCACCATCTGGATCACGCGCGGATGGGAGAGATTGACGGTGTTTCCGGTGCCGGTGTCGTTGATGTAATAGCGCCGCCGGTCCGGCAGCAGGCGGTAGTAGCTCGCATTGTCGATGCCCTTGAAGGACAGCGTCGGCCCGAGCTCGTTGCCTTCGGCGGTGTGGTTGTAGACGACGTCGAGGATCACCTCGAGCCCGGCGCCGTGCAGCTTCGACACCATCTCCTTGAATTCGCGCAGGCTGTTCGGCACGTCGGAGGCGTAGCGCGGATCGGGCGCGAAGAAGCCGATGGTGTTGTAGCCCCAGTAATTGACGAGGTTCTTCTTCAGGAGATTGTCATCATTGATGAAGGAATGGATCGGCAGCAGCTCGATCGAGGTCACGCCGAGCGATGTCAGATGGGCGATCAGCTCCGGCGCGGCGAAGCCGGCATAGGTGCCGCGAAGGTTCTCCGGAACATCGGGGTGCTTCTTCGTGAAGCCTTTGACATGGGTCTCGTAGACGATGGTTTCGTCCCAATGGACGTTCTGCCGCGCCGCCTCGGCCTGCCAGTCGAAATCGGGATCGACCACCACGCATTTCGGCATGAACGGCGCGCTGTCACGCTCGTCGAAGGTGAGGTCGTCGCCGGTCTCCATCTTGTAGCCGAACACGGCCGGGTCCCATGTCAGGCTTCCGGCATGGGCCCGCGCATAGGGATCGAGCAGCAGCTTGTTGGGATTGAAGCGATGACCCGCGTCGGGCTGATAGGGGCCGTAGACGCGGTAGCCGTAGAAGATGCCCGGACCGCACCCGGCGATGTAGCCGTGAAAGACCTAGTCGGTATATTCCGGCAGCTCGAAGCGGTGCGTCTCTCGCTCGCCATCGAACAGGCAGACCTCGACCTTGGTGGCGTTGGCGGAGAACACCGCGAAATTCGTGCCCTTGCCGCTCCAATGGGCACCCAGCGGATCGGGCAGGCCCTCCTCGATGATGAAATCGGACATGTGAATCCCCAAGCCCCAATGGCCGCGACGGCAACGCCAACGCCTGCCGAATGTTTCAAGCGGCGTGCCATTCTGGGCCGTGTGCACGTCAGTTCGATGAAACGCCGGTTTTGATCGAGAAAGAGCCGGCGAGGCCATTCGAGGCAATCGCGCCGAGATCAATGGGTGGCTCGCGAACTCTCGTCGGAGACAATCGACTTCGCCTGTCCCGCCCATGAGCGAGGATGCTGCACGACCCGTATGATATGCACGCGAGACGGTGCACGCAAGGGTGGCAATTGCCGATTGGGTTCGCTACGCTGCGATTTCCATTTGCATCCGATCGCGATTCTTTCATGCCCGCATACCGCAGCAGCCCCGGCTTTTTCGAAATCCCGCACGCCGCCGTCTACGCGGTCATGACCGTGACGGTCCTCGTATCGGGAATCTGCTTCATCCAGGCGGGCGGCCCGTCAGCGCCGGCGGAGCTGCTGTATCGCTACGGCGGCATGTATTCGACCGCAATCGCGCGGCATGAGTATTGGCGGCTCGTCGCCTACGGCTTCCTGCATGTCAATTTCGTTCATCTGACGATGAACATGCTGTGTCTTGTGCTGTGGGGAGGACATCTCGAAAGACGGATCGGGCCGGCCTACTTCCTCATCATCTATCTCTGCGCGATGGTGTTCGGCGCCGTCATCGGCAATGGCATTCATTCCACCCCCTATTTGACCGTCGGAGCGTCCGGCGCCACGTCTGGCATTCTTGGTGCGCTGCTCTGCCTGTGGATCCTCGGCAAGCTCGACGTCAGGTTCGACTTCTTCGCGATCAACATCGGCTTGAACATCGCGTTCGCGCTCAGCAACTCGCGTATCGACTGGGGTGTCCATCTCGGTGGCTTTGCCGCCGGATTGATCGCCTGCGCGGTGCTGGACCTGGTCGAGAAGGCGAATGCCTATGCGCTTCGTTGCAAGTTTCCCGAAGCCGTGAAGGTCAATCTGACGTTGCTCGTCTGCGTCACTGCGCTGTGGACATGGAGCGGTCAGGCCCAGACCGTCGCCGCGGGGGCTTCCGGATGGGGGCTGATGATCATCGTCGCGCTCGCATGCTGCGCCGTCGTGAAGTTGGTTGATCTCGCACTCTCCATGACGAAGGGTCTCGCGATCGTCGTGGGGGCCCTGGCCGGAGCGAACGCCGCCGCCGTGATGCTTTGCGGTTGGGCACTGTCATTTTCTTGCACACCGCGCTGGCCAACTGGATCCGTTCCGCTCGACAATTTTCTCGTCATATTCTGCCCGAATCCGCTTCTCATCTCGGGATTGGGCGCGATTGGCGCTGTCGCGCTGACGCTTTGGCTCTGCGCGAAGGATATTTCGCGAGGGATCGAAGATGTTGGGTTTGTCGGCACGTCGCTGCGGGCCGAACGCAGCCGGCGTCATGGACTATGACCTCGGGCATCGTGTTATAGTGAGGGATCACTGACCCGCGGATCGTCCCATGTCCCCCGTTTCCATCCTGCTCAACATTCTCTGGATTCTCATCGGCGGCGCCTGGATGGCGTTCGGCTGGCTGGTGGCTGCGGTCATCATGGCCGTCACCATCATCGGCCTGCCCTGGGCGCGGGCGGCGTTCAACATCGCCGTCTACACGCTGCTGCCGTTCGGCTCGCGCGCGGTCAGCCGCTACGAGGTCACCGGCGAGAGCGATATCGGCACCGGCCCGCTCGGGGTGATCGGCAACATCATCTGGTTCGTGCTCGCCGGCTGGTGGCTGGCGCTCGGCCACCTCGTGACCGCGCTGGTGCTCGCGATCACCATCATCGGCATCCCCTTCGCCTGGGCCCATCTGAAGCTCGCCGGCATCGCGCTCTGGCCGATCGGCAAGGTGATCGTGCCGGCATAGGCATGATCCGGAAAAGTGCGAAGCGGTTTTCCGAAAAGATCATGCCTAAACAACAACCTAGAGCGCGAGGACGATTGTCTTCGCGCTCTAGCCCCCTGGGTGTGCGCCGCCCCCAACTTCGTCTTGCGCTGCGGCAAAAAACTTGCACACTCGGTCGGCCGGGGAGCCATACGGAGCTCTACTCAGGGGAGCGAGCCAATGTCCCTCCAGACCATACCATCCGACGCGCCTGATCACCGCTCCAACCGCCCCGAGGACGTTCAGGTCACGGAAGCGGAAGCGCGGCTGCGCGACGACATTCGCCTGCTCGGGCGCATCCTGGGCGACACCGTGCGCGACCAGGAGGGCGCCGACGTGTTCGACCTGGTCGAGCGCATCCGGCAGACCTCGATCCGGTTCCACCGCGACGAGGACCGGCTCGCCCGCCGCGAGCTCGAGCAGATCCTCGACAGCATGTCGACCTCCGAGACGGTGCGGATCGTTCGCGCCTTCAGCTATTTCTCCCATCTCGCCAACATCGCCGAGGACCAGAACAACATCCGCCAGATGCGTGCCGGCAAGGGCGGCGGCTCCGGTGTGCTGGCGGAGGCCCTGGCCAAGGCCAAGGCCGCGGGCATCAACTCCGATACCTTGCGCGGCTTCTTCAGGACCGCGCTGGTCAGCCCGGTCCTGACCGCGCACCCGACCGAGGTCCGCCGCAAGAGCACCATGGACCGCGAGATGGAGGTCGCCGCGCTGCTCGACCGCCGCGAGCGTGTCGCGCTGACCGCGGACGAGGCCGCCGCCAGCGACGAGCAGCTGCGCCGCGAGGTGCTGACGCTGTGGCAGACCAATCTGCTCCGCCGCACCAAGCTCACCGTGCTCGACGAGGTCGCCAACGGCCTGTCGTTCTACGACTACACCTTCCTGCGCGAGGTGCCGCGGCTGGTCAACGTGCTGGAGGACCGGCTGGAGGAGGGCGGCGAGGCGGCAGCACACGAGCTCGCCTCGTTCCTGCGCATGGGGAGCTGGATCGGCGGCGACCGCGACGGCAATCCCTTCGTCACCGCCGACGTCATGCGCGGCACGCTGCGGCTGCAGTCGAGCCGGGTGATGCAGTTCTACCTCGAAGAGCTGCACGTGCTCGGCTCGGAACTGTCGATCGCGGCGCATCTCGCCGACGTCTCCGAGGAGCTGCGCACGCTGGCGGAGCGATCGCCCGACACCTCGCCGCATCGGAGCGGCGAGCCTTATCGGCTCGCGGTCTCCGGCATCTATGCCCGTCTCACCGCAACGGCGGAAAAGCTCGAGGTCGAGATCACGCGCCGGCCGGTCGGCAAGGGGAAGCCTTACGAGAGCGTCAGGGAATTGCAGGCCGATCTCGACGTGCTGCACCGCTCGCTGATCTCCAACAATGCCCGCGTCATTGCCCGCGGCCGGCTGCGGTTGCTCCGCCGCGCGGTGGACTGTTTCGGCTTTCATCTGGCGCGGCTCGACATCCGCCAGAATTCGGCGGTGCACGAGCGCACCATCGCCGAGCTGATGGATGCCGCCAATCCCGGCATGTCCTATCTCGCGCTCGGCGAGGACGCGCGCATCTCGCTGCTCACCAACGAGCTGCGCTCGACGCGCGCGCTGGTCTCGCCGTTCGTGAAGTACAGCGACGAGACCATGGGCGAGCTCAACGTCTTCCATGCCGCAGCCGAAGCGCATGCGAAGTTCGGCTCGGATGCGATCCCCCAGTGCATCATCTCGATGTGCAAGGGCATGTCCGACATGCTCGAGGTCGCGGTGCTCTTGAAGGAAGTGGGCCTCGTCCATCCCTCCGGGCGCAGCGCCATCAACATCGTGCCGCTGTTCGAGACCATCGAGGATCTGCAGGCTTCATCCGGCATCATGGACCGCATGCTGTCGCTGCACGATTACCGCCGCCTCGTCGACAGCCGCGGCAGCGTGCAGGAGGTCATGCTCGGCTACTCCGACAGCAACAAGGACGGCGGCTTCGTCACCTCGGGCTGGGAGCTCTACAAGGCCGAGATCGGTCTCGTCGAGGTGTTCGAGCGCCATCACGTAAGGCTGCGCCTGTTCCACGGCCGCGGCGGCTCGGTCGGCCGCGGCGGCGGGCCGAGCTATGACGCCATCATCGCGCAGCCTGGCGGCGCGGTGAATGGCCAGATCCGCATCACCGAGCAGGGCGAGATCATCTCGTCGAAATATTCCAACGCCGAGGTCGGCCGCAACAATCTGGAGATCCTCGCCGCCGCCACGCTGGATGCGAGCCTGCTTCAGCCGCGCCAGAGCGCGCCGCGCCGCGAATATCTCGCCGCGATGGACGAGCTGTCCAACCTTGCGTTTAGGGCTTATCGCGGCCTCGTCTACGAGACCGACGGCTTCGTCGATTACTTCTGGGCCTCGACGGTCATCAACGAGATCGCGACGCTGAACATCGGCAGCCGTCCGGCCTCGCGCAAGAAGACCCGCGCGATCGAAGACCTGCGCGCCATTCCCTGGGTGTTTTCCTGGGCGCAATGCCGCCTGATGCTGCCGGGCTGGTACGGCTTTGGCAGCGCGGTCGAGCAGTGGATCGCGGCGCATCCGCAGCAGGGCATGCCGTTCCTGAAAGAGCTCTACAAGGAATGGCCGTTCTTCCGCATGCTGCTGTCGAACATGGACATGGTGCTGGCCAAGAGTTCGATTGCGATCGCCTCGCGCTATGCCGAGCTGGTGCCGGACGAGGCCTTGCGCGAAAAAATCTTCGGCCGCATCCGCCGCGAATGGCATTCCTGCATCGAGACGCTGCTCGACATCATGGGGCAGGACCGCCTGCTGCAAGGCAATCCGCTGCTGGAGCGCTCGGTGCGCCACCGCTTCCCCTATCTCGATCCGCTCAACCACGTGCAGGTCGAGCTGTTGAAAGAGCACCGCGCGCAGAACCCGGACGAGCAGGTGCTGCGCGGGATTCAGCTGACGATCAACGGCATCTCGGCGGGGTTGAGGAATACGGGGTAGGGGCGACGCTGCCGCCACACACTCAGCCGTCATGCCCGGGCTTGTCCCGGCCATGACGGCTTCCCTCGCTTGCGCTACCACGTGGATGGCCGGGTCAAGCCCGGCCATGACGCGTGGTGAGAGCGTAGCACTCAACAGAAATGCGCGCCCTGCGTCTCCACATAGACCGAATACAGCGACTGGCTCGCGGTCATGAACAGGCGGTTGCGCTTCTTGCCGCCGAAGCAGAGGTTGGCGCAGGTCTCCGGCAGCAGGATCTGCCCGATCCGCGCGCCGTCGGCGCCCGAGAACACCTGCACGCCGTCATAGCCGGGGCCAACCCAGCCGGCGCCAACCCAGATATTGCCCTCGGTGTCGACGCGCAATCCATCGGGGAAGCCTGACTTGCCCTCGAGCTTCATGTCGATCAGCTTCTTCGGGTTCGACAGTTTCGGCCCGTCGATGTCGTAGGACCACACCACGTTCTCGGCTTGCGGATAATGCGTGATGCCGGTGTCGCAGACATAGAGCTTCTTGTAGTCGTGAGAGAACGCGATGCCGTTCGGCTTGAACGGCTCGTCGGCGACCTTCGCGACCTGTCCCGTCTGTGCGTCCAGCCGGTAGACCGCTTCCTTCTGGTAGGGCTGCAGCGAGCCTGTGTTGGCGAGCTTGCCCTCGTAGATGCTGATCGCGCCATAGCCGGGATCAGTGAACCAGATCGCCTTGTCGTTGGGATGCACGACCATGTCGTTCGGCCCGTTCAGTGGCTTGCCGCCCGCCTGCTCGGCCAACGTCGTCACCGCGCCGTCGTGCTCGTAGCGGACGAGACGGGTCCGCTCGGCGGTGATCTGGCGTCCCTCGGTGTCGAACGAGTTGCCGTTGGCCTCGTTCGACGGCTTGTGGAACTGCTCGGAGATATGGCCGTCGTCGTCGAGATAGCGCAGCTGCCGATTGGCCGGAATGTCGCTCCAGACGAGATATTGTCCCTGCGCATTCCACGCCGGTCCTTCCGCCCACAGGCAGCCAGTGTAGAGCCGCTTGATCGTGGTGTTGCCGACCTTGGCCTTGAAGCGCTTGGGATCGATGACGAGGATGTCAGGGTCGGGGTAGCGCTGCGGCTCGGCATTGGCGCCGAAGTCGCGGGCGTCGGCCTTCGTGGCGAGCAGGCTGATTGCGGCGACAGTTGCCGCGCCCTTGAGGAGCGTACGGCGGCCGAGACCGCCGGTTGCTGTCGTGTCGTCGGAGTTGGTCAGTATTCTTGTCATGGTTTCCTCCCAAAGTTTGTTGGGAGGACACCATTCGCCCGCATTCAGGCATAAAGCGGGGCGATCTCCGGACCAGACAACCAGAGACCGCAGCGCAGGGATGCCAAAAATGTGGCTAGACGGGAATCCCTACACGGGGTCCCAGGGGAAGATGTCGGCCGAACGATCGAGCTTGTAGAACGATCCCTTCAGCGCCGGCATGCCGTGTTCCGCAATCGACTGCGGCGTCCAGCCCTCGCTCCGGTGCACCGAGCGCAGCGGGCGGTTCTGGCTGAACAGGAACAGCTCGTTCATGCGCGCGCCGAAGATCTGCCCGGTGACGTCCTTGGCGGCGTCGGAGAGCAGATAAGCGCAGATCGGCGCGATCTTCTCCGGCCCCATCTGCTTGATCTTCTCGACACGGGCCTTCTCGGCCTCGGTCTCGGTCGGGATGGTGCCGATCATGCGCGTCCAGGCGAACGGCGAGACGCAGTTGGAGCGGACGTTGAAGCGCCCCATGTCGAGCGCGATCGATTTCGATAGCCCGATGATGCCGAGCTTGGCGGCGGCGTAATTCGCCTGGCCAAAGTTGCCGATCAGGCCCGAGGTCGAGGTAAAGTGGACGAAGGAGCCGCTCTCCTGCTCGCGGAAGATGCGCGCCGCGGCGTGGCTGACGTAGAACGAGCCCATCAGATGCACCTTGATGACGGCCTCGAACGCTTCCACGCTCATCTTGTGGAAGATCATGTCGCGCAAAATGCCGGCATTGTTGACGACGCCGTCGAGCTTGCCGAAGGCATCGGTCGCAGTCTTCACGATCTTGCTGGCAGGGATCGCTTCGGCCACCGACTCGAAATTGGCGACGGCCGTGCCGCCGCGCTTCTTGATCTCCTCCACCACTTCTTCCGCGGGCGTGGCGCTGGTGCCCGCGCCGTCAGCGGCCCCGCCGGGATCGTTGACGACGACCTTGGCGCCTTCGGCAGCACAGAGCAGCGCGATCTCGCGCCCGATGCCGCGGCCTGCGCCGGTGACGATGATGACCTTGTCCTGAAGTGATTTGCTCATGTGGGTTCTCCGCTATGCGTTCCAAATTCCGCCGTCATTCCGGGGCGCGCCTCTTGGCGCGAGCCCGGAATCCATAACCACCATCGGGGGTATGGATTCTCAGATGCGCAATTGCGCATCATAGCTCGTCGCTTCGCGCCGCCCCGGAATGACAGCAATTACCTCTCGTTCGTAAACACGATCGTGCCACTCGCCGCGAACATGCCGCCGACGCCGTGGCACACGGAAATCTTCGCATTCGGCACCTGTGCCGGCGCGATGCCGCGCATCTGCCGCACGCTCTCCTGAAGCGCGTACATGCCGTACATGCCCGAATGCATGTAGGAGAGGCCGCCGCCATTGGTGTTGAGCGGCAGCT
Organism: Bradyrhizobium sp. CB2312; assembly: GCF_029714425.1. Lineage (NCBI taxonomy): Bacteria > Pseudomonadati > Pseudomonadota > Alphaproteobacteria > Hyphomicrobiales > Nitrobacteraceae > Bradyrhizobium > Bradyrhizobium sp. CB2312. Next base: position 7,025,722 of record NZ_CP121668.1, on the reverse strand, counting down.
TGCCGCCGGGCCGCGTGTTGCCCTCCGCGATGAACCTGCCTGTCTCCTCATACGGCATGAAGCCGAGATCACCGAGGCCGAACAGCGGCAGATGCGCAAACGCGTCGTAGATCATGAGATGATCGACGTCCTTGTGTGCGATGCCGGCCTCCCTGAACGCCAGCGGACCCGCGGTCTTGAACGCGCGGGAGGAGTTGAACGTCTCCATCTGGCTGACCATCGGCGTTTCCACGCTCTCGCCGGTGCCCATGATGTAGACCGGCTTCCTCGGAAAATCCCTGGCGCGGTCGGCCGAGGTCAGGATCAGCGCGCCGCCGCCATCGGTAACGAGGCAGCACTGAAGCAAGCGGAACGGATAGGCGATCATGCGCGAATTGAGGACGTCGGCAACCGTGATCGGGTCCTTCATCATCGCCCGCGGATTCTTCGCCGCCCATTCGCGCTGCACCACCGCCACCGAGGCGAGCTGCTCATGCGTGATGCCGTAGGTCTTCATGAAGCGCAGCACGGGGATCGGGAACATGCTGGGCGGTCCGTAGACGCCATAGGGCACCTCGAACTGGCCATTGAGGCTGTCCGCCGGCGTCGAGCGCGGCAATTTACCGATCATGGACTTGCCGCTCTCCGCATGCGTGATCAGCACGGTCTTGCAGAGACCAGCCTCGATCGCCGCCGCGGCATGGCGGACGTGCAGCATGAACGAGCAGCCGCCGACCGAGGTGCCGTCCACCCAGGTCGGCTTGATGCCGAGATAGTGGCAGACCTGCTGCGGTGTTTCGACCGCGGTGGCGAAACCGTCGATGTCGGACAGTTTCAGGCCGGCATCCGCGATGGCATTGAGCGCCGCATCCGCGTGGAGCTGGAGCTGCGAGGCATTGGGGATGATTCCGAGCTCGGTGGTCTCGGCCGCGCCGACGACGGCAACCTGGTTCGTGCGCATGGTCTACCCCTTCGCCGGACGGAAGACGGGGAGGGTGATTTTGTCGTCGAGCTCCTGGAAAGCGACTTCGAGCTTCATGTCGAGCTCGAGCGCCTCCGGGGTCTGCGGGCAGTCGATGATGTTGCTCATCATCCGTGGGCCCTCGTCGAGCTCGACCACCGCAATCGCGTAGGGCGGCGTGAAGCCGGGCGCGGCGGGCCGGTGGTTGATCACGTAGCTGTAGAGGAAACCCTTGCCACTCGCCTTGAAGATGCTGACCTTGCGCGAGGCGCAGGAGGGGCAGAACGGGCGCGGCGGGAAGTAGACATGCGCGCAGGCATCGCAGCGTTGCAGCCGCAATTCGCCCGCTTTCGCGCCGTCCCAGAAATGCTGGGTTTCCGGCGTCGGTTTCGGTCGCGCGCGCTGCGGTTCGGCCATCTCGGAACGCCCTCCCAGGACTTCTTTTGACAAGGGGCAGGCTTGACGCCCGCCCGTTTCGATCTTGATGCGACAATCGACCATCGTGCGTCAACGGTCCAGCAATGCGCATGCATGCCATCATGCGCACAATGCTTGTGTCGAACTGAGGCAGCGCTATAGATTGCGCGCGCCAATATTCCGTGAGACAGACATGCCCGATTTTCCGACACTGGCGAAACTGGCCGAAGACCTTGAAAGCGGCCGCACCACCTCCCGCAAGCTGGTGGAGGCGTGCATCGCCAGGATCGCCGACCCCGCCGGTGAAGGCCAGCGCGCCTTCATCCATGTCGACAAGGACGCCGCGCTCGCGACCGCGGATGCGATGGATGCCCTGCGCAGGGTCAAGGCGGCGCCGTCGCCCTATGCGGGTATCCCGGTCTCGATCAAGGACCTCTTCGATATCAGGGGGCAGACGACGCGCGCCGGCTCTCGCGCGCTCGACGATTCCGATCCAGCGGAGCACGATGCGCCGGCGGTTGCGCGGCTGCGCCACGCCGGCTTCGTCGTGATCGGGCGGACCAACATGACCGAGTTCGCCTATTCCGGCATCGGCATCAATCCGCATTACGGCACGCCGAAAGGCGCCTGGAACCGCGCCGAGGGCCATGTGCCCGGCGGCTCGTCCTCGGGCGCCGCGGTCTCGGTGCTCGACGGCATGGCGCATGGCGCGCTCGGCACCGACACCGGCGGCTCCTGCCGCATTCCGGCCGCCTATAACGGCATCGTCGGCTACAAGCCGACGCAGCGCCGCGTGCCGCTCGACGGCTCGGTGCCGCTGTCGTTCTCGCTCGACAGCATCGGGCCCTTGGCGCGATCGGTCAGCTGCTGTGCCATTCTCGACGCGGTGCTGGCGAACGAGCCGATCGTTCCGCTGAAGCCGCGTCCCGTGAAGGGCATGCGGCTCGCGGTGCCCACCACGATCGCGCTCGACGATCTCGATGCGGCGGTCGCCGAGACCTTCGAGCGCGCGCTGAAGACGCTTGCCGACCACGGCGCCGCGATCGAGCGCATCGAGATGACGGAGTTCCACGATATCGGTCCGATGAACGCGAAGGGCGGCTTTGCCGCCGCGGAAAGCTACGCCTGGCATCGCTATCTCATCACCGCCAAGGGCGACGTCTACGATCCGCGCGTGTCGGTGCGCATCATGCGCGGCGAGGCGCAGAGCGCGGCAAACTACATCGATCTCCTGAACGAGCGCCGCTCGCTGATCGCCCGCGTCAACGGGCGCATCGCGCCCTATGACGCCCTGGTGCTGCCGACCACCGCCAACACGCCGCCGAAGATTTCCGACTTGGCCGACGACAAGGCGTTCACCACGCAAAATCTGCGTGCGCTGCGCAATTGCACCCTGATCAACATGATCGACGGCTGCGCCATCTCGTTGCCCGCGCACCGCGAGGGCGACGTTCCCGTCGGCTTGATGCTCGCGGGGGCGGGCGGCTCGGACCGCCGCATCTTTGAACTTGCTGCCGGCATGGAGGCTGTCATTCGTGTTTGATCTCACTTTCACCGTCGATGCCCAGGACACCACCACGCCGCTGACGCTCGCGATCGACCAGATGGTCATCGCCGGCTGGACCGGCCGCGACCCCGTTGCGCGCGACAAGCACATCGCCGAGCTGCAAGAGATGGGCATCGCTCCGCCGGCCTCGACGCCGATCTACTACCGCGCCTCCGCGCGCCGGCTGACCCAGGAAGACAGCATCGAATGCTGCGGCGGGGACTCCTCCGGCGAGGTCGAGTTCGTGCTGATCGGCTGGCAGGGCCGCATCTTCGTCGGCTGCGGTTCCGACCACACCGACCGCAAGGTCGAGGCCTACAACGTCACGGTGTCCAAGCAGATGTGCGACAAGCCGGTCGCCTCCACGCTGTGGGAGCTCGAGGATGTCATCGGTCACTGGGACAAGATGATCCTGCGCTCCTACGCCACGATCAAGGGCGAGCGCGTGCTCTACCAGGAGGGCACGCTGGACGCGATGCTGCCCGTCACTGATCTCATCGCGCGAGGTTTCGAGGGCGGCAAGTTCCCCGACGGCTGCGCCATGTTCGGCGGCACCTTTGCCGCCAAGGGCGGCATCCGCCCGGCGGACCGCTTCGACTTCGAGTTGGAAGACCCCGTGCTGAAGCGGACGATCAGGCACGGCTACGACGTGGTGACGCTGCCGGTGAGGGGCTAGTTCTCTCCGTCGTCATTGCGAGCGGGACTCTCTCCGCGTCATTGCGAGGAGCGAAGCGACGAAGCAATCCAGGTTCCCTCCGCGGAGACACTCTGGATTGCTTCGCTTCGCTCGCAATGACGGGAAAGTAATCGGAAATCGGGTGGCTGCAGAGGGGACGCATTGCGAAAGTCGCAGCCATGACAGCAACAGCACGCAAAACGTCTCGTTCGCCGCCCTCCGCCGACCCAGCCGCCCACGTCGACACCCTCGACTGGCCGCAAATCACCGCCGAGCTCGACGCCCAGGGCTGCGCCGTCCTCAAGGGCCTGCTGACGCCGGACCAATGCCGCGCCATCGCCACCCTCTATCCCGATGACGCGCACTTCCGCAGCCGCATCGTCATGGGCCGCCACGGCTTTGGCCGCGGCGAGTACAAATATTTCTCCTATCCGCTGCCCGATCTGATCGCGCAGCTGCGTCCGGCGCTTTACGCGCATCTTCAAGCCGTCGCCAATCGCTGGAACGAGGCGATGGGGATCGACATCCGTTATCCCCAGGCGCACGCGGCGTTCCTGAAGCGCTGCCATGAGTCGGGCCAGTCACGGCCGACGCCGCTGCTGCTGCAATATGAAGCCGGCGACTTCAATTGCCTGCACCAGGACCTCTATGGCGAGCATGTGTTCCCGGTCCAGGTCGCGATCCTCTTGTCCGAGCCCGGCCGCGACTTCAGCGGCGGCGAGTTCGTGCTGACCGAGCAGCGGCCGCGCATGCAGTCGCGTGCCGAGGTGGTTCCGCTCATGCAGGGTGATGCGGTCGCCTTTGCCGTGCATCACCGCCCGGTACAGGGGACACGCGGCACCTACCGCGTTAACATGCGCCATGGCGTCAGCCGGATTCGCTCTGGTCAGCGCCACACGCTGGGTGTGATCTTTCACGATGCCAAATGAGCGCTGCGATTGACGGCTGATCTGTTCGACAACGTTGCCGAGGCGCAGCCGTCGCGCGAGGACATCGCCGACGGCGCCGTGCTGCTGCGCGGCTTCGTCAAGCCGATCGAGCGCGAGCTGATCGACGCGGTGCGTGCCATCGTGGCGCAGTCGCCGTTCCGGCGGATGACGACGCCGGGCGGCCATCTGATGTCGGTCGCGATGACCAATTGCGGCGAGCGCGGCTGGATCACCGATCACACCGGCTATCGCTATGATCCGATCGACCCGCGAACCGGCGCGCCCTGGCCGGCGATGCCGCAAGTGCTCCGTGATCTCGCCCGCAACGCGGCGGAGCAGGGCAGCTTCCAGAACTTCGCGCCCGATGCGTGCCTCGTCAATCGCTACGAGCCCGGCACGCGGCTCTCGCTGCATCAGGACAAGGACGAGCTGGATTATTCGGCGCCGATCGTCTCGGTCTCGCTCGGCTTGCCCGCGACCTTCCTGTTCGGCGGCCTCGCGCGCAGCGACAAGCCGCGCCGCTTCCGCCTCGTGCATGGCGATGTCGTGGTCTGGGGCGGCCCGTCCAGGCTCGCCTATCACGGCGTCGCACCCCTGGCCGAGGGCGAGCACGCGCTGCTCGGGCGGAAGCGGATCAATTTGACGTTTCGCAGGACGCGGTGATCTTCCTTCTCCCCTTGTGGGAGAAGGTGCCTTCCCGAAGGGAAGGCGGATGAGGGGACTCCATCCGCGGAGACAGACCCCTCATCCGTCTCGCTGCCGCTTCGCGTCAGCGATCCACCTTCTCCCACAAGGGGAGAAGGGAAGAAACCCGGCCGCGATGTTTCGCTTTAGGGCTTCGGCGGGTGAATGAACGCCCACGGGCTGACTTCCGAATCCCTGGTCACCTCGACCGAGATCAGATACGGCCCGCCGTGGCTAAGCGCCTTCTCCATCGCCGCCTTGAACTGCTCCGGCGCGGTGACGCGTGCCGCAGCCACACCAAACGACTCCGCCAGCTTGACGAAATCCGGATTGACCAGATCCGACGCCACCACGCGGCCGTCAAAACGTTCGCGCTGGTCGCGGCGGACATTGCCATAGGCATTGTTGTTGAACACCAGCGTCACCACGCCGATGTTGAACTGCACGGCGGTGGCGAGCTCCTGCACGCCGAACATGAAGCCGCCGTCGCCGGTGATCGCGACCACCGGCTTGTCGGGATTGGCAACCTTGGCGCCGAGCGCGGTCGGGAAGCCCGAGCCGAGCGTGCCCTGATAGCCCGAGGTGATGAAGGTGCGCGGCTCGTAGATCGGAAAGCCGTACCAGGAAGCGAAGCCGACCTGCGACAATTCATCGGTGACGATCGCGTTCGCCGGCAGCACCTCGCGCAGGATGTTGAGATACGCCATCTGCGGCTGGACGCGCTGGATATCGGCCTGCGCGGCGGCAGTGGCTTCGCGGATCGCGGCGCGGCGGCCGACCGTCTTGCTGTAGCCGGCCTTGCTGACGGCCGCGGCGAGATCGGCAGTGGCGGTCCTGGCATCGGCGACGATGGCGATGTCGGAGATGAAGCGCCGCATCTCGACGGGATCGATGTCGATGCGGATGCTCTTCAACCCCTCGGGACGGTACGGCCAGCGCGACATGGTCGGCAGCTCCAGCCGCGTGCCGATCCCGATCATGAGGTCGGTGTTCGGCCATAGTCTGTAGGCGGCGGCCATGGTGAGGCCGAGCTCGTGCGCATTGGAGACGATGCCGCGGCCGCTGCGGAAGGCGACGACGGGCGCATCGATCATCTCGGCGAGCTCGAGGATCTCCGCGCCTGCCTCGATCGCACCGCTGCCGACGAAGATCATCGGCGCCTTGCTGGCCTTGATCAGTGCGGCCGCCTGCTTGATCGTGTCGGGGTCAGGCAGCGGCGCGGGCAGCGGCTCCAACACCCGTGCGGCACAGGTGTCGGCGCGCTGGGTGAAGACGTCCCAGGGCATTTCGACCGAAGCGGGGCCGCGCCGGCCCGAGTTCATCTCCTGGAAGGCGCGCGCGACCGTGGTCGGCGCGTTGCCGGGCGTCTCGATGCGGTCGGCCCATTTCAAATAGGTGCGCAAGGTGGCGAGCTGGTCCGGCATCTCGTGCAGATGACCGCGGCCCTTGCCGAGGAATTGCGTCGGCACCTGGCCGGTGACGCACAGCACCGGCTCGTTGCAGCCATAGGCGGTGAGCAGCGCCGCGCTAGCATTGAGCACGCCGGGGCCGGGCACCACGCTGAACACGCCGGGCCGGCCGCTCGCGCGCGCATAGCCGAACGCCATGTAGCCGCAGGCCTGCTCGTGCCGCGCGCCGATCACCTTGAGCTGGGCCTGATGGAAGGCATCGAACAGGCCGTAGATTTGCGCGCCGGGCAGGCCGAACACGGTGTCGACCCCGTGGGCGACAAGGCCGCTGACGATCGCTTCGCCGCCGGTGAGGGTGGTCATTGCACTATTCCACTTCCATTGTTGTTCAGGCTTCGTCGACGACACCGTTGCGCAAGGTTCCGATGCCCTCGGCCGCGACCTCGATCACGTCGCCCGGCTTGAGATAGCGCGGCGGATCGAACCGCGCACCGGCGCCGGTCGGTGTGCCCGTCACGATGACGTCACCGGGGATCAGCGTTGCGAAGGTCGAGATATAGCTGATGAGGTAGCGGAACGGAAACATCAGCCGGCTGGTGCGGTCGTCCTGACGCAGCTCGCCATTGACATGCGTGATGAGCCTGATGTCCGCAATCTGGGATTCCCGTGTGTACGGCACCAGCCACGGCCCGAGGCTGCCGCTGGAATCAAAATTCTTGCCCTGCGTGACGTTGAACTTGGCGTGGCGCAGCCAGTCGCGCACCGAGCCTTCGTTGCAGAGCGTCAGCGCGGCGATGTGGTCGAGCGCGGCGCTTTCCGCAATGTGCCGGCCGGGCTTGCCGATCACCAGCACGATCTCGCCTTCATAGTCGAGCTGCGCGGACACGCGCGGCCGCACCAGCGGCGTGTCGTGGCCGACGAAGGAGCGCGGCGAGCGCATGAACATGCTCGGATATTTCGGCGCGTCCTGGCCGTCCTTGTACTCGGCATTACGGTCGGGGTAGTTGACGCCGATGCAGATGATCTTTTCCGGCGCGGGCACCGGCGGCAGCCAGGTGATGTCGGCGAGTGCATAATCCGGCGCGCGGCCGGCGGCTTCTTCGGCAAGGCTCACGAGCTTTCCCGCCGCGATCACCTCGCGCAGCGTCGGATAGGTCTTGGCATAGCGGGCGGAGAGATCGACGATGCCGCCCGCCAGGACGGCGCCGTAGCTGACATCACCCTTGACGGAATAGGTGGCGAGGCAAGGGAGCTTCATTAGCGACTCTATTTCCTGTATTTCCTGTCGTCCCGGCGAACGCCGGGACCCATACCGCGGAATCTATCGATTGGATGAGGCAGGAGTACCGAACAACGGGTCTTCGCCAAACTTCTCCCTGTGGTTATGGGTCCCTGCTTTCGCAGGGACGACGGGGAGAGAGGCTTTGCCTGTCACCGGCATCAGTCCGCCACCAGCACATCGGCGACAAACTTCGGCTCACGAACGGCCTGGCCCGTGAACGGCGAGCCCTGCTCGAACCAGGAGCGCGGCGCATGCGCGCCCCACAGCGTCTGGCGGCGCGGATCGCGCAGCGACCAGCGCAGCGGCTCGTGGTCGTGATCGCCGGTGAAATAGTCGCTGGTGTAGAGCTCGAGGCGGTGTCCGTCGGGATCGCGCACGTAAAGGAAGAACGCGTTCGAGATGCCGTGGCGTCCGGGGCCGCGTTCGATGTTCTTCACGAACCCTTGCGAGGCCATGACGTCGCAGAGATGGATGATGTTCATCGCCGTCGGCGTCCAGTACGCGAAGTGGTGCAGGCGAGGGCCCTTGCCGTTGGTGATCGCGAAATCGTGGACGTTGCCCTTGCGATGCATCCAGGCCGCGGCGATGCGGCCGTTCGGCCCGTCCTCCTCGGCATATTCGGTGAGACGAAAGCCGAGCCGCGCATAGAAGTCGACGGTGTCCTGCACCTCGGCGGCGAACACGTTGAAATGGTCGAGCCGCTGCGGATGGCAGCCCCGGTAGAGGTCGTAGCGGCGGAGGAGATGCGGCCGGCGGTCCATCGACGCGTAGAGCTCGATCTGGAAGCCGAAGGGATCGGTGAAGTGGAGCGTGCGGCCCTGGAAGGGCTGGTCGGCGAAGGCGTAAGACAGGCCGTTCTCGGAGAGGAAGGCCGCGGCCTTGTCGAGGTCCCCGTCGTTGCCGACCTTGAAGCCGAGCCGGGCGCAGGCCGGCACGGCCGCCTTCCGCAGCACCAGCGAGTGATGCTGATGCTCTTCCGCGGCGCGCAAGTAGACGACATTGTCGTCGGAATCCTCGACATGCAGGCCGACGGTGGTCTCGTAGAACTCGCGGCTCAGCTTCAGATCGGTGACGTCGAGCACGACGTGGCTGGAGCGGATGATGTTGAACGGCGGCTCGAAGATATGTTGCGGTACGGGCATGTGCGTTTCCCCTTTCGGCTCGTCATCCCGGGATGGCCCGAAGGGCCAGGCCCGGGATCCATAACCCCGGCTGGTGGATATGGATTCCGGGCTCGCGCTTCGCGCGCCCCGGAATGACAGCTAAATTCCCAGCTTCTGAATCTTGTGCGTGCCCCGCGCCAGCGAGACGTGCTTGGTTTCCATGTAGAAGTCGAACGAGTAATCGCCGCCGTCGCGGCCGATGCCGCTTGCCTTCATGCCGCCGAACGGCGTCGGCAGATGGCGGACGTTCTCCGAGTTCAGCCAGATCATGCCGGCCTCGAGCGCGTCGGCGACACGCAAGCTCCGGCCGACGTCGTTGGTCCAGACATAGCCGGTGAGGCCATAGCGGATGTCGTTGGCGATCTCGATGGCGTCGGCTTCGTCCTTGAACGGCAGCACGGTGAGGAAGGGGCCGAACACCTCTTCCTGCGCCACACGCATCTTGCCGTGCGCGCCGGTCACCAGCGTCGGCTCGACATAATGTCCGCCGCCGGGGCCGTCATAGGCCTTGCCGCCGACCGCGATCGTCGCGCCGTCCTGGCGCGCGACGGCGAAATAGGAGCAGACTTTTGCGAGGTGCCGTTCGTGGATCAGCGGCCCGATCTCGGTGGTGGGATCGAGGGGATGGCCGACCTTCAGCGCCTTTACCCGCGCGGTCAGCTTCTCCACGAACTTGTCCGCGATGCTCTGCTGGATCAGCAGGCGGCTGGAAGACGTGCAGCGCTCGCCGTTGAGCGAGTAGATCATGAACACGACGGCATCGAGCGCGCGATCGAGATCGGCATCGTCGAACACGATCACCGGGTTCTTGCCGCCGAGCTCGAAATGCACGCGTTTCAAGGTCGGCGCGCCCTGAACCATGATCGCAGAGCCCGTCGCGCTCTCGCCGACGAAGCCGATCGCCTTGATGGCGGGATGCTCGGTCAGCGCCTTACCGGCCTCCTCGCCAAAGCCGTGCACGGTGTTGAGCACGCCGTCGGGAACGCCGGCTTCCTTGACCAGCTTCGCCAGGATGGCGGCGGTCACCGGCGACCATTCGGCCGGCTTGTGCACGACGGTGCAGCCGGCGGCCAGCGCCGGGGCGATCTTCCAGGTCGAGAGCATGAACGGCGTGTTCCACGGCGTGATCACGCCAACCGGGCCGATCGGCACCCGGGTCGAGATGTTCCAGTGCTCCTCGCTCGGCGTGTTGAGGCCGTCGCGTGCCTCGGCGCATTTGTCGGCGAAGAAGCGGAAATTCTCGGCGGCGCGGATCGCCGCCTTGGCCATGAAGCGGTAGGCCTGGCCGGTGTCGATGCATTCGAGCACCGCGATGTCCTCGGCATTGTCCTCGATGGCGTCGGCGACCCGGTGCAGCAGCTTGCGCCGCATCGCCGGCCCCATGTCGCGCCAGGACTTGAAGGCGAGGGCAGCGGCCGTTGCCGCGGCGTCGATATCCTCGGCATTGCCGCGTGCGACGGTGGCGAGCACAGCGCCATCGACAGGCGATTTCGTCTCGAAGGTCTCGCCCGAGATCGAGGCGACGGTCTTGCCGTCGATCATGTGGCCGATGCCGTCGGCCCGCAGCTTCTTCAGGAGCGGCGCGACGCGGTCGCGGTTAGCCTGGAACACATCGGCTTTCGGGCTGGGCTTATCCATGGGCGGCCTCCACTTTCAGGGCATCGTGGATGTTGTTGCGCTTCCAGCTGGTGTCCTTGTCGTTGATCTGCATGTCGAACGACAAAGCGAACTTGCTGGCGGCGAAGACGGGATCGAGATGTTTTGACAGGGCCTGGAAGACATGCTCGCCGGCTTTCTGGCGGGTCGGCAGGTCGCGGCCCTCGCCGATGCGCAGCACCATGTCGAGAAAGCCGTAGTCGTTGCGCGCATCCGCAATCGCATAATGCTCGCAGCGGATTGCGCGGACGCGGATGCCGCCGAGCGGGAAAATGCCGGTCTCCACCGCCGCCTTGCGCACGACCTCGCAGACCGCCGCGATGTCGAGGCGGCGATCGAGATTGGCCGAATATTCGATCGTGAAATGCGGCATCGCGGTTTCACTCCCTGTATTTTTGTTTCTCAGGCGAAGTAGCAGCTGACAGAGCCGTAGGCGCCATAATCGGCCTGAATTGTGTCGCCCTTGCGGGTCTCGATCGGGCGGATGAAGGAGCCGGCGAGCACCACCTGTCCGGGCTCCAGCGCAAGGCCGAGCGGTGCGATCTTGTTGGCGAGCCAGGCGACAGCGGTGGCGGGATGATTGAGCACGCCGGCGGCAAGGCCGGTCTCCTCTAACTGGCCGTTCCTGAAACAGAGCGCGCCGATCCAGCGCAGGTCCGCGTCGAGCGGACGGATCGGCCGTCCCCCAAGCACGATGCCGGCATTCGCCGCGTTGTCGGCGATGGTGTCGAAGATCTTGCGCGTCGCCTTGGTCTTGGCATCGACGCGCTCGATCCGCGAGTCCAAAATCTCCAGCGCCGGCACCACGAAGTCGGTGGCGTTGAGCACGTCGAACATGGTGCAATCGGGCCCCGAGAGGCGCTTGCTCATGACGAAGGCGAGCTCGGCCTCGACGCGCGTCGCGATGAAGCGCTCGGTCGGAACCAAGCCGCCATCGGCGAAGAACATGTCGTCGAGCAGCACGCCGGAGTCAGGCTCGTCGATATTGAGCGCGCTTTGCATCGCCTTCGAGGTCAGGCCGATCTTGTGGCCCCTGACCATACGCCCCTCCGCGATCTTGACGTCGACCCAGGCCTTCTGAATCGCGTAGGCGTCAGCGATAGTGATTTCAGGAAAATCCTGCGAGAGCTGCCGGATCTGCGTGCGGGTCTTCTCCGCCTGATGCAGACGGCTCGCGCAAGCTTGGATATCGTCGTTGGAAAGCGCCATTTGTGATCTTACAAATCGTGGTGCCCGGAGATACTTAACATGTTAAGTGAATGCGTCAAACGGAATCTGGCTTTGCTGCACTGCAAACTTTTGCGGGCTGAAAGGGCGCCATGACGAAGAGACCGGGTGATCCGGCAAATGGTGGTGCGCCTGCCGCGCGGCAGGTGCCGATGCGCGATTTCTCGCGCTCGCTGCCGATGTCGCTGCTCAGGGCGCGCGAGGCCGTGATGCGGCAGTTTCGCCCCTCGCTGCGGGAGCACGGCCTCACCGAGCAGCAATGGCGCATCCTGCGCGCGCTCGCGGCCATCGAGGCGGTCGAGGTCACGGAACTCGCGCGCACCGCGTTCCTGCTCGGACCCAGCCTGTCGCGCATCCTGCGCGATCTCGAGGCGCGCAATCTGATCGAGCGCAAGACCGTGAAGAATGACCAGCGCCGCAGCATGGTCTCGATCTCGAAGGAGGGCGTGAAGCTGATGGCCTCGGTGGCGCCGACGTCGGAAGCGATCTATGCGGAGATCACGCGGCGCTTCGGCGCCCGCAAGCTCGCCGAATTGCAGGACATGCTCGGCGAGCTCGAGCAGAGTCTGGCAGGGCTCGGCGCCGGCGAGGAGGCAAGTGCAGAGGAGTGAAAGCTGATATGCGCCGTCGCGCGACGACAAACCATGGACATGGCCGCTCTTTTTCGCTCAAAGTGCCGCCCAAGCCGATCGCGCGAAAATCGGCGCCGGAACGGATAACGCCGCCCCAGCCAAGACATCTCGCGTCATCGCGAGCGTAGCGCGGCGATCGAGTTCGCGGTAATAACGGCGCCGCCCTGTCGCGGCGCTCGTCATGGTGACGACGGTCCAAACAACGACGGTCCAAACAACAAAGAAGGAAGGCAACGTGGCGAATAAAGTCAAAGAGATCTGGAAGTCGGGCAAGGCCGTCGTCAATGCGTGGCTCGCGATACCGTCCGGTTTCTCGGCCGAGATGATCGCGCAATGCGGCTTCGACAGCGTCACGGTCGACATGCAGCACGGCGTGCAGGATTACCTCTCGATGGTGCAGTGCTTCCAGGCGATGGACAAGCATCCGGTCACGCCGATGGTGCGTGTGCCCTGGAACGAGCCTGGCATCATCGGCAAGGTGCTCGATGGCGGCGCCTATGGCGTGATCTGCCCGATGGTCAACACGCCGCAGGAAGCCAGGAACCTCGTCTCCTATTCGAAATATCCGCCGCAGGGCGTGCGCTCCAACGGCCCGATCCGTGCCGGCATGTATGGCACCGCGGGCTCCTATCAGAAGACCGCCAATGCCGACACCATCCTGCTGCCGATGATGGAGACGAAGACCGCGGTCGAGAACATGGAAGCGATCCTCGACGTCGAGGGCATCGACGGCGTCTATATCGGCCCGTCCGACCTCGGCTTCTCCTACGGTCTCGAGCCCAAGCTCGACCGCACCGAGCCGGAGATCCTCGCGATCTACGAGAAGATCATCAAGGAGTGCGGCAAGCGCGGCCTCAACCCCGGCATCCATTGCAGCGGCGCCGAGGGCGCTGCGCGCGCCATCAACATGGGCTTCAAGCTGGTGACGCTGTCGAACGAGGTCGGCCTGATGACGACCTACGCCAAGATGCAGGTCAACGCGACCCGCAAGGAGTCGGGCGGCAAAGCCTAGGAACTCGCGAATGGCGAATGGGGAGTAGCGAATGGCGCTGCTCCCCTTTTCCATTCGCCACTCACCACTCGCTATTCGCCTCCGAAGGAGATTCGCCATGACCATCAGCCCCGTCATCCGCCTGCATCCCGATGATGGCGTGCTGATCGCGCGCGCCAGCCTGCCGCCGGGAACGGTCGTCGCCGACGGCGTCACCACCGTCGATCGCATTCCCTCCGGCCACAAGGTCGCGATCAAGCCGTTCGCCGTGGGCGAGCCTGTGATCCGCTACGGCCAGATCATCGGCTTTGCGACCGCACCGATCGCGCCGGGCCAGCATGTGCACGTGCAGAACATCGGCATGGGCGACTTCGCCAAGGACTATGCCTATTGCGCCGACGTCAAGCCGACGCCGAATTTCGATTTGCCGGCAACCTTTGAAGGCATCCGCCGACCGGACGGCCGCGTCGCCACGCGCAACTATATCGGCATCCTCACCTCGGTGAATTGCAGTGCGCATGTCGCAAGCCTCGTCGCCGACGTCTTCAAGAAGAATCCCTTCACCGGCGACAATCCGCTGGCCGACTTCCCCAACGTCGACGGCGTGGTCGCGCTGACCCACAAGACCGGCTGCGGCATGACGCAGAACGAGCCCTTAGCGCTGCTCCGCCGCACGCTCGGCGGCTACGCCCGGCACGTCAATTTCTCCCACGTCATCGTGCTCGGTCTCGGCTGCGAGGTGAACCAGATCGGCGGGCTGATGGAAGAGCAGAAGCTCGCCGGCCGTCTGCGCGCGATGGACATCCAGGAGGTCGGCGGCACCCGCAAGACGGTCGAGGCAGGCATCGCCTTCGTGCGCGAGGCGCTGGCTGACGCCAACAAGGTCAAGCGCGAGAGCGTTCCCGCGAGCGAGCTCACCGTGGCGCTGCAATGTGGCGGCTCGGACGGCTATTCCGGCGTATCAGCCAATCCGGCGCTGGGGGCTGCGAGCGATCTCATCGTGCGCCACGGCGGCACCGTGATCCTGTCGGAGACGCCGGAGACCTACGGCGCCGAGCATCTCTTGACGCGTCGCGCGGTCAGCCGCGAGGTCGGCGAGAAGCTGGTCGATCTGATGCGCTGGTGGGATGAATACACCGAGCGCGAAGGCGCCGAGATGAACGCCAATCCGAGCCCCGGCAACAAGGCCGGCGGCCTCACCACCATTCTGGAGAAGTCGCTCGGCGCGATGGCCAAGGCCGGCACCACCAACCTCGTCGAGGTGCTGCGCTACGCCGAGCCCATTACCAAGAAGGGCTTCGTCTTCATGGACACGCCCGGCTACGACCCAGTCGCTGCGACCGGCCAGGTCGCCGGCGGCGCCAATCTCGTCTGCTTCACCACCGGCCGCGGCAGCGTGTTCGGCTGCAAGCCCGCGCCCTCGATCAAGCTCGCCACCAACACGCCCATGTACAAGCGCATGGAAGAGGACATGGACGTCAATTGCGGCACCATCCTCGAAGGTGAGGAGAGCGTTCAGGAATGCGGCCAGCGCATCTTCGATCTCATCCTCAAGACCGCATCCGGCCAGCCGACCAAGAGCGAAAGCTTCGATTTCGGCGGCGCCGAGTTCGCGCCCTGGGTGCTGGGCGCGACGATGTAACGGTGCTGATGCACCTCGCTGCCTGAATGACAGCACGAACGGTGGACACCTACGTAGTCATACGTAGGTGTCATATGATCGCAGCAGTTCCCCCGGTCACTCGGGATTAATATTTCCCACCGTAATCGTGAGGTGATGCGGGCGACTCCTTCGAGGGGGCGCTGCCTTTCGACAGGATTCGTCAACGATGACGCGTGCGATGCGGCCGACCGGCGTGGAAAATCTCCTCGGTGAGGAGGAGCTGATCGTCTCCAAGACCGATCTCAAGGGCCGCATCACCTACGCCAACGACGTCTTCGTCCGCATGGCGAAATACAGCTACGCGGAGCTGATGGGCGCGCCCCACAGTATCATCCGTCACCCCGACATGCCGCGCGCCGTCTTCAAGCTGCTCTGGGACACGCTTCAGGCGAAGCGGGAGATCTTCGCCTATGTCGTCAATCTGGCCAAGGATGGCAGCCATTACTGGGTGTTCGCCCACGTCACCCCGACGTTCGACGAACGCGGCAACATCGTCGGCTATCACTCCAACCGGCGCAAGCCCGATCCGGCGCAGATCGAGCGCATCAAGCCGATCTACAAGACGCTGTGCGCGGAAGAGGCGCGGCACGCCAATGCCAGGGACGGCATGCATGCGAGCTTTGATGCGATGGTCGGATTACTGAAGCAACAGGGTATCGGTTACGATGAATTTGTGCTCTCTCTCTAAGGCGCAGGGAGCGACCGCGCTCGCGTGTGTTCTTGCCGTCGTTGCCTTCGGACTCTCGCTTCTCGGTGTAACTGGAATCTCCGGAGCGGTGTTGCTCGGCGCGATGATCGCGCTACTCGGTTATGCGGTCTGGTGCCAGCATCGCACCGCCGCCGCCGTCGATGAGGTCGCCGATGTCTGTCGCAAGGCCTCGCAGGGCGATCTCGAAGCGCGCATCCTGAGCGACCGCCAGGCCGGGCGCATCGGGTCGATCCAGAAATCGGTCAACGACATGCTCGACATCACCGACGCATTCCTGCGCGAGGCTTCGGCGTCGATGGACTATGCCAGCCGCGGCAAGCATTTTCGCAAGATCCTGGCGCGCGGCTTGCCTGGCTCGTTCCGCCGTTCGGCTGTCGTCATCAATTCCGGTACCGACAGCCTTGGCCGTCGCGTGGTGGAAATCGCCGATCTCGCCAAGCAGTTCGGCACGCATCTCGATGGCGTCGCCGGCACGCTGATGGGCGCTGCGACCGACCTCGAATCCGACGCCCACCAGATGGCGGCGGCGGCCGAGAAGACCAGCCGTCAGACCTCCGGCGTGCTCAGCGCCTCCGACCAGGCCTCGCGCAATGTCGCGACCGTCGCCAGCGCGGCGGAGCAGCTGGCATCCTCGATTGCCGATATCGGCCGCCAGGTGACCGGCTCGACCGCGAGCACGGGCCGCGCCGTCAACGAGGCCAATCGTGCCGGCAGCGAGATCCGCGCGCTTGCGGACGCGGCGATGCGGATCGGCGACGTCGTCAAGCTGATTAGCGAGATCGCCTCGCAGACCAATCTCCTCGCGCTCAACGCCACCATCGAGGCGGCGCGCGCAGGCGAGGCCGGCCGCGGCTTCGCGGTGGTGGCTTCCGAGGTCAAGAGCCTCGCCAATCAGACTGCGAAGGCGACCGAAGAGATCAGCGCCAAGGTCGGCGAGATGCAGCAATCGACCACCAATTCGGTCGCGGCCGTCGAGGCGATCGCGCAGACCATCGCCGAGATCAACGGCATCACCGCCGCGATCGCGACCTCGATCGAGCAGCAGGGCCTCGCAACGCGCGAGATCGCCCGCAACGTCCAGGAAGCCTCCGCCGGCACCTCGCAGGTCTCCTCCAACGTGACAGGCATCAGCGATGCCGCCGCCGACACCGGCCGCGTCGCCAGCCGCGTCAACAGCGCCTCCGAACGTGTCCACGGCGAAGTCGAAACGCTCCGCCACGAGGTGACGCAGTTCCTGCAGCGGCTGACCTCGGCGGCATAAGATTTGCGCCAAGACTGGGCGTCTTCTTACCCTCTCCCCTTGTGGGAGAGGGTGGCTCGCTGCGACAGCGGCGAGACGGGTGAGGGGTCTCTATCCTCACGAGCGTTCTTGCGCAGCGGAGACATACCCCTCATCCGGCGCGCATTCGCGCGCCACCTTCTCCCACAAGGGGAGAAGGGAGGGCAGCATGCGCCGAGAACGCCCCCACAAGCACTCGGCCCGCACCTTGCATAGGCAGCCTCTGCCCGTTGTTAGTGCTTGATCGCACTGACATCAGGTGTTCTGCTCAAAAAAGCTGCTGGAGCACCGTACCCCGTGTCGATCTACGTCGCATTACACCACGTCACGCACTACAAATACGACCGCCCGATCGATCTCGGACCGCAGACCATCCGCCTGCGGCCGGCGCCGCACACGCGCACGCCGATCCTGAGCTATTCGCTCAAGGTCACGCCGGCCAATCACTTCGTGAACTGGCAGCAGGACCCGCAAGGCAACTGGCTCGCGCGCTACGTCTTCCCGGAGAAGACCACCGAGCTGAAATTCGAGGTCGACTTCACGGCGCAGATGACCACGGTCAACCCGTTCGACTTCTTCGTCGAGCCCTATGCCGACAGCTTTCCGTTCGAGTATCCGAAGGACCTCAAGACCGAGCTCGCGCCTTATCTCGAGACCATCAAGCCCGATCGCCTGTTCGCGAAATATCTCGACACGATCCCGCATGAAGCCCCGAACACGGTCAACTTCCTGGTCGAGCTCAACCGGGAGCTCCAGAACAAGGTCCGCTACATCATCCGCATGGAGCCCGGCGTGCAGACGCCGGAGGAGACGCTGTCGTCCGGCGCCGGCTCGTGCCGCGACTCCGCCTGGCTCTTGATCCAGACCCTGCGCCATCTCGGTCTCGCCGCGCGCTTCGTCTCCGGCTACCTGGTCCAGATCCGTCCCGACATCGATCCGATCGAGGGCCCGCCAGAAGTCGAGAACGACTTCACTGATCTGCATGCCTGGGCCGAGGTCTACCTGCCGGGCGCGGGCTGGATCGGATTTGACGCCACCTCCGGCATGCTCGCGGGCGAGGGGCACATCCCCGTTGCCGCCACGCCGCATTATCGCTCGGCCGCGCCGATCTCCGGCGGCGCCGGCTTTGCCGAGGTCGAGTTCGCCTTCGACATGAGCGTCAAGCGCATCCGCGAGGCGCCGCGCATCACAAAGCCGTTCTCCGACGAATCCTGGGCGCGGCTCAACGATCTCGGCGAGCAGGTCGACGGCGATCTCGTAAGCCAGGACGTGCGGCTCACCATGGGTGGTGAGCCGACCTTCGTCTCGGTCGATGATCTCGAAGCGGCAGAGTGGAATACGGACGCCGTCGGTCCGACCAAGCGCACGCTCGCCGACGATCTGATCCGCCGCCTGCGCACGCGCTTTGCGCCCGGCGGCCTTCTGCATTACGGCCAGGGCAAATGGTATCCGGGCGAGAGCCTGCCGCGCTGGGCCTTCGGCCTCTACTGGCGCAAGGACGGCGTGCCGATCTGGAAGAACGCCGACCTCATCGCGAAGATCGAAAATCCGCGGCCCGCCGGGACGAAGGACGCCGAGGCCTTCATGGAGGGCGCGGCACTGCGGCTCGGGCTTGATCCCGGCTACATCATGCCGGCCTATGAGGACACCACGCTCTGGCTCCAGAAGGAAGCCGAGCTTCCCGTCAACGTCGATCCCTCCGACTCCAAATTATCCGATCCGGAGGCGCGTGCGCGCATCGCGCGGGTGTTCGAGCAGGGCCTCAATACGCCGCGCGGCTTCGTGCTGCCGGTGCAGCGCTGGAACGCGCCGCCGCGCTGGCGCAGCGAGCGCTGGCAACTCCGGCGCAACCATCTGTTCCTGACGCCGGGCGATTCACCGCTCGGCCTGCGCCTGCCGATCGGGTCGCTCGGCTATGTCCCGCCCAATCAATATCCCTACATCATCGAGCGGGACCCGATGGACGCACGGGGCAAGCTGCCCGTGTTCACCCTCGCAGCGCGCCCGGAAGCGCCGCCACGGGTCGCTCCCGAGCATCTCAACACCTCCATCCCGGTCCGCACCGCGATGTCGGTCGAAGTCCGCGACGGCGTGCTTTGCGCCTTCATGCCGCCGGTCGAGCGCATCGAGGATTATCTCGAGCTGACAGCTGCACTCGAAGCCACCGCCGAGGAGATGCAGCTCCAGGTCCATGTCGAGGGCTATCCGCCGCCGTTCGACCCGCGCATCGAGGTGATCAAGGTGACGCCCGACCCTGGAGTCATCGAGATCAACATCCAGCCGGCGAAGAGCTGGCGCGACGCGGTCGAGATCACCACGGGCCTCTATGAGGACGCCGGCAAGGTGCGCCTCGGCGCCAACCGTTTCCTGGTCGACGGCCGCCACACCGGCACCGGCGGCGGCAATCACGTCGTGGTCGGCGGTTCGAGCCCGCAGGACTCGCCGTTCCTGCGCCGGCCCGATCTGCTCAAGAGCCTGGTGCTGTACTGGCAGCGGCATCCGTCGCTGTCCTATTTCTTCTCCGGCCTGTTCATCGGTCCGACCAGCCAGGCGCCGCGCATCGACGAGGCCCGTCACGACAGTATCTACGAGCTCGAGATCGCGCTCTCGCACGTGCCGCCGCCGGGCTACCAGACACCGCTGTGGCTGGTGGACCGGCTGTTCCGGCATCTGCTTGTCGACATCACCGGCAACACCCATCGCGCCGAGATCTGCATCGACAAGCTCTATTCGCCGGAAGGGCCGACCGGCCGCCTCGGCCTCGTCGAATTCCGCGCGCTCGAAATGCCGCCTGATCCGCGCATGTCATTGGCGCAGCAACTCCTGATCCGCGCGCTGATCGCAAAGTTCTGGCGCGAGCCGCAAGCCGGCAAGTTCGTGCGCTGGGGCACCGCGCTGCATGACCGCTTCATGCTGCCTCACTTCATCTGGGAAGACTTCGTTGATGTACTTTCTGAGTTGAAGCAGTCAGGCTATCCCTTTGAGCCGGAATGGTATCTGGCCCAGCTCGAATTCCGCTTTCCCGCGTTCGGCCGCGTTCATCATGGCGGCGTGACCGTGGAATTGCGCCAGGCGCTGGAGCCCTGGCATGTCTTGGGTGAGGAGGGCTCGGCCGGCGGTACCGTGCGCTATGTGGACTCGTCGGTTGAACGTCTTCAAGTAAAGGCTGAAGGTTTCGTCGAAGGCCGCCACATCGTCACCTGCAACGGCCGCCGTCTGCCCATGACCTCGACCGGCCGCTCGGGCGAGGCCGTGGCTGGCGTTCGCTTCAAGGCTTGGCAGCCGGCCTCCGGCCTGCACCCGACCATCCCTGTGCATGCACCGCTGACCTTCGATCTCATCGACACCTGGAACGGCCGCTCGCTCGGCGGCTGCGTCTACCACGTCGCCCACCCCGGCGGGCGCAACTACGACACCAAGCCGGTCAACACCTACGAGGCCGAGGCGCGGCGGCTGGCGCGCTTCCAGGACCACGGCCACACCCCGGGTCCGATGCAGCCGCCGCCCGAGGAACGCACAAATGAGTTTCCGCTGACCCTCGACTTGCGGACCCCGCTCCTGCAATGAGTATGATGGTGGGGCAGGGAGAGGCGGATGGCCGAGGGCGCAGCCGAGGACGACAGAGCGGGGCAGGCGCAAGGCCAGCGTGAGGGCCAGCGTGAAGGCCAGCGCCGTCTCGCCCAATGGGTCCGCGACTACAGCCATCTGCCCGGCATTCCCGACGAGTTTCTGGGGCCCGACGGCGCGCCCCGCTCGGTCTGGAGCCGCTTCTTCGACGCCTTCGGCGCGCTGGCGCCCGACGAGGCCGAGCGGCGCTTCGCCATGGCCGACCGTCACCTCCGCGAGGCCGGCGTCACCTACCGCGCGCCCGGCGACGGCGCCGACCGGCCGTGGTCGCTCAGCCATCTGCCGCTCCTGATCGACGAAGCCGACTGGCAGCAGCTCTCCGCCGGCATCACCCAGCGCGCCGAGCTTCTGGAGCTCGTGCTGCGCGACATCTATGGCGAGGGCCGGCTGGTCGCCGAGGGCGCGCTGCCGGCGGCCGCGATCGCCGGCAGCCCCGAATATCTTCGTCCGGTTTGCGGCGTCCCGCCGCCCGGCGGGCGCTATCTCTCGCTCTATGCCGCCGATGTCGGCCGCGGGCCCGATGGCCGCTGGTGGGTGCTCGGCGACCGCACTCAGGCGCCGTCGGGCGCGGGCTATGCGCTGGAGAACCGCCTGGTGCAATCGCGCGCCTTCTCCGATCTCTACAAGTCGATGAACGTGCCGCGCGTCGCGCCGTTCTTCGAGGCGTTCCGCGACAGTCTTCGCGCGCGCGCCGATCGCGACGAGCCGCGCATCGGCGTGCTGACGCCGGGCAGCTTCAGCGAGACCTATTTCGAGCACGCCACGCTGGCGCGCTATCTCGGCTTCCTGCTGGTCGAGGGCGACGATCTCGCCGTCAGCGACAACCGCATCCACATCCGCACTGTGGCCGGGCTGAAGCGGCTCGACGTGCTGCTGCGCCGGGTCGATTCCAACTCGCTCGATCCGCTCGAGCTCGATGCATCCTCGCATCTCGGCGTGCCCGGCCTGATCGATGTGCTGCGCAAGGACGGCGTCGTCGTCGCCAACATGCCGGGCTCCGGCGTCCTCGAAGCGCGCGCGCTGCTCGGCTTCCTGCCGGCGCTGAGCCGCCGCCTGCTCGGCGAAGAGCTGAAGATGCCGCACATCGCGACCTGGTGGTGCGGCCAGCGCAATGCGCGCGATGAGGTGCTGTCGCGGCTCGACGAGGTCGCGATCGAGGGCGCCTATCGCCGCGGCGTTCCCGGCTTCGAGAGCAAAGGTCCGGTGCTCGCGAGCGAGCTCGATGCATCTGGACGTCAGCGGCTGGTCGACGCCATCAGCGCGCGCGGCATGGACTATGTCGGCCAGGAGGTGGTGCGGCTCTCGACCATGCCGGTGTGGGAACAGGGCCAGCTCACGCCGCGCCCCTTCGTGCTGCGGGTGTTTGCGGCCGCAACCCCGGACGGCTGGGCCATCATGCCCGGCGGCTTCTGCCGGATCGCCGAGCAGGCCGATGCGCGCGCGGTGTCGATGGGCGACGGCGCGCGCGCGGCCGACGTCTGGGTGGTCTCCGAGAAGAAGGTCTCGACCGCGACGCTGCTGCCGGCGACCGACAAGGTCCGCATCCGCCGCATCGCCGGCGTGCTGCCGAGCCGCGCCGCCGACAATCTGTTCTGGCTCGGCCGCTATCTCGAACGCGCCGAGGCGACGCTGCGTCTCGTGCGCGCGCTGGGCTCGCCGAGCGGGCCCAACAAGGGCACCGCGGCCTCGCTGCAATCGGCCGACCGTATCCAGCGCCTGCTGGTGGCGTGGGGCGCGATCTCGCAGGCCTCGCGCGCGGCGCCGGGGCGCATCGTCGCCGAAGCGTTGCAGAGCGAGGCGCGTTTCGGCTCGGCGCTGTCGCTGGTGCGCGCGGCACAGCGCACCGCGACCTCCTTGCGCGAGCGGCTGTCGCCCGATGCCTGGCAGGTCATCACCGAGATGGCCGAGCGCCTCGCTCTCGAGGTCGAGGACGACGACGACGTGCTGAGCGCGGCCGAGCTCACCTTGCAGGAGCTCGCGAGCTTTGCCGGCCTTGCGCAGGAGAACATGAACCGCGCTGCCGGCTGGCGATTCCTCGACATCGGCCGCCGCGCCGAGCGCGCCATCAACACGACGCGCTTTGCGCGTCAATTTGCATATGACGAGGCGGGCGATGAGGATCTCGACATCCTGCTGACGCTGGTGGATTCCCAGATCACCTACCGCTCGCGCTATCTGCTGACGCCGATCCTCGCGCCCGTGCGCGACCTCGCCGTGCTCGACACGTACAACCCGCGGTCGGTCGCGTTCCAGGTCGCGACCTTGAATGAGCATATCGCGGCACTGCCGAGCCTGAAGGAGCACGGCCTGATCGAGCAGCCGCAGCGGCTTGCGGTCGCCGTGCAGGCGATGCTCGCTACCGCGGAAGCCGAGAAGCTCGAGGTCAAGACGCTGTTCGGACTGGAGCAGGATCTGCTCAGCCTCGCCGAGGCGGTGGGCTTGCACTACTTCCCGCACGGCCCCAATGCCAGCCGGCCGGAAAAGCTGACGGGGCTGGCGTGATCTACGACATCCGTCACGTCACCACTTACGAATATGAAAGTCCGGTCAGCTTCGCCCGCTGCACGCTGCGGCTCGAGCCGAAGAGCGGTAGCGGCCAGGAGCTGATCTCGCATCGCGTCGAGATCCGTCCGCGCCCGGCCGAGCGTCACGTGCGGCGCGATTTCTTCGGCACGCTGACCGAGAGCATCGTGATCGAGGCCGCGCATCGAAACCTGCGGATCGATTCACGTTCGCGTGTCTCCGTTGAGCGGCAGCCGCCGGCGCGCGATGCGTCGAGCCCGCCCTGGGAGAGCGTTCGCGACATCGCGTTCGAAGCAACCAGCCTCGGACCGTCCTCGCCGGTCGGCTATGTCTTTGCAAGCCCGCTGGTGCCTGTTCTGCGTCCCGTCAGTGCCTATGCTGCAGAGAGTTTTGCGTCGGGCAGGGGTATCCTCGCCGGCGCGGTCGATCTCATGCACCGTATCCGCACCGAATTCCGCTACGATCCGAAGGCCACCGTGATCTCGACGCCGCTCAACGAGGTCTTCGACAAGCGCCACGGCGTCTGTCAGGATTTCGCTCATGTGATGATCGCAGGGCTGCGCGGGCTCGGTCTGCCTGCGGCCTATGTCAGCGGCTATTTGCGCACCATTCCGCCGCCGGGCCAGCCGCGCCTGCAAGGTGCCGATGCCACTCATGCCTGGGTGTCGTTGTGGTGCGGGGCGGAGCTCGGCTGGGTCGATTTCGATCCGACCAACGATCTCCTTGTCGCCAACGACCATATCGTGCTCGCGGTCGGCCGCGACTTCTCCGATGTCTCGCCGGTCGACGGCATCATCGTCGGTTCGCCGAAACAGAAGCTCGGCGTCGCCGTCGACGTGTTGCTGGTGGAGTGACGGCGCGCTCCGCCGTCCCGGCCGCGAAGACGATGCAGGCGCATGCGCCCGGCTGCGGTCCATTGCGCCAGCCTTGCGCCGACGTCCGATAAAGCGAATTTGATTTACGCGCCTCGGCCGGACCCTTCCGACCGGTCGGCCCGGCTGCATCGCGCCGCGACTGCAACCACGATCTCGCGGGGCACAAGAGCAACTTAATTTACCGATTTGGGGCGCGGGATTTGGCCCCCCGGCCCAAGATGGGCTATGCTGGCTCTTGCGTTGAGGACAATAACGTCGGGAGCTGGCGTGGGACACCACCGACAAGCGGGGCTGCATCCATGTTGACGTTGCCGAGACTGGCGGCTGAATCCCTGGAGAAGTTGCTGGGCTCGTTCATGCGTCGCAGGTACGGCGAGGAGTCGGCGAACGTCATCGAGAGCGCCACCCGCACCACCATGGAATGCATCGGCAACAGCGATGCGCTCTATCACAACATCGAGCATACGATGCTGGTGACTTTGGCGGGCCATTCCATTCTCAGCGGGCGGTACCTTCACACTCACCTGGAGGCGGACGACTACGTTCATGTCCTGATTGCCTGCCTTGCGCACGACATCGGCTATGTCCGCGGCTTGTTTCCGGAGGATGACGAAGATGGTTTCATCATCGACGAAGCCGGGACCAAGGTGTCGCTGCCGCGCGGGGCTTCGGATGCCAGTCTGATGATGTATCACGTCGATCGCTCGCAACTATTTGTGCGGCGGCGGCTGCCGCCGATCCGCGGCCTCGACTCTGAGCGCATTGTCCGTGCCATCGAGGGGACGCGCTTCCCGGCACGGGAGGGGCAGGAATATGACGACGAAGCCTCGATCCTGCGCGCCGCCGACTTCATCGGCCAGCTCGGCGATCCCAACTATCTGCGCAAGGCCAATGCGCTCTACTACGAGTTCGAGGAAGTCGGCATGAATCGCCAGCTCGGCTACGACTCGCCGGCCGACATCGTGAACCGCTATCCACAATTCTATTGGAATAGCGTCGCACCGCACATCCAGACCGAGATCGGCTATCTCAACAAGACCGAGATTGGCCGGCAGTGGATCGCCAACCTCTACAGCAACGTGTTCCGCGCCGAGCGCGACATCTCACTGTCCGGGCCGCAGAAGTAGCTCTCGTAGCCCGCATGGAGCGGAGCGGAATGCGGGGACGCCTGCATCCGCGAACCCCGGATTACGCTGCGCTCCATCCGGGCTACGAGGTCCCCCAATCCGTGAGCAAACCATGCAACAAAAAACCATCACCACGGACGTTCTCGACATCGCCTATCTCGATTACGGCGCTGAGGATGGCTGGCCCTGCATCATGGGCCACGGCTTTCCCTACGACGTGCACGCCTATGCCGACACCGCGCCGCTCATCGCGGCGGCGGGCGCGCGGGTGCTGGTGCCCTGGCTGCGCGGCTATGGGCCGACGCGATTTCGCTCCGCGTCGACCTTGCGCTCCGGCGAGCAGGCCGCGCTCGGGGCCGATCTCCTCGCCTTCATGGACGCGCTCCGCATCGAACGCGCGGTGGTCGGCGGCTACGACTGGGGCGGCCGCGCGGCCTGCGTGGTCTCGGCGCTGCATCCCGAGCGCGTCGTCGCGCTCGTCTCCGGCAATTCCTACAACATCCAGAACATCGCGCGGTCCATGGAGCCGGCCTCGCCGCCGGAGGAGGCGGCGCTCTGGTATCAATATCTCTTCCACAACGAGCGCGGCCGCCGTGCGCTGGATCGCAACCGGCGCGGCTTTGCGCGCCAGCTCTGGTCGATGTGGTCGCCGACGTGGACCTTCGACGACGCGACGTTCGAGAGGAGCGCCGCGTCTTTCGACAATCCTGATTTCGTCGATGTCGTGATCCACTCCTATCGCCACCGCTACGCGTTGGTCGAGGGCGATCCGGCCTATGCGGGGATCGAGGCGAAGCTCGCCGCGCAGCCCCAGATCCGCGTTCCCACGATCGCGATCGACGGCGACAGCGACGGCGTCAATCCCGGCACCGCGCACCACGCGCGCAAGTTCGACGCTTTCTTCGAGCGCCGCGTGTTCGCGGGCGCCGGTCACAACCTGCCGCAGGAGCGGCCGGCCGAATGGGCGCAGGCCGCGATCGACGCGCGCAAGGCGGCCGCGCCATAGACAGCCCAGCTCCTCATCTCGAGGAGCCCGCGCAGCGGGCGTCTCGAAGGATGAAGGCCACAGCCGGGCCTGCATGGTTCTCCCGGCGATGCGAAGCATCGTCCGGAGACGTGCCTGTGGCGCTCTCACCATGAGGGTCTAAAGGGGGGCGTGGCTCCATTGATCCGCCACCCTTCGCGATTTTTCCCGATCCCGGGAACCTTTTCCAATCGCGGCCGTCCAAGTTGTGGGGCCGCTTTTGTCTGCGGCTCGTTGCAGGGGAGGTTTTGGATGAAGTTGCAAGCGCGCAAGCTGGAACGGGTCGCGGTGGCGCAGGCGCCGAGCGACCGGCCTGACAGGGCGGAGGTCGAGCAGGCGATCCGGACCATGATCCGCTGGGCCGGCGATGATCCCTCGCGCGACGGCCTGCGCGAGACGCCGGACCGCGTCGCGCGCGCCTTCGAGGAGTACTTTTCCGGCTATGCGCAGGATCCGACCGAAATCCTGCAAAAGACCTTCGAGGAGATCGAAGGCTATGACGAGATGATCGTGCTGCGCGGGGTTCGCTTCGAGAGCCATTGCGAGCACCACATGGCGCCGATCGTCGGCCGCGCCTGGGTCGCCTATATCCCGCAGGGCCGCGTCGTCGGCATCAGCAAGCTTGCGCGCGTCGTCGACATCTACGCCAAGCGCCTCCAGATCCAGGAGAAGATGACCGCGCAGATCGCCAACACGATCAACGATGTGCTGCAGCCCGAAGGCGTCGGTGTCATCATCAAGGCGACGCATCACTGCATGACGACGCGCGGCGCGCACAAGCCCGGCACCGATCTCGTCACCAGCCGCATGTTAGGCGTGTTCCGCGACAATGCGCTGACCCGCCAGGAGCTGTTGGGGCTGGCAAATTCGGACGATTGATCCGCAAGGAGACGACGCCAAGGAGACAACCATGACCGAGGACAAGAAGCCGAGCGGACCCGACCTCACCAGCGGCGTGTCGCTGACCGAATTCAAGGACGGCAAATTGCTCGGCCATGTCGGCGAAGAGGATGTCCTCCTGGTGCAGGCCGGCAGCGAGATTTTTGCGATCGAGCCGTCTTGCAGCCACTATCACGGCCCGCTCGCGGAAGGCCTCGTGGTCGACGACACCATCCGCTGCCCCTGGCACCACGCCTGCTTCTCCTTGCGCACGGGCGAGACCACGCGCCCGCCGGCGCTGAATGCACTCGCGGTATGGGACGTCTTGCGCGATGGCGACCGGATCATCGTCCAGCGCAAGCGCGAGGCGCCGAAGCCGTCAGCCGCTCATCGCAACGCGCCGACGCCGGAAAAATTCGTCATCGTCGGCGGTGGTGCGGCGGGCTTTGCGGCGGCCGAGACACTCCGGCGCGAGGGTTTTGCCGGCGCCATCACCATGCTCAGCAATGACGGCGCGATGCCGGTCGACCGTCCCAATCTCTCCAAGGATTACCTCGCCGGCAACGCGCCGGAGGATTGGCTGCCGCTGCGGGGCGAGGACTATTATCAGGACGCCGGCATCGACCTCAGGCTGAACACTGACGTCTCGGCGATCGATCCGAAGGCGCGCAGCGTGACGCTGGGCAATGGTGACAAGCTCCCGTTCGACCGGCTGTTGCTCGCCACCGGCGCCGAGCCGGTCAGGCTCCAGATTCCCGGCGCGGACCAGCCGCATGTCCACACCCTGCGCTCCGTCGCCGACAGCCGTGCCATCATCAAGGCGGCCAGCAGCGCCAAGCGCGCGCTGGTGATCGGCGCCAGTTTTATCGGCCTCGAGGTCGCGGCATCACTGCGTGCGCGCAAGATCGAGGTGCATGTCGTCGCGCCCGAGGAGCGGCCGATGCAGAAGGTGCTCGGCCCCGAGATGGGCGACTTCGTCCGCTCGCTGCACGAGGAGAACGGCGTCAACTTTCACTTGAAAGACACGGTCGAGAAGCTCGACGGCACCCGCGCCACCCTGAAGAGCGGCGGGGTGATCGAGGCCGATCTCGTCGTGGTCGGCATCGGCGTCAAGCCGCGCCTGGCGCTGGCCGAGCAGGCGGGCCTTGCCGCCGATCGCGGCGTCAGCGTCAGCGAATTTTTGGAGACCAGCATCGCCGGCATCTTCGCGGCCGGCGACATCGCGCGTTGGCCCGATCCGCACTCGCGGCACACCATCCGCGTCGAGCACTGGGTGGTGGCGGAGCGCCAGGGCCAGACCGCGGCGCGCAACATGCTCGGCAGGCGCGAGCGCTTCGAGGCCGTGCCGTTCTTCTGGAGCCAGCATTACGACGTGCCGATCAACTATGTCGGCCACGCCGAGAGTTTTGACGACATCGCGATCGACGGCAGCATCTCCGGCAAGGACTGCCTGCTGAAGTACCGCAAGGGCGGCCGCGTGCTAGCGGTTGCTTCAATTTATCGCGACCTCGACAGCCTCAAGGCCGAGCTCGAGATGGAGCGCTCGCGCCCCTGACGCGCCGCATTCGATCTTGATTTGCGTCAATGTTGCTGTCGCTGAGGGCTGCTCTGATGCTGTCGCCCCGGCTCGGCTCGTGCTATCCTGGCGTGTGCCTCCGGGCTTGCATGCAGGAGTGGCCGCCATGACAAGTGCTTCGGATACGACTCATCCTTCAAGCCTCGGCTCGGGTATCACGGCGCTTCACGCCAAATGGGGCTGGATCGTCGCGCTCGGCGTCGTCTATCTCATCGCCGGCTTCATCGCGCTCGGCAGCATGGTGATGGCGACGGTGGCGAGCGTGATCGTGGTCGGCGCCATGATGATCGTCGCCGGCGCCACCGAGATCATCGGTGCGTTCCAGATGAAGAGCTGGGGCAAGTTCCTGATCTGGGCCTTGCTCGGCGTGCTCTACGTCATCGCCGGCTTCCTCACCTTCGAGAACCCGCTATTCGCGGCAGTCCTGCTGACGCTTTTCCTCGGCATATCGCTGATCGCCTCCGGCGCCGTCAGGCTGTTTCTCGCCTTCAGCATGAAGCGCGAAAGCCCGTGGGTGTGGGTGGCACTCTCGGCCGCCATCACGCTGCTGCTTGGTCTGCTGATCGTGGCGCGCTGGCCGGTGAACAGCGTCTACATCCTCGGCCTGTTCCTCGGCATCGACCTGATCATGGCGGGCGCGGGCTGGATCGGCCTCGGCTTGAGCCTGAAGCGGAGAGCATGATCCGGACCCGGACGGCCGCGTTAGCGCAAAGTGCGCGGCGGTTTTCCGAAAAGATCATGCTCAAGCAACAACCTGAGGCACTAGCTACCAGCAACTCGACGCAAGACCCTCTTGCGGAACTCCGCTGATCTGACGCGCTGACAAGAAGCAGCACGCCGCGTGTCGCCTCGCGCGGCGAAAATCATCGGGGAGAAA
The DNA here is from genome assembly GCF_029714425.1 of Bradyrhizobium sp. CB2312. Lineage (NCBI taxonomy): Bacteria > Pseudomonadati > Pseudomonadota > Alphaproteobacteria > Hyphomicrobiales > Nitrobacteraceae > Bradyrhizobium > Bradyrhizobium sp. CB2312. Next base: position 6,996,011 of record NZ_CP121668.1, on the reverse strand, counting down.
CCATGAAAGCCGCTTGGGCCCTGGCCGCAGCGCTAGCTGCCGCCTGCCTGTCCACACCCGTGTTCGCACAGAAATCCTACGGTCCTGGTGTCAGCGACACCGAGATCAAGATCGGCAACACCATGCCCTATAGCGGGCCGGCTTCGCCGCTCGGCATCACCGGCCGGGTGATCTCCGCCTATTTCGACGAGGTCAACGAGAAGGGCGGGGTCAACGGCCGCAAGCTCAACCTGATCTCGCTCGACGACGCGTTCTCGCCGCCCAAGACCATGGAGGCCGCGCGGCGCCTCGTCGAAGGCGACGGGGTCGCCTTCATCTTCGCGACCATGGGCACCGCGCCGAGCTCGGCGATCGCGAAATATCTCAACAGCAACAAGGTGCCGCAGATCTTTTTGATCAGCTCGGCTTCGAAGTGGAACGATCCCGCCAACATGCCGTGGTCGATGGCGCTGCCCTGGGCGCCCAACTACACCAGCGAGGCTGCGATCGACGTCGCCTATGCCCGCGCCAAGAACCCGAATGCGCGCTTCGCCGTGCTCTACCAGAACGACGACGCCGGCAAGGAATATTTCCGCGGCGTCAAGGAGGCGCTCGGCGCCGACGCCGACAAGGCGATCGCGATGGCGTCGAGCTTCGAGGTCACCGATCCCACCGTCGATTCCCAGGTGCTGACGCTCGCCAACACCAAGGCCGACGTCTTTATGATCTATTCGGTGACACCGCGCGCCTGCGCCCAGGCGATTCGCAAGGCGCATGAGGTCGGCTGGCAGCCGACGCGCTTCCTTGCGAGCGGCTGCGCCAACAAGGCGACGGTGATGACGCCTGCCGGCCTCGATGCCGGCAAGGGCGTGCTCTCGCTCGGCTCGCTGAAACCCTTCGTCGAGCAGCCGAAGGACGATCCGGCGATGACGGCCTATATCGAGTTCATGAAGAAGCGCCTGCCCAATGCCGACATCAACAACGTCGCCGGGCTCTACGGCTACACCGTCGCCGAGGCGCTGGTGGTGCTGCTGAAGCAATGCAAGGACAATCTGACGCGCGAGAACATCATGGCGCAGGCGGCCAACCTGAAGAACGTGCCGCTCTCGCTGCTGATGCCTGGCATCACCCTCAACACCACGCCGCAGGATTTCCGCCCGATCAAGGACGGCTACATGCTCCAGTTCGACGGCAACGACTGGGTCGTCGCGAGCGAGCTCTTGCGCGGGACGTGAAGCGAGGCAACGAGTGGGGTGAGCGGGCTCTGTCATCAACGGTCGCAAATGGTTCACCTCGGGTGCGATGAACGAGGATTGCGAGATCCTGATCGTGATGGGCAAGACCGCGCCCGATGATCCCGACCGCCATCGCCAGCAATCCATGATCCTGGTGCCGAAGGCGACGCCCGGCGTGCGCATCATTCGCGACATGCTCACCTACGGCTACGACGACGCCCCGGTTGGCCATCCCGAGATCGTCTATGAGAATGTCCGCGTGCCCGCCGAGAACATGCTGCTCGGCGAGGGCCGTGGCTTCGAGATCGCGCAGGGGCGGCTCGGCCCCGGCCGCATCCATCATTGCATGCGGCTGATCGGCTGCGCCCAGCGCGCGCTGGAATTGATGTGCCAGCGGTCGGTCTCCCGCGTTGCTTTCGGCAAGCCGCTGGCCGAGCAGGGCTCGGTGCGCGAGGACATCGCGCACTCCTTCTGCGAGATCGCGCAGGCGCGCCTGCTCACGCTGCAGGCCGCCGACAAGATGGACCGCGAGGGCAACAAGGCCGCGCGCGATCTGATCGCCGCGGCCAAGATCGTGGTGCCCAGCATGGCCGCGCGCGTCATCGACCGCGCCATCCAGATCCACGGCGCCGCCGGGGTCTCGCAGGATACGTTCCTCGCGCGTGCTTACGTCTACGCCCGCTTCATCCGCATCGGCGACGGGCCGGATCAGGTGCACCTTGCCGCGGTCGGCAAGGAGCTGATCAAGCGCGGCGGGGTGATGAGGTAGGCCGCTAGCCGCCGGCCGAGACGGATGCGCAGTCGGGCACCGCAGGGATCGCCGGCGCAACGTTGTGTTATATGTTATGTTTTTATGTTATCGGCGAGAATGAGAAGGCCGCCGCTGGCCTGCCTCCGGTCATGACACGGCATTATTCGAGGCTATTGCAGCATTGTTTCAGATCGTTGTAGCACAATAGTAACGACTACTGTTGAGAGTGGCGCTGAGCGCGCTCTACGGCAGGTTCACGCAGGTGAAGAGAATAGACTGCTCCCGCCCGCGGAGAGCGCTTCTGCCGGCCTCACGAGAGGCGGCCGCGCCCCGGGTCTGTCAGGAAGCAATTTCAGCATGAAGCACCGTTGGATGATCGTGGCCGCGATCCTGCTGACGGCCTTGCTTGTTCAGATGCCCGTCGTTCTCAACGCGGATCTGGGCTGCCTGTTGACCGGAGGCGAGAAGGTCCTGGACGGCGGCAAGCTCGGGGTCAACGTCTTCGAGGTGAATCCGCCGCTCTCGGTCTACCTGTACATGCCCGCGTTGATGCTGGCGCGTGCGACCGGTCTTGCGCCCGAGATCTTCGTGATCATCCTGGTGATGATCGAGATCGTCGGCGCGCTCGTCGTGATCGACCGCGCCGCCGTGACGGCAGGGCTGGACGCTGGCGAGAGAAGTCTTGCGACGTGCCTGCTCGCCTTCCTGTTCGCAATCCTTCCCAGCGCCGTGTTCGGACAGCGCGAGCACATCGCCGTCATTGCACTGACCCCTTTCGTCGCGATTACCGCGATCCGCTGGCGCGGCCTTGGCCCCGGACCGGTTGCGGTCGTGGCGGGGCTGGGGGCCGGGCTCGCCATGAGCATCAAGCCGCATCTCGCGCTCGTGGCAGGCGTTCCGATCATCCTTGCCGCCTTGCGCCAGCGCTCGCTCAGGCCCTTGTTCACCGCTGAAGCGTGCGCAGCCGCAGCCGTCGTCATCTGCTACGGCGCGGTGCTCGCTCTCGCCTTTCCCGAGTATCTGTTCACCTATGCTCCGATGGTCGCGGCCACCTATGTACCGTTGAGGATGAATCTGGGCGATCTGCTTTACTTTCCGGCCATCGTGATCTTCGCCTCCATCGCGTTTCTGCGCCTGGTCGCTCCGCAACACTTCAAGCTGGACGGCGAGGCAACCCCGTGGCTCGCCGCGGCCGTTGGCGGCGCCGCGAGCTTCGTTCTGCAAGGCAAGGGCTGGACCTACACGGCATTCGCGCTTTGCATGTTTGCGATCGCCGCGCCGTTGCTGCATGTTCGCGCCAGGACGTTGCGCCTGCCGGTCATGATCGGCGGCCTCGCTGCCATCGTGTTCATCGGCTTCTGCCTGTCCGTACCGGTCCGGCACTTTCCTCCGTTGGAGGAGCGTATCGCGGGCCTCGTCAAAAACCCGCGGCTGATCACGATCACCGATCACATCGCTCTGGGACATCCGCTCGTCCGCAAGATCAAGGGGACCTGGGCGGGCAATGCCTGTGTGCAAATGCTGGCGGCCGGCGCGATGATGCAGCAGAGAAACCCGCAGCTCAGTCAGGGCGAGCGGGCAAAGCTGGACGGCATCATCGATTTCGAGCGTCGACAACTGTTGGCTGACCTGCGAAGCGGCCGCCCCGACGTAATTCTGGTGGATACCTACATGCTGAGCTCGGTTCCGTTCGATTGGCTGGCCTGGGCCAGTTCCGATCCCGAGCTCAAGCTCGAGCTGAGCCACTATCGTGAGGTCGAGGATATCGGCCGCGTTCGGATCTTCGTCGATCAAAAAGCGATTTCGGAACGATAGTCCCACGATGCGCGATCCGGTTCCGACCCGGCGCGACATTTTGTCGATGCTAGTCCGTCATCATCTATTCAAAATTCGCGGCTAATCTCTGCGTCGACGATCGGTTCGCCGGATGTACGCGGGCTGGATCGCAAGCCTCGGCCCGCATGCCGGGGCTTTTCGTTATCGAGGCCTTCGCCATGGGAATGGCTGCGCGGCCGCGCGAGACCCACCATATCGTTGATCTGGATCAAGCAGGACACGGCGCCGCGTGGCCGGATACGGCCAGTACCGCATCTCACGGGAGCCCCTCAATGTGGGTCCTGATGTACGTCTTCTCCTATTCGGTCAGTCCGGCCGCAACGAACGACAAGGCGGAATGGCGGCTGCTGCCGACCGTCGTGTTTCAGGAGTTCTCGAACGAAGAGCGATGCAGGGCGGCAAAGACGACGCTCGAGTCCAGCCTGAGCCACGCAGGCGAGAGGCTGAAGAGTGGCCTGGAAGATTTGAAGAGCCTGGGAAAGGCTGACCCCAGCCAGATCATCATCGCCTACAATGTGGAATGTTTGCCGAAATAGGCGCAACGGCGGACTAACCCGGCCTATCGAAGCGGCGCATTGTCCGAACGGTCCATTCTGGCACAAATTGCATAATTTGCCCGGCTTAACCCATGTTAGTCTTGGGCATGGGCAACGAGCTTCTCCTGCGCGTCATCGCCATTGCGGCCGGTGCTTTCACTGTGGCCGTCGTCTCTGCGCTCATCTTCAATCATTGATCTACCTCAAGCCGTGCGTGTCGCCCGGGCGTTTCATGCTGAGCGCAGGAGACCCGGACGGAGTACAACGATGCGGCCGTGGGCAATGCATTCGCTGGCTTGGGGGTTGACCGCGATCGGCCTGATCGTCCTCGCTTCCATGATGCTCTAGGGCTGCCACCGGCGCGCAAGCTCCTTACGCGCGCGATGGACCAGCGCCGCGCGATCAAGACGTTGCTGACGGTGTGACGGCGGAGCAACGCCGTCTATCGGGAGCGGCTTTGCAGGCTCCCGATCAGCTGCCCAACGAGCTCATCGATCTTGCCCAGCGCCGTTGGCGCATCGAGATACTCGATGTCATCCACGTCCCAGTACTCGACACGATGGGCGACGCCGGCAAAGCGGCGCTCGATCATCGGGCGATGCTCGGCATCCTTCAGCGCAATCACAAGCGCCGCGTCCGCGAAGTCGCTGGTCGTGCACAGCGCCGGATTCCGCGCAGCGCCATCAGGCGCGATGCCCTTCGCCTGCAGGGCGTCCAGCGTATGAATCGAGATGGGGCCCACGTTTTCCGGCGAAAGTGCTTCGGCGACGCCGCGCGAGAAGGAAAGCCAATCCAGTCCTTCGCGCCTGGCGCGGTGGTTGAAGATCTCTTCGGCATAACGGCTGCGGTAGTAATTGCCGGTGCAGAGAAACAGCACGCGATTGTTCTTGTTCATTGAGTTGTGCTTTCGGCGATGATCGTCTTTTGCCGTTTGCGGCAGCCTGCGTGACTAGCCCGTATAGTACATCGCCAGATAGAAGTTTCGATGAAGTGCTGGACATTCGACCTGACGCACTCCTCGAGGGGGAATGCATATCCAGCGCTGGAGTGATGGGATGAGGAATGGAAGCATCGCGCGGCTACGGGCAGGATCGGCATACTGACATCATGCCAGTGTTTTGCCCGACGTGTCAAAAGGAATTCGTAAAATCCGCACAACCGCTGCACGGGGCAGCGAAGCCGTTGATAAGGCTCACCCCGGCTACTGTGCATGGGGTTGTTTTCGATATTTTGTTGGAGCGGGCGGAACCGCTGTCATCCCGCCTTGTCATCCCGCTTTGGCGATGCGGCTGTCGGCCGCTCCCGAGCGCAGGTTCTGGAAGAACGTCTCCACCTCGCGCGACAGCGTTGCGGCCGTTGCGGTGAGGCTGCTCGCGGCGGTCAGCACGGAGGATGCCGCCGTGTCGGTCTCGCCGATGGCGTCGCGCAGCGAGGTGATGTTGGCGACCAGCGTTTCGTTGCCCTGCGCCGCGCTTTGCGCGTTGGACGAGATCTCGCGCGTGGCCTGGTCCTGCTGGCCGATGGCGCCGGCGATCGCCGAGGTGACCTCGTTGATCTCGCGCACCGCGCCGCCGATCTCGCGCACCGCGTCGACCGCGTTGCGGGTGGAGCTCTGGATCATCGAGACGTTCTCGCCGATCTCGGCGGTGGCCTTGGCGGTCTGGCCCGCCAGCGCCTTCACCTCGTGGGCGACCACGGCAAAGCCGCGGCCGGCATCGCCGGCGCGGGCGGCTTCGATGGTGGCATTGAGCGCGAGCAGGTTGGTCTGCTCGGCGATCGCCTGAATGAGATTGAGCACGCCGTCGATGCGCTGGGTGGCGGCAGCTAGGCTCTCGATCTCGGCGATCGATTTCTCGGTGCGCTGGCCGGTCTGCTCGACGGCGCTCGCGGACTGCCGCACCTGGCGACCGATCTCTTCGACCGACGCTGACAGTTCCTCGGCCGCGCCCGCCACCGCAGTGACGTTGTTTGAAGCCTGCTCGGTGGCGCTGGCCGCCGTGCCGGCGCGGCCGCTGGCGTTCGCCGTGGCGCGCGTGATGGTCTGCGCGGTCTCGCGCATGACGGTGGCGTTGTCGCTGAGGCCGCGCATGATCGCTCCGATCGCCTCGCGGAACGCCTCGACGGATGTCTCGATGTGGCGGGCGCGCTCCTCGCGCGTCGCGGAGTCCTGCGAGACCTGCGAGGCCAGATTGCGGTTGCGGTCCATGGCCTCCTGGAAGACCTGGATCGCGCGCGCCAGCGCCCCGATCTCGTCGGCGCGCTCGGTGTGCGGCACCGTGACATCCTCGGCGCCGTCGGCAACCTGCTTGATGGTCGCGGTGATGGCCGAGAGCGGCCGCGCGATCGAGCGGGCAATGATGACGATGCCGATCACGACCAGCACCAGTGCCAGGCCGCCCAGGCAGGTCAGGACGAAGGACAGGGTGCGGTTGGTCTCGGTCTCGTGCGCGATCTGCTTGGCGCGCTCGGCATAGACCTTGGAGAGCGCCTCGAGATCCTTGTTCAGCGCCGAGCGCACCGTGCGGTTGGCGTTGTTGTCGCCCCATTCGCGGCCCGCGGCCGCGTTGATCTCGACGCCGCGGCGCACCAGCTCCTTGCGGAACTCGACGAACTGCTCGATGCGCTTCTTGAAGGTGGCGAACTGCTCGGCATCGTCCGCCTTGACGATGGTCTCCCAGCGCTTGACGACCTCGAGGATCTGCGCGTTGAACTTGAGCAGGCCATCGCCGTATTTCTTCACGACGGCAGGCTCGGTCGACATGTAGACGCCGCGCGACTCCATCACGACCGCGTAGACCAGCGAATTGACCCGCTCGACGTTCAGCGCAGCGGCGTTGGCGGTCTCGATCGCGCTGGTCAGCTCGGCGCTGCGGCGGCTGTTGTAGTCGGACAGCATCGCGATCGCCGCCGTCAGCAGAGCAAACAGCGCGAAGATCGCATAGAGCTTGGCGGTCAGCGTGAAACGGCCTGCCAGCCCGGCGGCATTCCCAGATCGGTCTGATGTCATGGTGCGGAGCCCGAATGGCCGGGAGCGGCCGGAGAGTGCGGTCGTCTAGAATTGATGCAAAACTATGCAGAACGAAGGTGGATGCAGCGTTAACATGCGCCGTCGCCCCCTTCGCCCTTAGTCGAAAGAAAGGTAAGATATTTCAGCGTCTTGATCAGAAGGTATAGTTTCAGGATAGTCCCTGGAGTCGGCCGCTGGCCGACGAGTCCCGGAGAGGCCCTTGGTCTACCGCCACACCATCGATGCCACGACCTACACTTTCCCCGATCTGCGCGACCTGCTCGCCAAGGCAACCCCGCCGCGCTCCGGCGACCGGTTGGCCGGGATCGCCGCCGCCAGCGCCGAGCAGATGATCGCGGCGCGGATGGCGCTGGCGGATGTCCCGCTCGGGCAGTTCTTGCAGGAAGCGGTCATCCCCTATGAGGCCGACGAGGTCACCCGCCTCGTCATCGACAGCCACGACGCAAAAGCGTTTGCGCAGGTCGCCTCGCTCACGGTCGGCGCCTTCCGCGACTGGCTGCTGTCGGATGCCGCGACGCCCGAAGTCCTGCGCAAGCTGGCGGGCGGCATCACCCCGGAAATGGCGGCTGCGGTCTCAAAACTGATGCGCAACCAGGACCTGATCCTGGCGGCGCGGAAATGCGAGGTCACCACAGCCTTCCGCAACACCATCGGCCTCAAGGGCCGAATCAGCACGCGGCTTCAGCCCAACCATCCGTTCGACGATGCGAGGGGCATCACAGCCTCGATCCTCGACGGCATTTTGCTGGGGGCCGGCGATGCCTGCATCGGCATCAATCCGGCCAGCGACGATCCTGCCGTGATCGCGCAATTGCTCCGGCTGCTGGATGAGATCATCGCGCGGCTGAAGATCCCGACGCAAGGCTGCGTGCTCACCCATGTCACGACGACGCTGTCGCTGATCGGGCAGGGCGTGCCTGTCGACCTCGTCTTCCAGTCGGTCGCGGGCACCGAGGCCGCCAACCGCAGCTTTGGCATCGACCTCGCCTTGCTGAAGGAGGCGCGAGAAGCCGGGCTGTCGCAGCGGCGCGGCACGGTCGGCGAGAACGTGATGTATTTCGAGACGGGCCAAGGCTCGGCGCTGTCGGCCAACGCCCATCACGGCGTCGACCAGCAGACCTGCGAGGCGCGCGCCTATGCGGTCGCCCGCGCCTTCGCGCCATTGCTGGTCAACAGCGTGGTCGGCTTCATCGGCCCGGAATATCTCTATGACGGCAAGGAGATCATCCGCGCCGGGCTGGAGGATCATTTTTGCGGCAAGCTGCTCGGCCTGCCGCTCGGCATCGACATCTGCTACACCAACCATGCCGAGGCGGACCAGGACGACATGGACAATCTGCTGACGCTGCTCGCGGCGGCCGGCGTCACCTTCATCATGGGCGTCCCCGGCGCCGACGACGTCATGCTGAATTACCAGTCCACGTCTTTTCACGACGCGCTCTATGTCCGCGACGTCTTCGGATTGCGCCGTGCCCCGGAATTCGACGACTGGCTGGTGCAGTCAGGCATTGCAGGCGCCGATTTCCGCCTTGCCGGCGATGCAGGCCTGCTGCCCGATTTTGCCTCGCGGCTGATCGCATGAGGGCGCTGAAGCGCCCAGATCCCCGAGAGGAAACCATTGGCGGGCTTTGCGAATTAAGATGCTGCCACAATATTGAGAAATTCCGGCGGCAGCGTTACGCTATGTGTCTGCTGGCAATTTCCGCACCATCTGTCGAGCGTGGCTGGGGGAGCTTTGATGCGAGCTGAAAGCAACGGTACGGCCCGGCGGATTCTCTGCGTGTTTCCGCGATACACCTCGTCGTTCGGGACGTTCGAGCACTCCTATCCCTTGACCGACGGCGTCCGCGCCTTCATGCCGCCGCAGGGCCTGCTGCTGATCTCCGCCTATCTGCCTGAGGACTGGCAGGTCAAATTCGTCGACGAGAATCTCCGCCGCACCACGAAGGACGAGTTCGAATGGGCGGAAGCCGTCTTCGTCAGCGGCATGCACATCCAGCGCCAGCAGATGAACGACATCTGCCGCCGCGCCCATGAGTTCGATCTGCCGGTCGCGCTCGGTGGTCCCTCCGTCAGCGCCTGCCCGGATTATTATCCGTCGTTCGACTATCTCCATGTCGGCGAACTTGGCGACGCCACCAACCAGCTGATCGAGATTCTTTCGCGCGACACCTCGCGTCCCGACGAACAGGTGGTGCTGACCACCAAAGACCGCGTGCCGATGACGGAGTTTCCGATCCCGGCCTATGAGCTCGCCGATGTGAAGAAATACTTCCTCGGCAGCATCCAGTATTCCAGCGGCTGTCCCTATCAGTGCGAGTTCTGCGACATCCCCGGCCTCTACGGCCGCAACCCGCGCATCAAGACGCCGGAGCAGATCATCGCCGAGCTCGACCGCCTGCGCGAATGCGGCATGACCGACACGGTCTATTTCGTCGACGACAATTTCATCGGCAACCGCAAGGCGGCGATGGACCTGCTGCCGCATCTGATCGAATGGCAGAAGAAGACCGGCTACGTGGTGCGTCTCGCCTGCGAGGCCACGCTCAACATCGCCAAGCGGCCCGAGATCCTCGAGAAGATGCGCGAGGCCTATTTCATCACCATCTTCTGCGGCATCGAGACGCCCGATCCCGACGCGCTGAAGGCGATGCACAAGGACCACAACATGATGGTCCCGATCCTCGAGGGTGTGCGCACCATCAACTCCTACGGCATGGAGGTGGTGTCCGGCATCATCATGGGCCTGGACACGGACAAGCCGAATACATCCGAAGCGCTGCTCGCCTTCGTCGAGGAATCGCGCATTCCGCTGCTCACCATCAACCTGCTTCAGGCGCTGCCGAAGACGCCGCTGTGGGACCGGCTGGAGCGGGAAGGGCGCCTGATCGACGACGACGGGCGCGATTCCAACGTCGACTTCCTGCTGCCCTATGACGACGTCGTCGCGTCCTGGAAGCACGCCATGGCCGTCGCCTACGAGCCCGAGAAGGTCTACGCGCGCTTCCAGTATCAGTGCGATCACGTCTATCCCCACCGCCTCAAGATACCGGTGCCGGACGAGATGAAGACCTGGCCGAACATCCGGCGCGGTCTCGTCATGATGCGCAACATCTTCTGGAAGGTCGGCGTGCTCGGCAACTACAGGCGCGTGTTCTGGAAGTTCGCGCTCGGTCGCATCAAGCGCGGCGATCTCGAAGGCCTGATCGGCTGCACCCTGATCGCGCACCATCTCATCACCTTCGCGCGCGCGGCCTCCAGCGGCCAGCAGAATGCGTCGAACTATTCGCTGCGGCTGCGCGAGGCTGCCGTTCCCGCAGAATGATGCGACATGTCTGATCCGGCCGTTCCGCGCCGTCCGACCCTTGATCTGCGGTCGCTCACACCCGCGCGCGTTGCGCTCGGCCGCAGCGGCGCGAGCGTGCCGACCAAGCCCCTACTCGATTTCACGCTGGATCATGCCCGCGCGCGCGACGCCGTGCATGCGGTGTTCGATGCGCCGCGGCTCGCTGCCGATCTCCGCGCGCTCGGCCTCGTCGTCACCGAGGCGAGCAGCCAGGCGGTCGATCGCAGGGACTATCTGCGCCGGCCGGATCTCGGACGACAGCTCGATGCCGGCTCGGCTGAGCTACTGGCACGAAGTGCTTCCGCACCGTGCCCGCTCGCGATCGTGATCGGCGACGGCCTGTCGGCGGCCGCAGTCCACGCCCATGCGGCGGCGCTGGTGGAATCCCTCCTGCCGCTGCTTGCGGAAGGGGATGTCGCGATCGGCCATTTGGTCGTCGCCTCAGGCGCGCGCGTCGCGCTTGGCGACGGGATCGGCGCGATTCTCGGTGCGCGCATGGTCGTGATGCTGATCGGCGAGCGGCCCGGCCTGTCGGCGCCCGACAGCCTCGGCGCCTATCTGACCTTCGCGCCGAAGCCCGGCCGCAGCGATGCCGAGCGCAATTGCGTCTCGAACATCCACAAGGCCGGGTTGGGCTATGACGAGGCCGCCTTCAAGATCGCCTGGCTGGTCCGCGAGGGGCTGGCCCGGGAGGTCACCGGGGTGGCGCTGAAGGACGAGAGCGCCGACCGCGCGCCGCGTCGAATCGGTACGGCGCGGCCCGAATGACGGGCATTCCGGCAAAATCGCCGCATCTTGATCGATTCGGCTGCCCTCCGCCTGCTTGCGAAAAGGCCTTTTGACCTGCTAAACCGCTGCCGGCGATTTTCCGCGCAATTTCAAAGGGCAAGCCTCCCATTGGTATGGCATTTTCAAGCCGTTCACGGGACGCCATAAGCCAACAGCTTGAGCCGATTTAGGAACTGGATAAGGCATGCTCGAAAAGCACAGCGAGAGTGAGGTTCATGTCGACAAGGTCGAGCAGGGACCTGCGTCCTCGATCGCCTTCGGGCTCGAACGCCTCGGCCTGATCGCGGTCCGAGCGCCGATCGTCTCCTGCATCATCCTGCTCGCGCTGATCGTCGGCGCCGTGTTCGGCATCCACCGGATCAAGATCGACGATTCGCTGTCGCAGCTGTTCCGCTCCGACACCCGCGAATTCAGGCAGTATGAAGAGGTGACCAAGAAGTTCCCGGCCGAGGAATTCGACGTCCTCGTCGTGGTCGAGGGCAAGAATCTCCTGGCGCGGAACAACCTCGAGAAGCTGCGCGACTTCATCACCGACATGCAGCTGGTCGAAGGCACCCGCGGCCTCGTCTCGCTGTTCTCGGCGCGCCAGGCACCGGCGCCGGGCAAGCTGCCGGCGGCGCTGTTCCCGCCCGAGCTGCCCGAGGGCGCGGCCTATGACAAGTTCATCGAGACCGTCAAGAACAACGAGATCATCCGCGGCAAGCTGCTCTCTGAGGACGGCACGCTGGCGCTGATCGTGCTGTCGCTCGATCCGGAGGTGGTCGCCTCCAGCAAGCTGACCAAGACCGTCGGCGACATCCGCGCGCTGATGAAGGAGGATCTCGGCGATACCGGGCTGAACGTGCAGCTCTCCGGCGTGCCGGTGATGCAGCTCGAGATCCGCAACGCGGTCGAGCGCGACGGGCTGACCTACAACATCCTCGGCATTCTCGCCGGCTGCGTCATCGCCATCATCTTCTTCCGCAAGATCTCCTTCATGATCGCGGCGGCGTTCCCGCCGATGATCGCGATCCTGCTGGCACTCGGCGCGCTCGGCTGGGCCAATTTCAATCTCAACATGTTCCTGAACGTGATGACGCCGCTCATCATGGTGATCAGCTTCTCGGACTCGATGCAGCTCACCTTCGCCGCGCGCGACCGGCTGATCGCAGGGCAGGACAAGTTCACCGCATTCAAGAACGCGGTGCTGGTGGTGGGCCCGGCCTGCGTGCTGACGCACGGCACCGCAGGCATTTCCTTCATCGCGCTCCAGTTCTCCGACTCCGACCTGATCCGCAAGTTCGGTGAGGCGGGCCTTGCCGCCACCATCATCGCGCTGGTCGCGGTGCTGTCGCTGGTGCCGGTGTTCGGCGTGCTGTTCGTGCGCAACGAGAAGGTCTTCGCGGTCAAGTTCCAGGGCGCCGATGCCGGCGTGCAGGCGCTGCGCAATTTCTGCTACTGGATCGCGGTGCGCATGGTCGGCCGGCCCGGCCTGTTCAGCCTGATCGCGGTGCTGTTCGTCGGCGGCCTCGGCGTCATCTACGCCAATCTGGAGCCGCGCTATCGGCTCGCCGACCAGGTCCCGGACAAGCGCCAGGCGGTCGCCGCCAGCGACCGGCTCGACGCCAAGCTGACCGGCGCCAACCCGGTCAACGTGCTGATCCAGTTCCCCAAGGGTGAGACGCTGTATTCGCCGGAGACGCTCCAGACCATCGCGGACGTGCACGCGACGGTGGAGAAGGCGGCCGGGGTCGGCAACGTCTGGTCGCTCGAGACCCTGCGCCGCTGGCTCGCGGAAAAGGCCGGCAGCGCCGACGTCGCGACGTTGAAGGAATATGTCAGCGTCATCCCCGAGCATCTGGTGCGGCGTTTCATCGACGCCGAGCAGGATGCCGTCGTGGTCGCGGGCCGCGTGCCGGACAAGGATTCCAGCCAGCTGCTGCCGATCGTCGACAAGCTCGATACCGAGCTCGACGCCGTTCGCAAGAAGCATCCCGGCTATGAGATCGCGGTGACCGGTCTTGCCGCGATTGCCGCGCGCAACTCCGCCAGCATGATCGAGAAGCTGAACCGCGGCCTCACGGTTGAATTCGCGCTGGTCGCGCTCTTCATCGGCCTTGCCTTCCGCTCATGGGTCGTGATGTTCGCCTGCATCCTGCCGGGCATCTTCCCCGTCGTGATGTCGGGAACGGTGCTGTGGGCGATGGGCGAGGGATTGCAATTTGCCAGCGTCGTCGCGCTCACCGTCTCGTTCGGTCTCGGCCTCAGTGCCACCATCCACTTCCTTAATCGCCTCCGCCTGGAGAGTAAGCCCGGCGTCGGCTCGGCGCTCGCGGTGGAGCGGGCGACCGTGCTGGTGGGACCTGCGCTGATCCTGACCACGGTGGTGCTGGCCTGCGGCCTCGTCGTCACCGTGTTCTCCGACCTGCCGTCGCTGCGGCTGTTCGGCTGGCTCAGTGCCTTCTCGATGGTCATGGCGCTCGTCGCCGACCTCTTCATCCTCAGGCCGACGGCGATGTGGCTGATCAACCTGCACGCCAGGCTTCAGGGCCCCGACAAGCCGGCGATCTGAGCGGCTTCATCCACCGGACATGGAATCGGCGCAGTCTGAACGACTGCGCCGATTTTCGTTCCGAGGATAGCTCATGCGGCCGATACGGCACGACAGTTCCATCGTGGAGTTTCAGCGGAAGCGGAGCGGTGATTCCGCCGCCTTTCTCGTCCCGTTCCTGACGTCGGGCATGATCCTGCTCGATGCCGGCTGTGGGCCCGGGACCATCACGGCGGCGCTCGCGGGCGTCGTCGCAAAGGCAGTCGGCGTCGACATCGAGCCGAATGCGATCGTTGCCGCCAATCGGCTGGCAGCAGCGGAAGGCTTGACCAATCTGGCCTTTGTCGAAGCCGACATCACCGCGCTTCCCTTCGAGAACGAGTCGTTCGATGCGGTGTTCTTTCATGCGGTGCTCTACCATCAGAGCCATGCGGTGCTGGCGCGAGCGCTGGCAGAAGCCCGGCGGTTGCTGAAGCCCGGTGGCCTCATCGCGACGCGTGACGCCGATATCGGCGGCAACGTCCTTCATCCTGACATCGATGGCGTGCGCCTCGCGCTCGATCTCTGGCAGCGCTGGTACGAGCACGGTGATCCGGACGCGCTTCGCTTCGGCCGGCGGCAGGGCTCGATTCTTCGCGCTCACGGTTTTACGCCGGTCTGGGCCGGTGCGAGCTATGTCAATCATAGCGCCGATGCTGCGAGCCGCACCGAAGCCGTCACCGATGCGCGGCGGAGCTTGCTCGGTCTCGGGCCGCAGCTCGTTGCGAAGGGGCTCGCAACCGACGATGAGATCCAGGCTGCGCTGACCGGATGGGACGCCTGGGGGCGCGATCCGGACGCTGTCTATTTCAGATGCCGGTGCGAATGCGTCGCGCGCAAGGATTGACCCGGCGGTGTGCGGCGCTCACGTCTCGATGCGGACGATCCCGTACGGATTGAACTTGAAATCGTCTTCCGCGTAGTCCTGCTCCCGCGAGAGCGTGAGCTTGCGGTCGCGCAGCGTCGCCTCGATGCCGTGCTCCGCCATCGCGTTGGCGATTTCCTCCATCAGCATCACCGCGGACCACTCGTTGCCGCGCGATTTTGCGACATAGACCTCCGGCAGGCCGACGAGGTGATAGCCGACGGTCTCGTAATAGCGATCGCCGCCGAGCGGGCGCTTGGCGAAGGCAAGGCGACAGGCCTTGGCGAGGGCGAGCGTCATGCCAAGGCCCTGGCTGGTCTTTGCGCCCGTGCGTGCCTGATCAGCGAGGCTGCGCCACCGCGCAAGCCCGTGGGCGACGCCGGCGCTTTCGCCCTTCACGGCGGTGGCGCCGGCCTCGATCATTTCCTCGACGATACGCAAGGCTGCCGCCGAATAGGCGACCGCCTTCTGCTGCTCCAGCGGCGGGCTCAGCACGTAGAGAACCGCCTTGTGGCTCGCCACGGCGGCTTCGTCGGCCGCCGACCATGCTTTCGGGAAGACGCGGTCCCAGCACACGCCGAACGATCGCTCCATATGCGGATCGGGTTTGGCTTGCGAATAGGTGCGGTCGATCTCGAAGTTGAAATCGGCGATCGTCTTCGCCACTGCGTTCGGCGGAGTGAGCAGCCTGTCGTCCTTGCCGAGAAAGCAGAGCACGTGACGCGGCTTCACCGAGGATGGCTGCATGTTCGTTCCCTGTTGATTTGGCGGCTGATCGTCGGCGAAGGCGCGGCTGGCCACGAAGAGCCCGGCGGCCTTGAGAAGATGTCTGCGGATTAGGTCCATTTCAGCAATCCGGCCACGTTCATGTCAGCAAAAAGCCCCCGGCTCGCGAGAACCGGGGGCGTGTTCCTTCCAACGCGAGAAGGGCAATCAGCCCTTCGTCATCGTGATGTTGACGCCGCGGATCTCACCCTTGGAGGAGATCTGGACCGTCTGCTTGGTGCCGTTGGTGCGCAGCGACAGATTGGCGGCAAAGCCGTTGGCCTCGACGAACACGTCGATCTGGCCGCCGCCGGCGGTGCCTTGCAGATTGCCGAAGATGTTGCGGTTGGACTCGCTCCAATTGCCGGAAATCCGCTCGCCCTGGCTCGTGACATCGCTGGTCAGGTCGAACTTGTAGCTGTCGGAGGCGCAGTGCAGCGCCTGCTTGAGCGCGAGGCCGCTGCCGGCGACCTTGTAGTCGGCCTTGCAGCGGATGCGCTCGGTGGAGCCGTCTGACAGCGACACCGTGCCGGTGCCGGTCCACGCGCCGTCGAAACCGGCAAAGGGTCCGGACGACTGAGCATGGCTTGCCGTAACTGAGAAGAGCAGCGCAGCCCCGATGCCGGCCGCCTTGATTGCCAGTCCAGATCGCCCAAAGAATTTCATCTCAAATATCCCGTTTTGGAACGACGTTCGCTTATGATGAAGAACGTCTCGCCACATCGAAAGTTTAGTGCCTTGAGCCTGTCTCAGGTTCAAATCCCGGCCGCCAGAGATGGCGGTTCACGACGGCTCGCGCCGCCCCGATATCGCGATTCCCTTTATTTCCGCATGTTTCTGGGCGAAACAGCCGGGCGGAGAGATGCAGGTGTGCAACAGGTGCCAAGCAAAACGCGACGTGCCAGAATTATGACGTAGTATCAACCTGTTACATCTGCCAATGAAAGCGTAGGGAAGACCTGATTTGGGAGGCGCGGCGCCAATTTGGCCGCATTTGCCAGTGCTTGTGCCTTCTCCGAGGCCGCTGCTTCCGCGGCGACTTGCCATCAGAACAATCCGTTCCCGTCTCCGCGCTGTGCTGTCCGGGATCGGTGCGATTCTGCCGTCAGAATGAAGGAATACAATGCGTAAGCTTCTCGTCGCTCTCACCCTGGTGTCCGCATCTCTTTCGACGGCAGCATTCGCCCAGCAGCAAGGTGGGCGCGGCACGGACGCCGAGCAGAAGGCCTGCACGCGCGACGTGCAGAAGTTCTGCCGTCCGGTCATCGACCAGGGCGATTTCACCATCCTGGCCTGCCTCAAGGAGAACCGGGCCAAGATCTCGCAGGCCTGCGACCAGGTCCTGAAGAACCACAACCAGTAAGCTCGGCCACTGGCCCACAAAGGCGGCCCAGGAGCCGCCTTTTTGGGCGGATCTGGAAGGGCTGCCATCGAGTGACAGGATTGGTTTTGCGGCCGTATTCCCCTATATGGGGGCCGCGGCGGCATCGCCGGCATGAGCCCGCGCGAGCGAAAAACCCCTTCCTGTCCAAACGATTGTAAATCAGCCCTCGATGACCTCTGCGAGCGAATTGCGATCCGGCAAGGGTGACCGCGACGAGAATTTTCCCGTCGCGTCCTGGATCATTCATCCGCGTCATCGCGCCCTGATCCTGGCGTATTACAATTTCGTCCGCACCGCCGACGACATCGCCGACCACGCGACGCTGCCCCCCGACCAGAAGCTCGCTTATCTCGACCTGCTCGAGGCGGAACTGCTCGGCAAGGGCGATACCCAGGCCGAGGCTGTCACGCTGCGGCGTGCGCTGGCTGACCGCGGCATGACGCCGCGCCATGCGCTCGACGTGCTGATCGCGTTCCGCATGGATGTGACCAAGCTGCGCTACGAGACCTGGGACGAAGTGATCCACTATTGCCGCTATTCGGCGATGCCGGTCGGACGCTTCATGCTCGACGTTCACGGCGAGAGCACCTCGACCTGGGCCGCGTCGGACGCGCTCTGCGCCGGCCTTCAGATCAACAATCACCTGCAGGATTGCGGCAAGGATTTCCGCGAGCTCAACCGCGTCTATCTGCCGCGCGATGCGCTGGCCGCGAGCGGCGCCTCGGTCGAGCAACTCGGGCTCGCGCAGTCGCCGCCGGCCATGCTGGCCTGCCTTCAGTCGCTTGCCGCGCGCAATGAGGCCCTGCTCGACGAGGGCAGGTCGCTAGCTGCGGAGATCCGGGATTTCCGCCTCGGCGTCGACGTCGCGGTGATCCAGGCCTATGCCGACCGCATCGTGCGCCTCCTGAAGGTGCGCGACCCCTTGCGCGAGCGCGTGCACCTGAACAAGTTCGAGCTGCTCACCTTCAGCCTCGCCGGCATGATCGGCGAAGTCGGCCGCCGCGCGATCGGGCGCAAGGCCATTTCCAGACCGGGGACTGCCCATGACGCTTGAGGCGACCTCGCCCGGCGCCAATTATGGCTCGACCGCATCGAACAGCTCCTTCTACGCTGCGATGCGCATCCTGCCGCATGACCAGCGCGAAGCGATGTTCCAGATCTACAGCTTCTGCCGCCAGGTCGACGACATCGCCGATTCCGACGGCCCGCGCGACGAGCGGCTCGCCGCGCTGCAGGAGTGGCGCAACGACATCGATGCGCTCTATCAGGGCAATCCGCCGCCGCGGCTGAAGGACTACGTCGCCTCGGTGAAGACCTTCGGCCTGAAGCGGGAGGATTTCCTCGCCATCGTCGACGGCATGGAGATGGACGTGCCGCAGGACATCCGCGCGCCCGACATGGCGACGCTCGATCTCTATTGCGATCGCGTCGCGAGCGCTGTCGGACGATTGTCGGTGCGCGTGTTCGGCCTGCCGGAAGAGGACGGCATCCTGCTCGCCCATCATCTGGGCCGCGCGCTCCAGCTCACCAACATCCTGCGCGACATCGACGAGGACGCCGGCCTTGGCCGGCTCTATCTGCCGCGTGAGGCGCTGCTGCATGCCGGGATCACCTCCAACGATCCGAACCGCGTGATCGCCGAGCGCGCGCTGCCGAAGGTCTGCGTGCCGCTGACGCAGCGCGCCAAGGCGCATTTCGAAAAGTCGGACGAGATCATGAACCGCAACAAGCGCCGCGCCGTGCGTGCGCCGCGGATCATGTCGAAGTACTACCATTCCATTCTGGACCTCCTGATCGCGCGCGGTTTCAACGCGCCGCGCGAACCGGTGCGTGTGTCGAAGGTCACACGCATGCTGATCCTGCTCCGCTACGCTTTCATCTGATGCAAAAGACAGCTCACATCATCGGCGCCGGAATTTCCGGCCTCTCTGCCGCCGTGCGGCTCGCCAATGCCGGCTTCAAGGTCGCCGTGCACGAGGCGACGCACCAGGCCGGCGGCCGCTGCCGCTCCTATTTCGACGGCGCCACCAATCTCACCATCGACAACGGCAATCACTTGCTGCTGTCGGGCAACGGCCATGCGCGCGCCTATGCGCGCTCGATCGGCACCGAGGCCGGCCTCGTCGGCCCTGACAGCGCGCAGTTTCCCTTCGTCGACATCAAGACCGGCCAGCGCTGGCAGATCGATCTCGGCAACGGCCGGCTGCCGACCTGGGTGCTCGACGAAAGCCGCCGCGTGCCCGACACCGGGCTCACCGATTATCTGAAGCTGGCGCCGCTGATCTGGGCCTCGGAAGACACGCTGGTCGGCAAGTCGATTCCTTGCGAAGGCATCCTCTATCAGCGCCTGGTGCAGCCGCTGCTGCTTGCCGCGCTCAACGTCGATCCGCCCGAGGGCTCGGCCGGACTTGCCGGCGCCATCGTGCGCGAGACGCTGCTTGCGGGCGGGCAGGCCTGCCGCCCGCTGATCGCGCGCGACGGCCTCAGCGCCGTGCTGATCGAGCCGGCCGTGAAATTCCTGCAGGAGCGCGGCCATTCCGTTCAGCTCGGCCACGAGCTGCGGTCGTTCGTCAGCAGCGACGGCAAGGTGACCGCGCTGAATTTCGGCGGCGAGGACGTGGTCCAGCTCGGTGCGGGCGACGTCATCGTGATGGCGGTGCCGCCGCGCGCGGCAGCGAGCCTGCTGCCGGGCCTGAAGACGCCGACCGAATTCCGCGCCATCGTGAACGCGCATTTCCGCTTTGAGCCGCCGCCCGGTTCGGCGCCGATCCTCGGTGTGATCGGCGGCGTCGTGGAATGGCTGTTCGCGTTCCCGAACCGGCTCTCAGTCACCATCAGCAATGGCGACCGCCTGGTCGACATGCCGCGCGAGGAACTGGCGCAGGCGATCTGGAACGATGTCTGCGAGGCCGCAGGCGTGTCCGGCGAGCTGCCGCCGTGGCAGATCGTGCGCGAGCGCCGTGCCACATTTGCGGCGACGCCGGCCCAGAATGCCCTGCGTCCAGGGCCGGCGACTACGCTGAAAAACCTGTTCCTTGCCGGCGATTGGACTGCTACGGGATTGCCTGCAACGATCGAAGGATCGGTCCGGTCCGGTGACCGCGCCGCGGATCTGGTTCTGGCCGCCAAAGGATCTTGAAAGCGGCCCTGACGGGCGGATGTCCCGGTCATTTTCAATCAACTATCGGAGTAATCGAGCGAGATGGATTCCGTGAACGCGCCCAATCGCGAAGTCCTGGAATCGAGGACCTTGGAATCGAGGACCTTGGACTCGAGCATTGCGTTCGCCACGCAAGGCGTCCTCGGCTTCCAGCAACCGGACGGCCACTGGGTGTTCGAGCTCGAGGCCGACTGCACGATTCCGGCCGAGTACATCCTGCTCCGCCATTATCTCGCAGAGCCCGTCGACACCGTGCTCGAGGCCAAGATCGGCAATTATCTGCGCCGCGTCCAGGGCGCCCATGGCGGCTGGCCGCTGGTGCATGACGGCGAGTTCGACATGAGCGCCAGCGTGAAGGCGTACTTCGCGCTGAAGATGATCGGCGACTCCGTCGATGCGCTTCATATGGTGCGTGCGCGCGAGGCGATCCATGCCCGCGGCGGCGCGATTCACAGCAACGTCTTCACACGCTTCCTGCTCGCGACGTTCGGCGTCGTGACCTGGCGCGCGGTGCCGGTGCTGCCGATCGAGATCGTGCTGCTGCCGTTCTGGTCGCCGTTCCACCTCAACAAGATCTCCTACTGGGCGCGCACCACCATGGTGCCGCTGATGGTGATCGCTGCGCTCAAGCCGCGCGCGAAGAATCCGAAGGGCGTCGGCATCGACGAGCTGTTTTTGCAGGATCCGCGCTCGATCGGCATGACGGCGAAGGCGCCGCATCAGAGCATGGCCTGGTTCCTGCTATTCCGTTCGCTCGATGCGATCCTGCGCGTCATCGAGCCGATGTTTCCGAAGAGCCTGCGCCAGCGCGCGATCGATGCGGCGCTCGCCTTCACCGAGGAGCGGCTGAACGGCGAGGACGGCATGGGCGCGATCTATCCGCCGATGGCCAACATCGTCATGATGTACGATGCGCTCGGCAAGGACGAGAACTATCCGCCGCGTGCGGTGACGCGCCGGGGCATCGACAAGCTGCTGGTGATCCGCGACGACGAAGCCTATTGCCAGCCCTGCGTCTCGCCGGTGTGGGACACGACGCTGACCGCGCATGCGCTGCTGGAAGCCGGCGGCGACAAGGCGGTGCCCGCGGCCAAGCAGGGCCTCGACTGGCTGATCCCGAAGCAGGAGCTCGAGGTGAAGGGCGACTGGGCGGCGAAGCGGCCCGACGTGCGCCCGGGCGGCTGGGCGTTCCAGTACAACAATGCCCACTACCCCGATCTCGACGACACCGCCGTCGTGGTGATGTCGATGGACCGCATGCGCCGGGAGCACGGTGCGACCGGCTATGATGCCGCGATCGCCCGCGGCCGGGAGTGGATCGAGGGCATGCAGAGCGACGATGGCGGCTGGGCTGCCTTCGACGTCAACAACCTCGAATATTACCTCAACAACATTCCGTTCTCGGACCACGGCGCGCTGCTCGATCCGCCGACCGAGGACGTCACCGCTCGCTGCATCTCCATGCTGGCCCAGCTCGGCGAGACCGAGAAGACCAGCAAGCACGTCGCCGACGGCGTGGCCTATCTCCGCAAGACCCAGCATCCCGAGGGCTCCTGGTATGGCCGCTGGGGCCTGAACTTCATCTATGGAACCTGGTCCGTGCTCTGCGCCCTCAACATGGCGGGCGTCGACCACAAGGACCCGATGATGCGGAAGGCTGCCGCCTGGCTGGCCTCGATCCAGAACAAGGACGGCGGCTGGGGCGAGGACGCGGTCAGCTACCGCCTGGACTACAAGGGCTGGGAGGCCGCCCCGTCGACCGCCTCGCAAACGGCATGGGCCTTGCTTGCCCTGATGGCGGCAGGCGAGGTTGATCACCCGGCCGTCGCCCGCGGGGTGGAGTACCTGATTGCAACACAGAACAAAAAAGGACTGTGGGACGAGCTGCGGTACACCGCCACAGGCTTCCCCCGCGTGTTCTATCTACGGTATCATGGTTACCCAAAGTTCTTTCCGCTGTGGGCGCTGGCGCGGTATCGGAACTTGCGGAACACCAACAGCAGGGTGGTAGGGGTCGGAATGTGACTTTGGGGACGGGGGACTATTTTACCGCGGGCAATGCCATTGATCCGCGGCCGATCTTGATCGTGACTGGACTGGTTCAGGAGGCCCGTATCGCGGCCGGGCCTGGAATGGCCGTCATCTGCTCGTCCAGCAGCCCCAGCCAATTGCGCGCGCTGCTGACGGTGGTCGATCCCGATACGATTCGCGGCGTGATCTCGTTCGGCGTGGCCGGCGGGCTCGATCCGACGCTGCGCTCCGGTGACGTCGTGCTGGCGACCGAGGTGCTGTCCGGCGACACCCGCTGGGCCGCAGGCCTGTCGCTCGGCGACGACCTGATCGACCGCCTGACCTCGGGCCGCCGCCGCGTGGTGCGCGGCAGCCTCGCCGGCGCCGAGGAGGTGGTCACGAAGCGGTCCTGCAAGGCGGCGCTGCATTCCGAGACCGGGGCTGCGGCCGTCGACATGGAAAGCCACATCGCGGCTGCCTATGCCGCCGAGGCCGGGCTGCCCTTCGCCGCGGTCCGCGTCATCAGCGACCCCGCCCACCGTGCGCTGCCGGCGCTCGCCCGTGCCGCGATCAAGCCGAACGGTCAGATCGACCTTCCAGCCGTGCTGCGCGGCATCGTGCGCAATCCGACGACGCTGCATGCGCTGGTCTCGACCGGCATCGACTTCAATCGCGCGCTACGCTCACTTCGCGGCTGCCGCGACTATCTGATCGGGACGGAGCTCATCGAGAGCGAGGTCCTGGTGTCCAAGGCGGCCTGAGCGACGTCTTCGCGCTGAGCAAAAGAAAAGGCCCGGTCGCGCGACCGGGCCTTTCTGTTTGTATCTGTTGTCCGCGCGCTTACGCGGCGGTCGAAGCCTTCCGCGCGGCCTTCTGTTCGGCGGCGAGCGCTTCGTCCTTGCGGATCTCCGACAGCTTCTTCTGGACCTGCTCCGAGAAGATGTACTGCGCCGGGCGCTGCTTGGACATGTCGATCTCCGGCACCATCGGGCCAGTGGTCTTGATGCCGCGCAGCGACACCCACATCGCCTTCAGCGGGTTGTTGAGCGCTGCGGTCGCCGCCGTCGGCTCGTAGCCGCAATGGGCCATACAGTCGGCGCACTTCTCGTACTTGCCGGTGCCGTAGGTGTCCCAGTCGGTGGTGTCCATCAGCTCCTTGAAGGTTTTGGCGTAGCCTTCACCGAGCAGGTAGCAGGGCTTCTGCCAGCCGAAGATGTTGCGCGCGGGCATGCCCCACGGCGTGCACTCGTATTCCTGGTTGCCGGCGAGGAAGTCCAGGAACAGGCCGGAATGCATGAAGTTCCACTTCTTGCCCTTGCCCATCGCGAAGACGTCGCGGAACAGCTTCTTGGTCTTGGTGCGGTTGAGGAAGTGCTCCTGGTCCGGCGCGCGCTCATAGGCGTAGCCCGGCGACATCGAGACGCCGACACCGAGCTCGACGGTGAGGTCGAGGAATTTTGCGATCTCCTCGGCCGGATGGCCGTCGAAGATGGTGGCGTTGACGTTGACGGTGAAGCCGCGCGCCTTGGCCGCCTTGATCGCGGAGACGGCGCGGTCGAACACGCCCTTCTGCGACACCGCCTTGTCGTGGTGGTCGCGCAGGCCGTCGAGATGCACCGAGAAGAACAGGTAGGGCGAGGGCTCGAACAGGTCGAGCTTCTTCTCGAGCAGCAGCGCGTTCGTGCAGAGCGAGACGAACTTCTTGCGCGCAACGAGGCCGCGCACGATCTCGCCGATCTCCTTGTGGATCAGCGGTTCGCCGCCGGGAATCGCGACCATCGGCGCGCCGCACTCGTCGGCCGCGTCCCAGCACTCCTGCGCGGTCATGCGGCGGTTGAGGATCGCATCCGGATAATCGATCTTGCCGCAGCCGACGCAGGCGAGGTTGCAGCGGAACAGCGGCTCCAGCATCAGCACGAGCGGATAGCGTTTGCGGCCAAGCAGTTTCTGCTTGAGCAAATAGCCGCCGATACGCATTTCCTTGAAGAAGGGGATAGCCATTGCAGGTTTCTTTCTGGGATTGGAATTCGGGGTAGGTCAGCTCGCAGCCAGTTCGGCCGGAAGCCTGAATTCGATGTTTTCCTCGCGGCCCGGCAGCACCTGGACCTTCACCGGTCCGATCCGCCGCATCGCTTCGATCACGTCATCCACGAGTACCTCGGGCGCCGAGGCGCCGGCCGTGACGCCGACGGTCCTGGCATCCTTCAACCACTCCGGATTGAGCTCGCTGCCGTCGGCAATCAAATAACTCGCGACGCCGGCCTCAGTGCCGATTTCGCGGAGCCGGTTCGAATTCGAGCTATTGGCAGCGCCCACCACCAAGATCACGTCGACCAGCTTGCTCAAGTCCCTTACCGCAGATTGGCGGTTCTGTGTCGCATAGCAGATATCCCGGATATCCGGACCTTGAATATCTGTAAAGCGGGCCTGGAGGGCCGCGATGATGTCCCTGGTGTCGTCGACCGACAGGGTGGTCTGGGTGATGTAGGCCAATGGCGTATCTGCCGGCAGCGCCAGGGCGTTAACCTCTTCAACGCTTTGGACCAGCAGCACGGGGCCGGGAACCTGGCCCATCGTGCCCTCGACCTCGGGGTGGCCGGCATGGCCGATCAGGATCAGGGTGCGGCCCTTGGTGATGTAGCGCTTCCCCTGATTGTGAACTTTCGTGACCAGCGGGCAGGTGGCATTGAGCACCGGAAGGTCGCGCGCGGCGGCCTCTTCCTCGACGCTGCGGGCGACGCCATGGGCGCTGAACACCGTCACGGCCTTCGGCGGAACCTCGGACAGCTCCTCGACGAAGATCGCGCCTTTGTTCTTCAGGCTCTCGACCACGTACTTGTTGTGCACGATCTCGTGGCGCACGTAGACGGGCGGGCCGTACTTCTCCAGCGCCCGTTCCACGATCTCGATCGCACGCACCACGCCGGCGCAGAAGCCGCGCGGCTGCGCTAGGTAAACTTCCATAGGACGCCCATCACGCAAGTTGCACCAATCCGCTTCAAGTCCCCGGCGGCACCCCGACCCTGACCAATCAGGTGCAATAACCGCACCATTGGTTTCGCGCACGCGGTAACCACCCACCCCCATCGGGGTTCCGGCGCATGGAGGCGCAATACTTTGTGTCAAAAAATCGGCAGCAAGGAAAGGTCAATGAACCCGGGTTCCCCGGCTGCCCTAACGATGCGGTACTATAATATGGTACCCCCCGGTGGGCAAAGCGACCTTTGTGCTCACCGCATCGCCACTTTCCCGCCTTAACTCCCCGGCTATACCGACCGCCGCATTTCGCGACGGCCTTTGCCGTTTACCTCGAACCTCGGTGCGGCGAGTGCCACCCAAAACAGCAATAGGTTTCGCCCGGGAACTCCGATAAACAGCGGGCGTTTTCGGCAAGCTGTTCACCAGAAAGAAAAGATGTGCTGCAAAGCGTAGTCGTTGCCATCGTCAGGGCCTGCACCCGGTTTGCCTCCCTCGTCGTCATTCTCGGGCTCCTGCTGTCGGTCGGCGCGGGCTATTACGCCGCGCGGCACTTCGCCATCAACACCGACATCAATTCGCTGATTTCCCAGAATCTCGACTGGCGCCAGCGCGACCAGCAGTTCGACCGCGCCTTCGACCGCGACGCGACGATTCTCGCGGTCGTTGAGGCCGCGACGCCCGAGCTGACGACCGCCGCGGCGGACGCGCTCTATGCGAAGCTGAAAGACGACAAGACCAATTTCGTGTCGATGCAGCAGCTCGGCACCGGCGAGTTCTTCGAGCGCAACGGCCTGTTGTTCCTGCCGACCGAAGAGGTTGCCAAGGCGACCAGTCAGTTCGAATCCGCAGCGCCCCTGATCGAGATCATGGCCGGCGATCCCTCGATCCGCGGCCTGACGGGAGCGCTCGAGACCGGGCTTGCCGGCGTCAAGCGCGGGCAGGTGAAGCTCGACAGCACCGAGCGGCCTTTCAACCAGATCGCGCAGACCGTCGAGACCGTGGTCAACAAGGGCAACGCGACCTTCTCCTGGCGCGAGCTCGTCAGCGACCAGCCGCTGTCGGATTCGGACAGGCGCGCCTTCATCGAGTTCAAGCCGATCCTCGACTACAACGCGCTGGAGCCCGGCAAGGACGCCACCGACGCGATCCGCAAGGCTGCCGCCGAGCTCGATTTCCCGACCAAATTCCAGGCCCGGGTGCGGCTGACCGGCCCGGTGCCGATCGCGAACGAGGAATACGCCACCGTGCAGGAAGGTGCTGTCTTGAACGGCGTCGGCACGGTCCTCGTCGTGCTGGTGATCCTGTGGCTGGCGCTGCATTCGGCCAAGATCATCTTCGCCGTGTTCATCAATCTCTTCGTCGGACTCGCGATCACGACCGCGGCCGGGCTGATGATGGTGGGCTCGTTCAATCTGCTGTCGATCGCGTTCGCGGTGCTGTTCGTCGGCCTCGGCGTCGATTTCGGCATCCAGTACAGCGTCCGCTATCGCTCGGAGCGCTACAAGCACGACGACCTCACGGGTGCGCTGGTGCTGGCGGCGAAGCGTTCGGCGATCCCGCTGTCGCTGGCGGCGATGGCGACCGCGGCCGGCTTCCTCTGCTTCATGCCGACCGACTACAAGGGCATCGCGGAGCTGGGCCAGATTGCCGGCGTCGGCATGCTGGTGGCGTTCCTGTCCTCGATCACGGTTCTGCCGGCACTGCTGAAGCTCTTGAACCCGCCCGGCGAGATGGAGCCGGTCGGCTACGCCTTCCTGGCGCCGCTCGATCACTTCCTGGAGAAGCACCGTGTGCTGGTCGTCGGCGGCACGCTGCTGCTGGCGCTCGCCGGCCTGCCGCTGCTCTATTTCATGAAGTTCGACTTCAACCCGATGAACCTGCGCAACCCGCATGCCGAATCGATCGCGACCTTCCTCGACCTGCGCAAGGATCCCAACACCGGCGCCAATGCCATCAACGTGATGACCACATCGGAGGAGCAGGCGAGGCAGGTCGAGGCGAGGCTGGAGAAGGTCCCGGAAGTGCTGCGGGTGATGTCGCTCGACAGCTTCGTGCCGCAGGACCAGCAGCCGAAGCTGAAGCTGATCGCGCAGGGCGCCAAGGTGCTGAACCCCGCGCTCAACCCCGACCAGATCGATGCGGCGCCGACGGATCAGGAAAATGTCGAGGCGCTGAAATCCTCGGTCGACAATCTGCGCCGGACCGCCGGTGATACGAAGGGCCCTGGCGCGGTCGCCTCGCGGCGGCTGGCGGACGCGCTCGAGAAGCTCGCCAATGGCGACGAGGCCACGCGCAACAAGGCGCAGAACGTGTTCGTCACGCCGATGAAGATCGTGTTCGACCAGCTCAGGAACGCGATGCAGGCGGGCCCCGTGACCCTGGCCTCGCTGCCGCCCGATCTCGTCAGCGCCTGGAAGAGCAAGGACGGCGTCATCCGCGTCGAAGCGCTGCCCAAGGGCGATCCCAACGACAACGACACGCTGCGCAGATTTGCCGCCGCGGTGCTCGCGGCCGAGCCGACGGCGATCGGCGGGCCGGTCTCGATCCTGAAGTCCGGCGATACCGTGGTGAAGGCGTTCATCCACGCCGGCATCTACGCGCTATTGGTGATCAGCCTGTTGCTGTGGATCACGTTGCGGCGGTTCGTCGACGTGCTGATGACGCTGGTGCCGCTGCTGGTGGCCGGCGCGGTGACGCTCGAAATCTGCGTGTTGATCGGCCTGCCGCTCAACTTCGCCAACATCGTCGCGTTCCCGCTGCTGCTCGGCGTCGGCGTCGCCTTCAAGATCTATTATGTCGTGGCCTGGCGCTCGGGCAGAACGAATCTGCTCCAGACCAGCCTCACGCGCGCAATCTTCTTCAGTGCGCTGACGACGGCGACTGCGTTCGGCAGCCTGTGGCTGTCGAGCCATCCCGGCACGTCCAGCATGGGCAAGCTGCTCGCACTCTCGCTGGTGACGACGCTTGCCGCGGTGCTGCTGTTCCAGCCGGCCCTAATGGGCAAGCCCCGCAATCTCAGGGAGTAGGCAGATGTCGCCGACCGTGTCGGCGGCGCCTTTCTGACCGGGCTTGGCGGCGGTCTTCGGGGCTGCGGGCGCGGGGGCTGCAGGCGCTGCGGCGCCCGTCGTGCTCTGGGCTTTCGGCGCCGTGGACTTCGGTCCACCCTTCGCCATGGCGTTCGCTGTGCTCAAGGGGATCGGCGGGCCGACCCGGGTCCAGGTCTCGCCGCCGCAGAGGAAGCCCATCACGCAGCCCTTGATTTCGAGCTGGTCGGTGCCGGCAGGCGTGATGGTCGCGCTGTAGAGCTGGCCGTCCTTGGCGTTGTAGACCTGTCCTTCCCACTGATCGACGCCGGGCTTCTTCTTCATGTCGATCAGGGTCGCCATGCCCAGCGTCGGCCTGTTCTTTTTTGACACATCCGGATTGTTCTCGTCGCGGCCGCCGGGCTGTTTTTCCCAGGAAACTGCGCCCCACATGCTGCCATTGCATTGGGCGACACGGATGTTGGCGACGCCGTCGGCGACCCGCCAGTCGCCGGTAGGATCGGCGGCGAGCGCCGGGGTCAGGCAGGTGTAACCGCCAGCCAGTATAATTCCGGTGTAAAGGGCTAAACGCATGAGAGTTCCTTGGCAGTGCAACATGGTCTAAAGCTGTGCTTGCGAAGATGGTCCGAAAAAGGGCAAAAGGCCGCACAGCCGTTTTCAGTAACGGTCCGTTTTCAGTTGACGAGACGGCCCTCAACCGAAGTATGTAGCGGATGCACAGTCCAAATCCAGACATGTCTCAGCTGTTCGCGGACCGTCAGGCCCAGCGCAGCGCTCTGCATAATCGGTACCTGAACGAGCAGTTCGTCCGGGTTCTGAAGACCATCGGCTACGATGTCGGCTTCCAGAAGGGGCAGGGGCAGTACCTCTACGACCGCGACGGGGCGCGCTATCTCGACCTTTTGTCCGGATTCGGCGTGTTCGCGATCGGACGCAACCATCCGGTCATGCGCGAGGCGCTCAAGAGCGTGCTCGACGCCGATTTGCCCAATCTCGTCCAGTTCGACGTCTCGACGCTCGCCGGCGTGCTCGCCGAGCGCCTCCTGAAATACGTCCCCTATCTCGACAAGGCGTTTTTCGCCAATTCCGGCGCCGAATGCGTCGAAGCGGCGATCAAGTTCGCCCGTGGCGCGACAGGGCGTCCCGGCATCGTCTATTGCGCCCACGGCTATCACGGCCTGACCTATGGCGCGCTGTCGCTGACGGGTGATTCGAATTTCCGCACCGGCTTCGAGCCGCTGCTGCCGGGCTGCACGTCGATCCCGTTCAACGACCTGGCCGCGCTGGAAAAGGCGCTGGCCTCGCGCGAGGTCGCAGCCTTCGTCGTCGAGCCGATTCAGGGCAAGGGCGTCAACATGCCCACCGACGAGTTCCTGCCGGGCGCGGCCGCGCTCTGCAAGAAATACGGCACCCTGTTCGTCGCCGACGAGATCCAGACCGGCATGGGCCGTACCGGCCGCTTCCTCGCAGTCGAGCACTGGAATGTCGAGCCCGACATGGTGCTGCTGTCGAAGTCGCTGTCCGGTGGCCACGTGCCGGTCGGCGCGGTGCTGACGCGCAAGAGCATCTTCGACAAGATCTTCAACCAGATGGACCGTGCGGTGGTGCACGGTTCGACCTTCTCCAAGAACGACCTGGCGATGGCCGCGGGCATCGCCACGCTCGATGTCATGGAGTCCGAGAAGCTGATCGAGTCCGCCGCCAAGCGCGGCGCCGAGCTGCGCCTCGCGCTGACGCGCATGGTGCCCGGCTACGAGTTGATGAAGGAAGTGCGCGGCAAGGGCCTGATGATCGGCGTCGAGTTCGGCCCGCCGAAGTCGCTGCGCCTGCGCGCCTCATGGAACGTGCTGGAGACCGCCAACAAGGGCTTGTTCTGCCAGCTCATCACCGTGCCGCTATTCAAGGACCACAAGATCCTCACCCAGGTCGCCGGCCACGGCAGCCACACCATCAAGCTGCTGCCGCCGCTCACCATCACCGAAGAAGACTGCAACTGGATCGAGCGCGCCTTCGACGACGTCATCGCCGGCAGCCACAAGGTCCCCGGCGCGATCTGGTCGCTCGGCAAGACGCTGGTGGACAACGCGGTGCGGCGGTCGGCGTAAGGCCTCCGCCGCGGCCTGATGTCGCGACGTGCGGCCTGCTGAAGCAGTCTGCCTCCTGAAACGCCAAATCGGCACTTACCTTCCCGGCATTGACCTGACCGGGAGAGGAGTTGCGCGATGCCTGTGACTGGCGGCTGTCATTGCGGTGCGATCCGCTACGAGGTGAACGGCGACATGATGGTGCACGCGCTCTGCCACTGCGCGGATTGCCGTCGCCATTCGGGAGCGCCGATGGTCGGCTGGGCGATGTATTCGCGCGAAGCGGTCAAAGTGGTGCGGGGCCAGCCGAAGATCTACCACTCCTCGGAGCATGGACGCCGGCACTTCTGTGCCGATTGCGGCACGGGGCTGTTCTACGTCAACGAAAACCTGATGCCCGACGTCATCGACATCCAGAGCGGCACCTATGATGACCCCGATGCCATTCCGGCCATGATGCACATCCAGATCGCCGAGCGGATTGGCTGGATGGAGCGGGCGCACGAATTGCCGGTGTTCGAACGGTTTCCCCCGCTCGAATAACGCGCGCAGGCGCCGTACGATCGCTCAGGCCGCTTTGGGCTTGTTGACGGTCTCGATGCGATCGAGCGCCTTGCCGAGATCGCGTTTGGCGATCTGGATGTCGAAATCGTTCTGAAGATTGAGCCAAAGTTCGGCGGTCGTGCCGAGCGCCTTGCCAAGCCGAAGTGCCGTGTCGGCGGTAATCCCGGTCTGCTCACTCGCAATCCGCTCAAGGCGCGTGCGCGGCAGGCCGCATGTCTTGGCGAGCGCGCCGGCGGACATGTTCAGCGGGATCAGAAATTCTTCCCGCAGAACCTCACCAGGATGCATGGGCTTGAGCTTTCTCGCCATCTTCTCGCTCTCTTAGTGATAGTCCACGATCTCGACCTCAGCGGGACCTTCCGCGGTCCAGATGAAGCACACTCGGAATTGATCGTTGATCCTGATCGAGTGCTGTCCCTTGCGATCGCCTGCCAAGGCTTCGAGGCGGTTGCCGGGCGGCGCCCTTAAGTCGCCGAGCTCGGCGGCCGCGTGAAGATAGCGCAACTTCCGCCGCGCAACCTTCACGAGGTCGGCCGGAAAGCCCTTTGGACTTTCGCCGTTAAAGACCGCTTCAGTGGTTTTGTCCCGAAACGTTCTGATCACAGAGGCAGTGTATCATAGTCTGATACAGACGCAAGGAGAATGTATCAGTGTGTGATACATACCTTGGGTCTACCCCTCTACATTCGCCTTCATCGCGGCCTCGAACTTGTCGACGAACTCGGCGAGCTCGTCGGCGCCGATATCGCTGACGGCCCAGAAGTTCAGGCCGCGATTGCCCCAGCGGCGGCAGTTGAAGCCCTGCATGGTCTCGGTCTTCGGTGCGCGATATTCCGCGTTCGACGTCTGCGACACGAACAGGTTGATCACGTGCTGCCGGCGCTTGTAGACGACGGCGCCGATGGCGCGTGCGTCGATATAGTCGAGCCGGCCGCCGACCAGCGTAAAGCCTTGCGCGGTGAGGTCGATCACGGGCGGCGCAACGTCGAGCTTGCCGTTGAACCACGGCTTCACCGTGTGCTGGTCGGTCGAGACCACGTCGATGAGGTGACCGGCCTGGAGCGAGCGCAGATGCGCGGAGACGACCTCCGACAGGATGCGCTGCTGGTCGTCCTGGCGCAGCACCACGGCGACGACGCCGGAGGCGGCGAGCGCGGAGACCGCCGAGCCCATGGCAAAGCCGCGCAGCACGGAGCGGCGGGTCGGTTGCTGGCGCTGCGGCTGCGGCAACGAGGCCTCGATGCGGGTGCGGAGGCTCGCCGGCGCGGTGTAGCGCAAATCGGTGTCGGCGAGCACGCGCTGCATCTGGCGCTGAGCGGCAAACTCGGCGGCGCAGTCCGGACAGCTTGCGATATGGGCTTCGACCTCGCGCGCATGGCCGGCGTCCAGCTCGTTGTCGAGCAGCGCGTGAAGCAGGATCTTTGCTTCGTCGCAGGTCATTTCGAATGCTCCTCTTCCGCCGTCCAGGCCGCGCGCAGCATGGCGCGGGCGCGGGCGAGGCGGGACATCACGGTGCCGACGGGCACGCCGGCCGCCTCGGCAATTTCACGATAGGACAGGTTGTTGATCTCCCGCAGCACGAATGTTTCCCTGAACGGCTCGGCGAGTGCCTCGATCAGCTTGCGGATGGTGCCGGCATCGCGGCTGCGCAGCACCTCGGTCTCGGGGCTTGCCTCGCTCTCCTGCCATAACGGCGTCTGCTCGTCGGCGCCGGGCGTATCCTCGATCGCGCTCGGCCGGTGCGCCCGCCGTGCGTATTCGGCGTTGCAGACATTGCGCAGGATCGCGAACAGCCAAGGTTTCATCGCCGGCCCACGGTAGCTGTCGAAGTGCTTCAGCGCGCGCAGATAGCACTCCTGCACCGCATCCTCGGCGTCGGAGGCGTCGCGCAAGAGATAGCGCGCGAGCGTATAGACGTCGTTGAGATAGGGCAGCGCAGCTTCACGGAAGCGCTGAGCCTTCTGCAAATCGTCGTTGGCGGGCATCGCTCCTCGCTTTGCCTCTTGCTTTGCTTCCGCTACGGCCGCGGCCGAAGACGCGTGAGCCCGGCCGGCGTGGGACCACCGGCCGGGCAAGACGTTGATGCCTTGGTTGGAGACGTTACTCAACCTTGATCATCCCCGTCATGTGCGGGTGCAGCGAACAAAAATACTTGTAGTCGCCCGCATTGGTGAAGGTGAACGAGAACTTGTCGTCGGTGTCCAGGGTCTTGGACCTGAACTTGCCGGCCGACACCACGGTGTGCGGGATGTCGTCCCGGTTGGTCCAGGTCACGGTGGTGCCGACCTTGATCTTGAGCTCGGCCGGCTGGAACACGAAATTGTCGATATGCACTTCCAGGTCGTTGTCGGCACGGGCTTTTGTGGCGGGCAACAGGATGGCCGCGGCCAAAGCGAGACCGAGGTCGACACCGAAGTCGCGGCGGTTGAGGGTTTTCATTGTCAGCTTCCGTCTGGCCCTGGATCAACCCTGGAGCGGCGTGTCGATGATCGCGAGCCGCTGCTCGTTCTGCTTGAAGTTGACGCTGGCAACGCCGAGCATGGAGCGGAGTTTTGCGTCCTCGACCTTCATCGGTCCGGGCGAGGGGGCGGCCCCCGGCGACGGCTGCGGGAAGGCGGTCGAGCGCGCGGTGTGGAAGGTGACGTTGCCCTCGACCTTCTGCATCACCTGGTGGATGTGGCCGTTGAGCACGGTCACCGAGCCAAAGCCCTTCACGAGCTCCAGCGCGCGGCCGCCGTCCTCGGTGCCCCAGCCCCATTCGGGATAGACGGTCCAGAGCGGGATGTGGGCGAACAAGACGACTGGCGTCGATTTCGACTTGCCGCGCAGATCGTCCGCGAGCCAGGCGAGTTGCTCGGCGCCGAGATTGCCGAGGCCGCCGGCCTTGAGGTCGACGACGTTGACGAGGCCGACGAAGTGCACGCCGCCGGCGTCGAAGGAGTACCAGCCCTGGCCCTTGGTGCCGCGGCCGTAGCGCTCGCGATAGAACTTCACCTCCTCGTCGAGGAAGTCATGCTCGCCCGGAACGTAGTGCACGTCGAGCTTGCTCTGCGAGATGATGCGCTCGGCATTGTCGAACTCGGCGGCCTTCGACAGATGCGTGATGTCGCCGGTGTGGATCATGAAGGACGGTTTTGCCGGCATCGCGTTGATCTTGTTCACGGCCTCCTCCAGCGTGCCGAGCGCGTTGGGATTGGCCGGCTTGTCGAAGCCGACATGGCTGTCGCTGATCTGGAGGAAGGTCATGCCGGGCGTGGCCGCCGTCGCGGCTTCAGCCGAATCGATGATGCCGAGCGAGCGCGGCACGCCACCCGTGACGGTCCAGAGCACCCCCGTGCCGGCCCAGGTCATGCATTCCAGCACCTTGCGGCGGCTGACGCCGTCGTCCCCGTGATCGTGTCCGCTCATCGCACCTCTCCGCTTCGCCCGGAATTGGGCTGCGGGGAGGTGATTGGGGGAGGGGGAGGCTTATTCCCAGACGCGATGACGATTTCGTGAGGTGGCTCTCGTGTCCCGGACGCAGCGCAGCGCCTCTTGGCGGTGCGCTGCAGAGCCGGGACCTAGAAGGCCGCACGGTACGTTGTAAGATGGGCCCCGGCTCTGCGCAGCAGCGTTGCACGCTGCAGCGCGTCCGGGGCACGAGACTTAGTTCGCGAACTCCCGCACCGCTTCGACCACGAGAGCAGGCACCTCCTGCGCCACGCAGTGCCCGGCGCCTTCAAAGACCAGCGTGCTGACGCGCGGAATCAGCGAGACCGCACGCGCCGCCATCACCTTGTAGATCGGCCCCGACTTCGCGGCGGTGGTGACGCGCACCGGGCAGGCGATCTCGGCGAGCGAGGCAAACGGATTGCCGCGCGCATCGCCGACGTAAACCTGTGTCATCGCCTCGTAGATCGGACGCAGCATCGCCGACTCGATCTCGGGCGTGCAGCAGAGCCGGACTCGGCCATCCTCGATCGGCATGAAGCCGTGACGCACATAGGCCCGCAGCGACGTTTCGGTCCAATCCGCGAATGCCGGTGCCGCGCGGTAGCGGTTGAAGACGGCATCGTGGCTGTCGAATTCCGCCTGCCGGCGCAGCGCGCCTTGCACGCGGGACAGGGCCCCTTCGTCCAATCCGCCGGAGCGTGCCGCGCGCGGGTCCATGATGGTCGGCTCCATCACGAACAGGCGCGTGAAACGCCCGGGCAATAGCCTTGCCGCGAGCAGGAGGTCGGTCGCTCCCGCACTGTGGCCGATGCCGTAGACGTCGCGCAGCCCGAGCGCATCGATGACCCGGCAGACGTCGTCGGCAAAGTCCAGGAAGTGATAGGTGCTGGGCTTGTGGCTGGCGCCGTGGCCGCGGCGGTCGAGGGCGTAGACGGTGTAGGTCGACGCAAGCTCGCGCGCGACCTCGTTCCAGACATCGGCGACGAAACCGGTGCCGTGCACGAGCAGGGCGGGCGGTTTCCCGCTCTCGCCCCATTGCAACATGGCGATCTCTGCGCCGGCGGGGCCAATTGAAAAGCGGTGCGGATTGACCATGGCGATGCGATGCTACTTCGCATCCTCCAGGATCATCGTCGCGCCCTTCTCCGCGATCATCGCCGTCGGCGTGTTGGTGTTGCCCGAGGTGATGGTCGGCATGATCGAGGCGTCGACGATGCGCAGGCCACCGAGGCCGTAGAAGCGCAGGCGCTCATCGACCACCGCCATGGGATCGTTCGCTGCGCCCATCTTGGCGGTGCCGACGGGATGGAAGATGGTGGTGCCGATATCGCCGGCGGCCTTGGCGAGGGAGGCTTCGTCGTCGCCGACCGACGGGCCGGGCAGATATTCGCTCGGGTGGTACTTTGCCAGGGCCTTCTGCTGCATCAGGCGGCGGGTGGTGCGGATGGCGTCGGCGGCGACCTGGCGGTCGTCGTCGGTCGAGAGGTAATTCGGCGCGATGATCGGCTTCTCGTCGGGCGTCGCCGTGCGCAGGCGCACGGTGCCGCGCGAGGTCGGCTGAAGATTGCAGGCGCTGACCGTGATCGCGGGGAAGCGGTGCAGCGGATCGCCGAACTTATCGAGCGACAGCGGCTGCACGTGGAACTGGATGTTGGCCCGCGCGCGCGTCGCGTCGGAACGCGTGAAGATGCCGAGCTGCGATGGCGCCATCGTCAAGGGACCGCGGCGGCGGAAGGCGTAATCGAGCCCCATCAGGCCGCGTCGGAACAGATTGTAATAGGTCTCGTTCAGCGTGCGTACGCCCTCGACCTTGTAGATCGCGCGCTGCTGGAGATGGTCCTGCAAATTGCGGCCGACACCGGGCTTGTCCATGACGATGTCGATGCCAAGCGGTGATAGCCAGTCGGCAGGCCCGATGCCGGAGCGATGCAGCACCTGCACCGAGCCGATGGAGCCGGCCGAGAGGACGACTTCGCGCTTGGCACGCGCCTCGATGATCTCGCCGTTCTGGATGAAACGCACGCCGACGGCGCGGCCCTGCTCGATGATGAGACGATCGACTAGCACATGCTTCTCGAGCCGCAGATTGGGGCGGTTCAGGGCCGGCTTGAGGAAGCCGCGTGCCGATGACCAGCGGCGGCCGCGCTTCTGGTTGACATGGAAGTAACTGGTGCCTTCGTTGTCGCCGGTGTTGAAATCCGGGATGCGCTTGATGCCCATCTCCTCGGCGGCGTCTCCAACGGCGTCGAGCACCGCCCACGACAGCCGCGGCGCCTCGATGCGCCAGCCGCCGCCGGCGCCGTGATGCTCGCTCGCGCCGAGGAAGTGGTCTTCCAGCCGCTTGAACAGCGGCAGCACATCGTCATAGCCCCAGCCGGTCATGCCGAGCTGGCGCCAGTGATCGTAATCGGCGGCCTGGCCGCGCATCGAGATCATGGCGTTGATCGCCGAGCAGCCGCCGATCACCTTGCCGCGCGGATAGGCGAGCGCGCGGCCGTTCAGGCCCGGCTCGGCCTCGGTCTTGAACATCCAGTCCGAGCGCGGATTGCCGATCGCGAAGAGATAGCCGACCGGGATATGGAACCAGATCCAGTTGTCGTCGCCGCCGGCTTCGAGAATCAGGACACGGTTCTTTGGCTCGGCGGACAGCCGGTTGGCGAGGATGCAGCCGGCGGTGCCGGCTCCGACGACGATATAGTCAAACTCACCTTCGAGCCGTCTTGGCATTCTGCTTCCACCCAAACAGGCGTCATCCCCGGGCTTGTCCCGGGCTTCCACGCGCTTCCCGTCCTAATACTCAGACGTGGATGGGCAAGACAAGCTGGCCACAAGCCCGGCCATGACGGGAAGACAGAGCTACCCCGGACCCCAAGCAGTTGGGTGGACTCGCGCTTGCATGGTAGACAGTGCTGTATTTTCAACCAAGCTTGAGACCCTCCATGCCAGTTGTGAACCGCGTCGCCGACCTCCAACCCGATATTCAGGCCTGGCGCCGGGACATCCATGAGCATCCCGAGCTGCTGTACGACGTTCACCGCACCGCAGCATTCGTCGCGGACCGCCTGCGCGAGTTCGGCTGCGACGAGGTCGTGACCGGTGTCGGCCAGACCGGCGTGGTCGGCGTGATCAAGGGCAGCAAGCCGGCCGGCGAGGGGCTCAGGGTGATCGGCATGCGCGCCGACATGGATGCGCTGCCTGTCGACGAAGAGACCAACCTGCCTTACGCCTCCAAGACCCCCGGCAAGATGCACGCTTGCGGCCATGACGGCCACACGGCGATGCTGCTCGGCGCGGCGCGCTACCTTGCCGAGACCCGCAACTTCGCCGGCGATGCGGTGGTGATCTTCCAGCCGGCCGAGGAAGGCGGCGCCGGTGGTGCGGCCATGGTCAAGGACGGGCTGATGGAGCGCTTCGGCATCGAGCAGGTCTACGGCATGCACAACGGCCCCGGCATCCCGATCGGCTCGTTCGCGATCCGGCCGGGCCCGATCATGGCGGCGACCGACGAGGTCGATATCGTGATCGAGGGCTTCGGCGGTCATGCCGCGCGTCCGCACAAATGCGTGGATTCGGTGCTGGTCGGCGCGCAGGTAATCACGGCGCTGCAATCGATCGTCGCGCGCAGCGTCGATCCCTTGGAATCGGCGGTGATCTCGATCTGCGAGTTCCACGCCGGCAACGCCCGCAACGTCATTCCGCAGACGGCGACGCTGCGCGGCACCATCCGCACGCTGACACCTGAGGTGCGCAAGCTGGTCGAGAAGCGCGTGCACGAGGTGGTGGCGGGCGTGGCGCAGATTACGGGCGCCAAGATCGATCTGCACTACAAACGCAACTATCCCGTCGTGAACAACCATGCCGCGGAGACCGAAGTGGCGACGCGCATTGCGAAGCAGGTTGCGGGCGAAGCCAACGTGCTCGAGATGCCGCCGCTGATGGGCGGGGAGGATTTCGCCTATATGCTGGAAGCGCGCCCCGGCGCCTTCATCTTCTGCGGCAACGGCGACAGTGCCGGCCTGCATCACCCCGCCTACAATTTCAACGACGAGGCGATCGTCTACGGCACGTCCTATTGGGTCAAGCTGGTCGAGGAACAGCTCGCGGCGTCGTAAGGCTCACGTCCGACGCACAAAATGAAAGGGCCCGCGCATCGCACGGGCCCTTTGTCGTTGCGGGATCTGCTCGGCTTAGAACATGCGCGAGAAAATCACGTAGAGCGTGGCCGACAGCATGATCGCGCAGGGAAGCGTCAGCACCCAGGCCATCAGCAGGTTGCGGATCGTCGCCAATTGCAGGCCCGAGCCATTGGCCGCCATGGTGCCGGCGACGCCGGACGACAGCACGTGGGTGGTCGAGACCGGCAGGCCGAACACGTCGGCGGCGCCGATCGTGGCGGCGGCGACGAGCTCGGCGGAGGCGCCCTGGGCGTAGGTGAGATGGGTCTTGCCGATCTTCTCACCGACGGTGATCACGATGCGCTTCCAGCCGATCATGGTGCCGAGGCCGAGCGCGATGGCGACCGCGATCTTCACCCAGTTCGGGATGAACTTCGTGGCGGCGTCGAGCGAGCCCTTGTAGGCGTTTAAGGTCGCGACCTCGTCCTTGTTGAGATCGTTTTCCTTGTCCTTCATCAGGAAGCGGATCGCTTCCGAGGTCAGGTACATGTCGTTGCGGGTGTTGCCGACCGCTTCCGCCGGCACCTTGTTCAGCGAACCGTATTTGGCAACCTGATCGCCGACATCCTTCACGAGCACGGCGAGCGAGGGGTAGGTGCCTTCGTTGATGTGATGCAGTGCGATGTACTGCGTCACGGCCGGACGGGGATCGCCGATGATGCTGTGGCCGGCGCCCTTGGCCGAGATCACCTTGGAGGCGGCCTCCGACGTCTTCTGGAACTGGGCGACCTGGGATTCCGGCAGCGCGCGGTTGAGCGCGTAGGCGGTCGGGACGGTGCCGATCAGGATCAGCATGATCAGGCCCATGCCCTTCTGGCCGTCGTTCGAGCCGTGCGCGAAGCTGACGCCGGTGCAGGTCGCAATCAGGATGCCGCGGATCCAGAGCGGCGGCGCCTTGTGGCCTTCGGGCGCAGCATAGAGTGCCGGGTTGCGCACGATGAGCTTGAGAACCAGCAGCAGCACGGCGGCGCAGATGAAGCCGAACAACGGCGACAGCAGCAGCGCGTAGCCGATCTCGG
This sequence comes from Bradyrhizobium sp. CB2312, assembly GCF_029714425.1. Classification (NCBI taxonomy): domain Bacteria; kingdom Pseudomonadati; phylum Pseudomonadota; class Alphaproteobacteria; order Hyphomicrobiales; family Nitrobacteraceae; genus Bradyrhizobium; species Bradyrhizobium sp. CB2312. The sequence continues at coordinate 6,956,461 of NZ_CP121668.1, read as the reverse complement.
TGGCCTTGCTCCAGTCCACGCCCGAGGTGCCGTCGCGGCCGCGCATGACGGCGTTGGCGATGCCGACGCCGATGATCGAGCCGATCAGCGTGTGCGAGGAGGAGGCGGGAAGTCCGAAGAACCAGGTGCCGAGATTCCAGATGATCGCAGCGATCAGCAGCGCGAACACCATGGCGAAGCCGGCGCTGGAGCCGACCTGGAGGATCAACTCGACCGGCAGCAGCGAGACGATGCCGAAGGCGACCGCACCGGAGGAGAGCAGCACGCCGAGGAAGTTGAAGAAGCCCGACCACATCACGGCGAATTCGGCGGGCAGCGAATGGGTGTAGATCACCGTCGCCACCGCATTGGCGGTATCGTGGAAGCCGTTGACGAATTCGAAGCCGAGCGCGATCAGGAGCGCGACGAACAGAAGGATGTAGGGCAGGAAGGTCGTGACCTTGGTGCCGGTCGCGTTGACGTCGACATAGATGCTGTAGGCGACGAACAGCAGGCCCGCGGCGAGGATGCCGAAGAACAGGATCATCGTGAGAGGGTTGAAGCCCTTGTCGAGGTTTGGCCGGGAAGCCGGCTGGATCGGCGTGCCATCGGCTACCGTCCCGTTAAATGCTACATCGGTCATGTTTGAACGCCCCTTAACCTATTGGAAGGGCTATTGTCCGCGAATGATTTGAAGGCTGGATGACAACCTGCGTGCTAACGTCGCTTTCCTCTTCTATTTAAGCGGCGCGGGCAGCTTTCTTCTGCAAGGCGGCGGCGATCTTCAGGTCTTCGACAAAGCGCTGATACTCCAGTACTTTCGCTTCCGGATCGGGCAGCCGCAGCAGATAGGACGGATGCACCGTCACCAGCGCCTTGCGTCCATCGGGCAGGTCTATGAGCCGGCCGCGGGTCTTTCCGATCGGAGTGATCTTGCCGAACACGCTCTGCGCGGCGGTGGCGCCCATCGCGACGATGAGATCAGGCTGGATTGCCGAAACTTCCCGCTCATACCATTGCCGGCAGGCCCGGATCTCAGGTGTGTTCGGCTTCTGATGCAGGCGGATCTTGCCGCGCGGCACGAATTTGAAGTGCTTGACCGCGTTGGTGACGTAGACCTTCTTGCGGTCGACGCCGGCTTCCTCCAGCGCGCGGTCGAGCATCTGCCCGGCGGGTCCAACGAAAGGATGGCCGGCGAGATCTTCCTTGTCGCCGGGCTGCTCGCCGACCAGCATGATGTTGGCGTTCTTCGGGCCCTCGCCGAACACGGTCTGTGTCGCGTCCTTGTAGAGATGGCAGGCGCGGCAATGCGCGGCCTCCTCGCGGAGGGCTTCGAGATCGTCGGCAGCAGGTTTGCGTTTCATCGGAGCCTCCGCCCGCTTCTGAGGCTTGTGCGGATCGGTTGCGGCATTGGCGATCATGGCGCCGGTCATGCGCTCGGCGTCCTCGATCAGGGGTTTAATGATCGAAGCCTCGGGCAGGTTCCTCCAGTATTTCTTCGGCATCTCCGTCTGCATCGCCTTCACCTTCAGCCGGGCCGGATTGAAGATGCTGGCGTAGTAGCGCCGCCAGGTTTCCTCCAGCCGGTCTTCGCCAGGTGCCTCGCTCTTGCTCACGCCCGGCGTGAACGAGAGCGCGTGGCCGTCCCAATGCGCGCAGAGGTCCGGCGTCAGGATCGACCACGGCATGTCGGCAAAGCGTTTTGCGAAAAACGGCGCGGCGAGCTCGACGATGTGATGCTCCGGCTCGAACCAGGCGACGTAATGCGCGGCGCGCTCGCGGCCGATCTCGCGGAAGCGCACGAAGGCATGCATCTTGTGCTCGTCGCGATGAACCGCTCTCGCCATCGCAATGACCTGCGCGACATCGGAGTCGGTCGCGACCTCGATGAGATCGTGATCGTCCTTCAGCCGGAACAGCAGGCGATAGAGGATCGCAAAACGCTCGCCATCGCGATGCAGGATCGCGGCCTGGGCGAGCTCGACGAATTTTGCCGGAACGTTGAAGGTGCCGTCGTTCACCTCGAGGATCGGAGACGGCGCGGGTGGCGCGAACAAATCGGCTTCGCCGCCCTGCACGGCCCAGGTGACATCGGCGGGCTCCACATGATGAAGCACGAGTGAACGCGCCGCTTTGCGCCAGCCGTCGAAATCGGTTTCGGTGTCGAGGATGATGTACTGCATCAGAAGCCAAACCCCAGTTGCGTTGCCTTCGGCTTGAACCGTTCGATCAGCCCGGCCGCATCGAGGCGGTGCGCTGAGGGGCGGTGATCGCTGAGGACGATGAACGGCAGCGCCTTGTTGCGGGGCACGTGCAGGCGCGCGAGATCGGAGAGGCGGATCGTGGTGGTGCGGCGCGTCGCGATGATGCGCTCGACCGCCTTGGTGCCGAAGCCCGGCACGCGCAGCAGCTCCTCGCGGCTGGCGCGGTTGACGTCGAGCGGGAAGCGATCGCGATGGCGCAGCGCCCAGGCGAGTTTCGGATCGATGTCGAGCGGCAGCATCGCGCTGTCGTCGACGATCTCGCCGACGTCGAATCCGTAGAACCGCATCAGCCAGTCGGCCTGGTAGAGCCGGTGCTCGCGCAGCAGCGGCGGCTGCACCAGAGGCAAGGCGCGGCTGGCGTCGGGGATCGGGCTGAAGGCGGAGTAGTAGACCCGCCGCAGCCGGTAGGAGCCGTAGAGATTGGCGCTGGTGTGGAGGATGGTGTGGTCGTTCGCGTTGTCGGCGCCGACGATCATCTGCGTGCTTTGGCCGGCCGGCGCGAAGCGCTGCGGTTTTGCTTTCGTCTTCGCGGTGCGGCTTTCCTCGGCCTCGTCGAGCTTCAGCCGCAGCCGGCCCATGGTGCGGCGGATCGCTCGGACATCTTTCTCCGGCGCGAATTGCTGCAGGCTCGTCTCCTGCGGCATCTCGATGTTGATGGAGAGACGGTCGGCATATTTGCCGGCCTCCGCGATCAACGCGTCGTCGGCCTCGGGAATGGTCTTCAGATGGATGTAGCCGCGGAAGTGATGCTCCTCGCGCAGTTTTCGCGCGACGCTCACCACTTGCTCCATGGTGTAGTCGGGACTGCGGATGATGCCGGAGGAGAGAAACAGGCCCTCGATGTAATTGCGCCGGTAGAAGTCGAGCGTCAGCTTGACCACCTCTTCGATGGTGAAGCGGGCGCGCGGCACGTTGGAGGAGGCGCGGTTGACGCAATAGAGGCAATCGTAATTGCAGGCGTTGGTCAGCAGCACCTTGAGCAGCGAGATGCAGCGTCCATCCGGCGCGTAGGAATGGCAGATGCCCATGCCTGGGGCGGTCGAGCCCATGCCCTTGCCGTCGCTGGAATCCCGCTTCTCGGTGCCGCTGGAGGCGCAGGAGGCGTCGTACTTGGCGGCATCCGCGAGAATTGCCAGTTTGCGTTGTATGTCCATGCTTGAATCTCTTTGATTCCACTCATGAATCTTTGGCGTGCCAATTCGATTGACTCTTCGGGCGCCGTTAGCTTTATATTAGAACATATCATGAACAAATGAGCCAGCCGCTGGTTCTCTTTTCGAGAGCCACCGGCAATCACCTCTGAAGGAGCGGCGAGCATGAGCAGCGCACGCATCAGCGCGCTTGCGACCTTGCGCGGCCAGATCGAGCGCATCGAGACGGCGGAGGTCGTGCATCATCACGATCGGGTCGCGCTCGGCCATGGCGAGGCCGACGCCGCGCTGAAGGGCGGGCTCGCGCGCGCGGCGATCCACGAGGTGTTTTGCGAGGGTCGGCAGGGGACGGCCGCGACGGGTTTTGTCATGGGCCTCGCAGGGCGCGTCTCGGGACAGCGGCCGCTGCTGTGGGTGCGGCAGGATTTTTCGGAGCTCGAAACAGGCGCGCTGTCGATGAGCGGGCTCGCCGAGCTTGGCCTCGATCCGCGCCGCGTCGTGATGGTGCGCGCCGCCGATGTCGAGAGCGCGCTACGCACTTCGGCCGACGCGCTCGCCTGCGATGCGCTCGGCGCTGTGGTGCTCGAGCTCTGGGGTGATGTCAGGCAGTTCGATCTCGTCGCGAGCCGCAAGCTGACGCTCGCCGCGCAATCTTCAGGCGTCACCGGGCTGATGCTGCGGATGGCGGCGCAGCCGCTGCCCTCGACCGCGGAGACGCGCTGGATGCTGCGGGCGGCGCATTCGCCGCCGGGGCCAGTATGGAGTGCCTGGGGCGCGCCGCGCTTCGATGCCGAGCTGTTGCGCAATCGTCATGGCCCGTGCGGCCGGTGGATCATGGAATGGAATTGTGATGAGTGCCAGTTCAGTGAATCGTCGACGTATTCTCAGCCTGTGGCTGCCGCGCCTGCCCATCGACCGGATCCAGCGCTTCTTCAACAGCGCCGGGCTGGGTAAGGCCAATAATGAACCGAGCATCGTCGTCATCAAGGACAACAATGCGCTGGTGATCCATGCGCTCGACGAGGCCGCCGAGCGTCTCGGCCTGTACATCGGCCAGCCGCTCGCCAATGCGCGGGCGATGTGTCCGGATCTGAAAGTGTTCGACTCCGATGTCGTGGCCGATGCCAAGACGCTCAGCGACATCGCCGACTGGTGCGACCGCTTCACGCCGCTGGTGGCGCTGGACGCGCCGCATGGGCTGTTCCTTGACATCACCGGCTGCGCGCATCTGTTCGGCGGCGAGGCCGCGCTGTTGCAGACGCTGGTCCGAGCGCTTGCGCGGCAAGGCTTTGCCGTCAGCGCGACAATTGCCGGCACCTCGGTCTGTGCGCGCACGCTGACGCGGCAGACTTCAGGCATCATCGTCGCCGACGGCGGCGAGGCGGCGGCGATCGACCGGTTTCCGGTGTCCGCGCTCGGCGCGGGCGAGGCCATCACCACCGGCCTGCGCCGTGCCGGTCTGAAGACCATCGGCGATGTCGCCTCGCGTTCGCCGAGCGAGATCACGGCGCGGTTCGGCGCCCGGTTCTCCACGCTGCTCGCGCATGCGCTGGGGCAGGGCGATGCGCCGATCAATCCGCGCAAGCCGCTGCCCGACTATATCGTCGAGAAGCGCTTTGCCGAGCCGATCGCAACCGACACCATGATCGCGATGACGCTGTCGCGGCTGGCCGATACGTTGATCGCCTCCATGGAGAAGCAGGGCAAGGGCGCACGGCGCCTCGAAGCCGCGTTCTTCCGCACCGACGGCGTGGTGCGCGCGATCATGGTCGAGACCGGGCGGCCGGTGACGCGAAGCGCGGTTGTCGACCGCCTGTTCCGCGAGCGCCTCGATGCGCTCGCCGATCCCCTCGATCCCGGCTTCGGCTTCGACATGGTGCGCCTGTCGGCGAGCCGCACCGAGATCGTGGTGCAGGAGCAGCGCGACCTCGACGCCCATGTCCACGACAATGACGAGCTTGCCGCGCTGATCGACCGCATCGCCGCGCGGATCGGGGGGAAACGCGTCGTCGTGCATCTGCCGCAGGACACCCATATTCCCGAATGCGCCGTGCTGGCCGCGCCCGCCCAGCATCATCTCGCGGCTGCCATGCAGGCCGAATGGCCGGCGCGTCCCGAAAGCGAGCCGCCGCTGCGCCCGTTGCGTCTGTTCGAGAAGCCCGAGCCGATCAAGGTGCCGTTCGCGACGGTGCCCGACGGTCCGCCGCATCAATTCACCTGGCGCCGCGCGCTGCATGCGGTGGTGCGGGTGGAAGGGCCCGAGCGCATCGCGATGGAATGGTGGCGGCAGGACGGCAAGCAGCTGACGCGGGATTATTTCCGCATCGAGGACGCCGAGGGCCTGCGCTTCTGGATCTTTCGCGACGGTCTCTACGAGAACGAGGTGTTCGACGGCGACGGCGAGCCCGCGTCTCCCAACTGGTATGTGCACGGTCTCTTCGCATGACGACATCAGCCTATGCCGAGATCGGCATCACCACCAATTTCTCCTTCCTGCGCGGCGGCTCGGATCCGCGCGCCTATGTGCATCAGGCCAGCATCCTCGGCATCCCCGCAATCGGCATTGCCGATCACAACACGCTCGCCGGCGTCGTGCGCGCCTACAAGGAGCTCGACAATGACAAGGTGCTGCACAAGCCGAAACTGCTGATCGGCGCGCGCATCGTCTTCATCGACGGCACGCCCGATATTTTGGTGTACCCGCGCGACCGCGCCGCCTATGGCCGGCTGTGCCAGCTCCTCACCCGGGGCAAGCGCGGCGACGACATCACACGGATCGAGAAGGGCGAATGCCATCTCAGGTTTGCTGACCTGCTCGCGTTTGCCGAAGGGCAGCTCCTGGTCCTGACGCTGCCGCATCGCTTCGAGCCGGCGCAGGTGCTGGATATTCTTGCAAAGCTGAAGGCGAACGGTGCCGAGGGCGTGTGGCTGGCGGCGAGCCTGATCTATCGCGGCGACGACCGCCGCCGCCTGGCGCGGCTCGATGATCTCGCCGCAAAAGCCAAAGTGCCGCTGCTCGCGACCAACGAGGTGCTCTACCACCATCCCGCGCGCCGTCCGCTTCAGGACGTGCTGACCTGCATCCGGGAGAAGACCACGATCGAGGCGGTGGGACGCAAGCTGGAAGCCAATGCCGAGCGCTTTCTGAAGACGCCCCGCGAGATGGCGCGGCTGTTTCGCGATTTCCCCGAGGCGATCACGGAGACCATGCGCTTTGCGGACAGAATCGACTTCTCGCTCGACCAGCTCAAATACCAATATCCGGATGAGCCGGTGCCGCCCGGCAAGACCGCGCAGGGGCATCTGGAGGATCTGACCTGGGCGGGCGTGAAAAAATATTTCAATGACGATATCGACGACAAGCTGCGCGCCACTTTGAACAAGGAGCTCGCGCTGATCGCCGAGCTGAAATACGCGCATTACTTCCTCACCGTGCACGACATCGTGCACTATGCGCGCAGCCAGAACATTCTGTGCCAGGGCCGCGGCTCGGCGGCGAATTCGGCCGTGTGCTACGTGCTCGGCATCACCTCGGTCGACCCGACCAAGGTTGACCTGCTGTTCGAGCGCTTCATCTCCAAGGAGCGGCTGGAGCCGCCCGACATCGACGTCGACTTCGAGCATTCGCGGCGCGAGGAGGTGATGCAATATGTTTATCGCCGCTACGGTCGCCACCGCGCCGCGATCATCGCCACCGTCATCCATTACCGTCCGCGCAGCGCCATTCGCGACGTCGGCAAGGCGTTGGGCCTGACTGAGGACGTCACCGCCGCGCTCGCCGACACCGTCTGGGGCAGCTGGGGCAAGGGCCTCAACGACATGCAGGTCCGGCAGGCCGGGCTCGATCCGCAAAATCCCATGATCAACCTCGCGGTCGAGCTCGCGACAGAGCTGATCGAATTCCCGCGCCATCTGTCCCAGCATGTCGGCGGCTATGTGCTGACGCAGGACCGGCTCGACACCTATGTGCCGATCGGCAACGCCGCGATGGACGACCGCACCTTCATCGAATGGGACAAGGACGACGTCGACGCGCTCAGCATGATGAAGGTCGACGTGCTTGCGCTGGGCATGCTGACCTGCATCCGCAAGTGTTTTGATCTGATCGATCAGCACAAAGGCGAGCGTTGGGTTCTGGCGACCGTCCCGCAGGACGACCCCAAGGTCTACGACATGCTGTGCGACGGCGAGTCGCTCGGCGTCTTCCAGGTCGAGAGCCGCGCGCAGATGAACATGCTGCCGCGCCTGAAGCCGCGGACGTTCTACGATCTCGTCATCGAGGTCGCGATCGTGCGGCCGGGACCGATCCAGGGCGACATGGTCCATCCTTACTTGCGGCGGCGGAATGGTCTGGAAAAGGTGAGCTATCCGTCTCCGTCGCCGGATCACGGCGACAAGGACGAGCTTTACAATGTGCTGCACAAAACGTTGGGCGTGCCGCTGTTCCAGGAGCAGGCGATGCGCATCGCGATCGAGGCCGCACATTTTACGTCCGAAGAAGCCAACGGCCTGCGCCGCTCGATGGCGACCTTCCGCAATGTCGGCACCATCGGCCAGTACGAGGAGAAGCTGATCGGCAATATGGTCGCGCGCGGCTACGATCCCAACTTTGCCAAAAGCTGCTTCGACCAGATCAAGGGCTTTGGCTCCTACGGTTTCCCTGAGAGCCATGCCGCGAGCTTCGCCCAGCTCGTCTACATCTCGTCATGGCTGAAACACTACCATCCCGACGCCTTCTGTTGTGGCCTCCTGAACTCGCAGCCGATGGGCTTTTACGCCCCGGCGCAGATCGTCGGCGATGCCCGCAAGAACGGCGTCGAGGTGCGCGACATCGACGTGTCCTACAGCTTTGCGCAGAACACGCTGGAGAACACGAAAGACAAGTATTGTGCCGTGCGCCTCGGCTTCCGCCAGATCGATGGCTTCCACTGGCTCGATCCCGATGAGGAGTCGTTGAAGCGCGATCAGGCATTGCGCCGCATGCGAAATATCGATGCGCCTGAGTCAGGGACGCACGAGCAGTTGGGCTCTCTCCCCCCTTGCGGGGGAGAGTTGGAGAGAGGGGTAAGCCACGAGCACCGCCCGCGCGGCTCACCCCTCTCCCTAACCCTCCCCCGCCGCAAGGGGGGAGGGAACCCGTCCATCTCCCGTGCGGCCTTGGACCAGATGCGCGTTGAAGACGTTGAACTCGACTGGGCCGACCGCATCGTCGCCGCCCGCAATCGCCGGCCCTTCACCTCGCTGGAAGACTTCGCCCGCGACACCGGCCTGCCCAAGCGCGCGCTGATCCTGCTGGCGGATGCCGATGCGTTCCGCTCGCTCGGGCTCGACCGCCGCGAGGCGCTGTGGCAGGTGCGGCGGCTGCCCGACGACGTGCCGCTGCCGCTGTTCGAGGCCGCGACCGCACGCGAGCAGCCGGACGAGCACGCAAAGCCGCTGCCGGTGATGCCGCGCGCCGAGCAGGTCGTCGCCGATTACCAGACCATCCGGCTATCGCTGAAGGGTCATCCGATGGAATTTTTGCGCGAGATGTTTTCGCGCGAGCGTGTCGTCGCTTGCAAGGAGATCAGCCACGAGAACGATCGGCGCCGCGTCCGCTGCGCCGGCGTGGTGCTGGTGCGGCAGCGGCCGGGCAGCGCCAGCGGCGTCGTGTTCATGACATTGGAAGACGAGACCGGTATCGCCAATGTCGTGGTGTGGCCCAAGGTGATGGAGCAGTACCGCAAGGAGGTGATGGGCGCGCGCCTCATCGAGGTTCAGGGCTACATCCAGAGCAGCCCCGAAAAGGTGACGCATCTGATCGCCCAGCGCATGATCGACCGTTCGCACGATCTGGTCGGATTGGCCAACGATGCGCTGAGCCGCAAGCATCCGGTGCCGGCAGGCGCGACCGTGGTCGAGCCCCTCAACGAAGACCCCCGCGCGCTTGCGGACATGCCCGCGCAAAAACACCGCCACCCGCGCAACGTCCGCATCCTGCCGCCATCGCGGGATTTTCATTGAGATGTGGCACGGGATGCCGCCACACCCTCAGCTGCCGTAGGGTGGGCAAAGGCGCGTAAGCGCCGTGCCCACCATTCTTTTGCGATCACTGACAGATGGTGGGCACGCTTCGCTTTGCCCACCCTACAGATTCTGCGCTAGCAATGACGAGTTTGTTGACCGATCGCGCACCATACCCTCAGTCGTCATGCCCGGGCTTGACGGCGCAGGGAGGTGCGCGCCGCTTTCCTAGAAATTCACCCGGTTCGAGATCGCGCCGTCCACGACGAGATTGGATCCCGTCGTGAACGCCGACACCGGGCTCGCCAGAAACACTGCGGCGTTCGCGATCTCCTGCGGCGTTGCCATGCGGCCGGTCGGGTTGCGCTTCATCGCGTCGTTGTAGCGATCGGGCATGTTCTGCTCGATCGTGTTCCAGACGCCACCCTTGAAATAGACCGTGCCAGGCGAGACCACGTTGACGCGGATTTTCTTCTTGGCGTATTGCCGCGCCAGTCCTTTGGCCATGTGGATCAGCGCCGCCTTGATCGGGCCGTAGGAGCTTGCCGCATCTGCCTGCGCGGCCGCGATAGAAGAGATGATGACGAAGGCGGCATCGCCGCTGCGCCCGCCGCCGGCTTCGAGGAACGGCCGCGCCGCGTCGAACGCATGCACGGCGCCGAGCACGTCGAGCCGGAAATTCTGTTCCCATGACGCGGCGTCCTGGCCTTGCGCCATTGCGCCGGCATTGGAGAACAGCAGGTCGACGCCGCCAAGCTCTTTCGCCGCGCTCTCGATCCAGGCTCTCAGCGCCGCGCCGTCGGTGACGTCGACGGTGCCGCCGGTAGCGCGGATGCCACTCGCCTTCAGTTCAGCGACGGTCGCCGCAACCTGATCCGCGTTGCGCGCACACACTGCGACATTGGCGCCTTCAGCGGCCAGCGTGTCCGCGATCGCGCGCCCGATGCCGCGCGTGCCGCCGAGCACCACGGCGTTCTTTCCCTTGAGACCGAGATCCATTGTTGGCTTTCCTTCTTGCTGGTCGTGTGGAGCTTGGTTGTTTGAGTGAAGATATCGAATTCGTTCTCGGTGTCATACCCCGCAGGCGGGGTATCCAGTACGCCGTAACGTCTCGGTTCTATCGCCGGCGTCTCGGGAATACCGGATCATCCGCCTTCGCGGATGATGACACCGCGCATGACATCGTCTGCGCCGCCCTCACTCCGGCGAGGCCCCCACCGGCGGGCCGCCGGGCGGGCGGTGCAGGAAGGTCAGGGATGCATACGCGCCGACCCAGGAGCCGATCGCGGCGAAAGCCACATAGAAGGCGTTTTCGGTGTAGCTGATCACGGCATAGGACGAGAGCAGGTACCAGATCGCGCTCCAGGTCGCCGCCGGCATGCGCTTGCGCGCGACCACGGCCGAGGTGAACATCACGTAGACCGCGTCGGTGGCCGCCGTTGCGACGAACACGGCGCCTGCGGTGAGGGGATCGATGGCGGCCATTGCAATCCTTTCTGCGATCATGACATGGTCGCGAAAATTACAGCATGATGCGGAAAAGTGCGCAGCGGTTTTCCGAAAAGATCATGCTGGACTTGAACGGGAGAAGAGCGGTCATGCAAACCCCCGCCGATATTCTTAGGGATATCTGGACCTCCGCCGGCGGCGATGCAGCCGCGCTCGCGCGCGTGCGGCTGACCGGGGAAGAGCCGCAGATCCCGTCCTCGTTTCGCGTCGCCGTCGCCGGACAGACGACGATCGCTGCCGCCGGCCTCGCTGCTGCCGAGATCTGGCGGCTGCGCAGCGGCGAGGCGCAGGACGTCTCCGTCGACGTGCGCCACGCTGTCGCCGAATGCCGCTCCGAGCGTTATCTGCGCCTTGACGACAAGCCGCCGCCTCCGGCCTGGGACGCGATCGCCGGCGTCTACAGGACCGGCGATAGCCGCTTCGTCCGCTGCCACACCAACTTTCCGCATCACCGCGATGCCGTCTGCAAGGTGCTCGGCTGCGAGGCGGAGCGCGAGAAAGTGCAGGCCGCGCTGATGCAATGGAAGGGCGAGGATTTTGAAAGCGCCGCTTACGCCGCGGGCGGTGTCGTTGCCTTGATGCGGAGCTACGACGAATGGTCCGCGCTGCCGCAGGCGCGTGCGCTCGCCGAATTGCCGCTGATCTCGATCGAGAAGGTCGGCGATGCTCCGCCAAAGCCGTGGCCCAAAGGCGACCGTCCGCTCTCTGGCATTCGCGTGCTCGATCTCTCCCGCGTCATTGCAGGCCCGGTCGCCGGGCGCACGCTCGCCGCGCACGGCGCCGACGTGCTGCTGGTGTCGGGGCCGGAGCTGCCGGCCATTCCCTGGCTCACCATCGACACCGGCCGCGGCAAGCTCACCACCTTCGTCGAGTTGAAGAGCGAGGCGGGCAGGGCACAGATGCGCGCGCTGCTCAAGGATGCCGACATCTTGTCGCAAGGTTATCGCCCGCGTGCGCTCGCCGCTCTCGGCTTTGCGCCGGAGGACGCAGCGGAGATCAATCCCGGCATCGTCTACGTGACGTTGTCCGCCTACGGCCATGCCGGCCCCTGGGCCGAGCGGCGCGGCTTCGACTCGCTGGTGCAGACCACGACCGGCTTCAACGATGCGGAAGGGAAGGCTGCCGGCATCGACGGCCCCAAGGAATTGCCGGCACAGATGCTCGACCACGCCACCGGTTATCTGATGGCGTTCGGCGCGATGATGGCCAAGGTGCGCCAGGCCCGCGAAGGCGGCAGCTGGCACGTGCGTGTGTCGCTGGCCCAGACCGGCCGCTGGTTGTGGAATCTCGGCCGGCTCGAGGGCGGCCTGGATACCCCGGATCTTACGGGCGAGGCCGTACATCCTGCGTTCATCGAAGCCGTGCCATCTGGCTTTGGCGCGTTGAAGGCGGTGCGCCATTCTGCGCTGCTCTCGAGGACGCCGGCACAATGGAGCCGTCCGGCGATGCCGCTCGGCAGCCATCCGGCACAGTGGCCGGGGCGAAGCTGACGGGAAGCTGACGCATCGCAAAATTTTAACGCAAACCGAAAGGCACGTTGCGTTTTTTAGGTTGTTTGAAATCCCAATTCAGCACTATTAGCGCGACCGATAAGGCAGCCATCTGCCGAGATCGTCGCAGACACGACCGGGCCCCATGGTAGTTGAAAATACCAAGCGAATGCAGGTGCTTACGAAACAACGGGTTATCACATCCGTAGTTTTACTAGCTCTTGCCGGTGCCGGCGCCTATGGCTTCCTCCGCGCGGGAGCCAAGGAGAAGAGCCACTCCGAGATTTCCAGCCAGTCGCGCAGGAATGCGCAGAGCTTCACGCCGACGCCGTCCGAATGGGCCACGCTGACGATCGAGCCGGTCAAGGCCAGGACCTTCCGGGCCGAGTACGTCACCGAAGGCAAGGTCGCGGTCGACGAGGATCGCTCGACGCCGGTGTTCTCGCCCTATGCGGGCCGGGTCACCAAGCTGCTGGCCAAGCCCGGCGAGACCCTGAAGCAGGGTCAACCGCTGTTCACGATCGAGGCCGCCGACACCGTGCAGGCCCAGAACGATTTCATCGCGGCGATGACCGCGCAGAACAAGGCGAAGTCGGCGATCGATCTTGCCGACATCCAGTTCAGGCGTGCCAAGGATCTCTATGAAGGCCACGCCATTCCGCTGAAGGATTTTCAGCAGGCGGAAGCAAACCAGGTCCAGGCGCAGAACGACATGCGCTCGTCGGTGACGGCGCTGGAGGCCGCGCACAACAAGCTGCGCATCCTCGGCTTCACCGACGAGACCATCAAGGCGTTCCAGGACAAGGGTGTCATCGATCGGGAGATCACGATCTACTCGCCGATCGCGGGCACCGTCGTGCAGCGCAAGATCGGCCCCGGCCAGTATGTCAACGCCGGTGCCAGCGATCCGGTGTTCGTGGTCGGCGACCTCTCCACGGTCTGGCTCACCGCCTTCGTGCGCGAGAGCGATGCGGCAGCGGTGTGCACCGGTCAGGATATCACCGTCAACGTGATGGCGCTGCCGGGCCGTCCGCTCACCGCCAAGATCAACTACGTCGCCGCCGCGATCGATCCCAGCACCCGCCGTCTCCTGGTCCGCGCCACCATCGACAACAAGGATGGCTTGCTCAAGCCGGAGATGTTCGCCAACGTCACGATCTATTCGGCCGGCGACCGTGCCGCGCCCGCGGTGCCCAAGCAGGCGCTGATCTATGAAGCCGACAAGGTCCGTCTCTGGGTCGCGCGCGAGGACAAGTCGGTGGAGCTGCGCGAGATCAAGACCGGCCTCATCAACGGCAACCTCGTCGAAGTCACCAGCAATCTGAAACCCGGCGAGCAGATCGTCGTCAAGGGCAGCCTGTTCATCGACCGCGCGGCGTCCGGCAGCTGATCGACGATCTAACAAACAAGACAAGCTGAAGACCTAAATGGATCGCCTCGTCGCCCTTGCCGTCAACCGGCGCTTCCTGATGGTCGGCATGTTCGTCGCCGTGTTGATCGGCGGCCTGATCGCGTTCAACCAGCTCAACATCGAGGCCTATCCCGACCCGACCCCGCCGATGGTCGATATCGTGACGCAGAGCCCGGGCCTGTCGGCGGAGGAGATCGAGCGCTACATCACGATCCCGATCGAGACCCAGGTGGCGGGTCTGAAGAACCTCACGACCATCCGCACCATCTCGCTCTACGGCCTCTCCGACGTCAAACTCCAGTTCTCGTTCGCCTACACCTATGACGAGGCGCAGCAGCAGGTCCTGAACCGCCTGGCGCAGCTCGCGCCGCTGCCGGGCAACGTGCAGCCGCAGATCTCCCCGCTGAGCCCGATCGGCGAAATCTTCCGCTACCGTCTGGTCGGCCCGCCGAACTACAGCGTGCTCGACCTCAAGACCATCCAGGACTGGGTGCTCCAGCGCCGCTTCCGCGCCGTACCCGGCGTGATCGACGTCACGGGCTGGGGCGGCAAGAGCAAGACCTACGAGCTCCAGGTCGACAACAACAAGCTGGTCGCCAATGGCCTGACGCTGCCGCAAGTGCTGCAGGCGGTCAGCAATTCCAACGTCAATGTCGGCGGCAACACCGTCAATATCGGCCAGCAATCGGCGGTGGTGCGCGGCGTCGGCCTGATCCGCTCGATCGACGACCTCGCCAACACCATGATCGCCCAGACCAACGGCAATCCGGTGCTGGTCAAGGACGTCGCCACCGTCACCGTCGGGCAGAGGCCCCGCCTCGGCATCGCCGGCATCGACGATTCCGACGACATCGTGCAGGGCATCGTCCTGATGCGCCGCGGCGAGCAGAGCTCGCCAACCATCAAGCGCGTCCATCAGCTCGTTCAAACCATCAACAACTCCAGCATCCTGCCGCCGGGCGTGCGCATCGAGCGCATCTACGACCGCGGCGACCTGATCGAGCTCACCACCCACACCGTGCTGCACAACATGGTGGTCGGCATCCTGCTGATCGTACTGCTGCAATGGATCTTCCTCGGCGATCTCCGCAGCGCGCTGATCGTCGGCGCCACCATCCCGTTCGCGCTGTTCTTCGCGGTGATCATCCTGGTGCTGCGCGGGGAATCGGCGAACCTGCTCTCGGTCGGCGCCATCGATTTCGGCCTGATCGTCGATGCCACCGTCATCATGGTGGAGGCGATCTTCCGCCGCCTGACGCAGACGACGCCGGTGTCGGAAACCGAGCACATGTCGTCCGAGACGCTGTTCGGCATGAAGAGCCACGCCATCCTCAGCGCCGCCGCCGACGTCTCGCGCTCGATCTTCTTCGCCGCGGCGATCATCATCGCGGCGTTCATCCCGCTGTTCACGCTGTCAGGCGTCGAAGGCAACATCTTCGGGCCGATGGCGCGCACTTATGCCTATGCGCTCGCCGGCGGCCTGCTTGCGACCTTCACCGTCACCCCGGCGCTGTCAGCGATCATCCTGCCCGCACATGTCGAGGAAACCGAGACGAAGGTCATGCAGATCCTGCACCGGCTCTACATGCCTGTGCTGAATTGGGCGGTCGCAAACCGCAGCATCGTCCTCGGCGCCGCGGTCGGCCTCGTGCTGATGACGGTGGCGCTGAGCCGGCTGCTCGGTCTCGAATTCCTGCCGAAGCTGGAAGAGGGCAATCTCTGGATCCGCGCCACGCTGCCGCCGACCATCTCGCTGCAGGAAGGCAATTCCTACGTCAACGAGATGCGCAAGGTGATCCGCGCCCGGCCCGAGGTCGAATCCGTGGTGTCGCAGCACGGCCGTCCCGACGACGGCACCGACGCCGCCGGCTTCTTCAACGCCGAGTTCTTCGCCCCGCTCAAGCCCGCGAGCCAGTGGCCGGGCACGCATGACAAGGAAGAGCTGACCGCGCAGCTGCTCAAGCAACTCGACGACCGCTTCCCCGGCGTCGAGTTCAACTTCTCGCAATATCTCCAGGACAACGTCTCCGAAGCCGTCTCCGGCGTGAAGGGCGAGAACTCGATCAAGCTGTTCGGCAGCGATCTCCAGGCGCTCACCGACACCGCCAACAAGATCAAGCAGGTGCTGTCGACCGTGCAGGGCGTCACCGACCTTGCGGTGTTCACCTCGCTCGGGCAGCCGACCATCCAGATCGACATCGACCGTGCCAAAGCCGCGCGCTATGGCCTTGCGCCCGGCGACATCAACGCCACGATCAAGGTCGCGATCGGCGGCGACTCCGCGGGCGATCTCTATGAGCCCGGAAGCGACCGCCACTTCCCGATCATCGTGCGCCTTGCGCCGGAATATCGCCGGAGCGCCGAGGCGATCCAGAATTTGCGCATCGGCGCGCCCGGGCCGAACGGCACCGTCACGCAGATCCCCTTGAGCGAGGTCGCCACCATCAGCCTCGTCTCCGGCGCGGCCTACATCTATCGCGAGCAGCAGGAGCGCTATCTGCCGATCAAGTTCTCGGTGCGCGAGCGCGACCTCGGCAGCGCGATCCGCGAGGCACAGCAGAAGATCGCCGATCAGGTGCAGCTGCCGCCCGGCTCGCACATGGAATGGGTCGGCGAGTTCGGCAACCTCCAGGATGCGATCCGGAGGCTGTCGATCGTGGTGCCGATCTCGCTGGCGCTGATCGGCGTGCTGCTCTGGTTCAATTTCGGCTCGATGACCGACACGCTGCTGGCGATGAGCGTGATCCCGATGGCGATCTTCGGCGGCGTGCTGGGCTTGTTGATCACCGGCACGGCGTTCAGCGTCTCCGCGGCGATCGGCTTCATCGCACTGTTCGGCATCGCCGTGATGGACGGCATCATCATCCTGTCGCAGTTCAACCAGTTGATCGAAGAGGGCATGGACCGCTTGAGCGCCGTGGTGCGCACCGGCGAATTGCAGCTCCGGCCCGTGCTGATGACCTGCGTCGTCGCCGGCGTCGGCCTGCTGCCGGCGGCGCTGTCGGAGGGCATCGGCTCGCAGGTGCAGAAGCCGCTCGCGGTCGTGGTCGTCACCGGCATGATGCTGGCGCCCGTCGTGATCCTGGTGACCTTGCCGGTGCTGATCTCCTTCTTCTCGCGCCGCGCGCGCTGAGATCAGGCCGACGAACTAAAGCGCGATGAGATTGCGATGAATCGTCATCGCGCTTTAGGTTTTTGAGCATTATCTTTTCGGAAAACCGCTGCGCACTTTTCCGGATCATGCTCTAGAACCCGTAGAGCCGGGCCGGATTGTCGACCAGGATCTTCTTGCGCACGCCCGCATCCGGCGCCCACACCGGGAGCTGGTTGAGCAAGGCACCGTCGTCGATCTGGTAGAGCGGCGCGATGTCGGTGGCTTTGCGCCCCTCGACGCGGCTCGAATCCGGATGCGGCCAGTCGGTGCCCCAGACGATGCGATCCGCGTTCGCGGCGATCAGCGCCTGCGCGTATGGCACCATGTCCTGATAATCGGGCGCGAGCTTCGACGACCGGTAGGCGCCGGAGATCTTCACATAGGCCTTGCCGGACTTCACCAGGGCGACGAGATCGGAGAAGCCCGGCTGCTCCAGGCCCAGTGGGGCCTCGAGCCCGCCGAAATGGTCGAACACGACTGGCACCGGCGCCGTCTCGACGAGGTCCTTGATCGCCGAGATCATGGCCAGCGTGGTGTAGAGCTGCACGTGCCAGCCGCGCGCCTTCATGCGCTCGACTGCGGCGGTGAAGCGGGGGCGGCCGACATTGGGGTCATTGACGCCGCCGGTCGCCAGATTGAGGCGGACGCCGCGGAAGCCGTCCTGATGCATCGTGTCGAGCGCGCTCTCCGGCGTCTTGTCGTCGATCACCGCGACGCCGCGCGCATTCGCGCCGCGTGCCTTCATGCCGAACAGGGTCGATGAATTGTCGGTGCCGTAGACGCTGGGGGTGACGATCACCACGCGTTCGATATGCAGCGCTTTGTGCAGTGCGGCCATCTCCTCGGGCGAGGCCGGCTCGGGCGTGTAGACGCGCCCGGCGAAGAACGGAAACTTCTCGACAGCGCCGTGGATGTGGGTGTGGCAGTCGCAGGCCTGCGGCGGGACGTCGAAATTGACCGGCGTCGCGGGCTGCGCGGCCCGGGCGTGGGCTCTGTTGGTCATGGCTACTCCGGCGGCGAGGGAGGCAAGCAGGACGCTGCGTCGGTTAAGCACGGTTTCTCTCCCTGATTTGTTTTTTGAGGCCGTACGAGACGATATCACATCAGCCCGGGAGCCGCTCCGTTTCGCTGCATAGCTGCTCGACGAGGTCCGCAAGCGGGCGTGAGCCGTCAACGCGCACGACCGGGCAGGGCAGGCCGGAGAGCCAGGCTTCATGCTTTGCGAGATTGCGGCCCTCGCGATCGCCGGCTTCGTAGTGCGAGGCCCATTCGACGAAGTCTTCAGTCTCGGCATGGCGCCAGCCGCCCGGCGCGACGGCATCGGCACCAAAATGAGCGGCCTCGCGGGCGCGCAATCGCTTCAGCCGGAGCTCGCGCGGCGTGGTCACGAAGACGACCAGATCGAAGTACGAGACGAGCTCCTCGCCCCAGCCCGTGATGGACCCGCTCAGCACCCAGTCGTGACGCGGCAGGAACATCTCGCGCATCAGGCGCAGGCGCTCGGCGGCCGGGCGCGTCGTCTGATAGGGCGGCACGGTCGGCAGCCAGAAATAGTCATCGCTGTCGTGATGCGGCAGCGCAAGCCGGCCCGCGAGAGCACGACCGAGCGTCGTCACGCCGGAGCCCGAAGCTCCCATCAGATGGATGCGGCGGCTGTTCATGGCACCCGCGAGAAGATTGAGATTACTGCCCCGACGGCGTGCGCAGGCCGTGCCAAGCGTCGCGGACCTGCTGGTAGTGCACCTCGGGCAGATAGTCCGGCGTGTTCAGGCTCAAGGTCTTGACGTCGAGATGGCCGACGGCGCTGAGCAGGGTATAGGAGGCGATCACGCGGTCGCGCTGCGCGCCGATCAGGCGGGCCTTGGCCTGGATCAGGTCCGCCTGCGAGTTCAAGACGTCGACCGTCGTGCGCTGTCCGCCGGCGGCCTCGCGCTGCACGCCCTGGAGCGCGACGGTTGCCGCCTTCACCTCGGACTCCGAAGCGGAGACCGCGATCTTGGCACCTTCGTTCGCAACCCACGCGCTGACGGCGGCGGTGCGCGCCTGGTTGCGCACCTGGTCGAGCACGAGCCGGCTCTGCGCCGAGACCTCCTTGGCCTGCCGAGTCTGCGAGGCGGCCTGTCCGCCGTCATAGATCGGCGCGGTGACATTGGCGACGATCGAGGCTTGGTCGGTTGCGAAGGTGCCGAGCGTCGGGTCGCTGTCCCGGCTTTTGCTGGCGCTGCCCTGGACGCTGGCGCTCGGCAGCAGCGCGCCCTCGGCGACACGGATGTTGGTGGACGCGACATCGACGTCGAAGCCAGCGGCCATCACCGCCGGATGCTGGCGGATGGCCATCGTCATCGAGTCCTCGCGGCTCTTCGGCAGATAGCGATCGACCACTTCGGCGGGCTTCAGCTGCGACGGCGGATTGCCGATCACCTGGGCATAAGTCGCCTGGCTGATCGCGAGCGCGACTTCGGCGGCGTTGAGATCGGCAAGGCCGCGGTTGAGACGGGCTTCGGCCTGCGCGGTATCGGTCGGAGTGACGTCGCCGGCGTTGAGACGGCGCTGCGTGACCGCGAGCGTCTCGCGCAGGAAAGCGACGTTGGAGCGCTGCGCCTCGACCAGCGACTGGTTTGCCAGCACGTTGGTGTAGGCGGTGACGGCGTCGAGCAGCACGCCCTGGCCGACATTGCGCAGCGCCTCGCGGCCCGACTGCACCTGGAGTTCAGCGGCCCGCACATTGTTGGCGGTGCGGAAGCCGTTGAACAGCGTCTGCGTCACCGTGACGCCGATGGTCCACGGCTTCAGATCGGCGGTCTGGATGGTGTTGTTGGGCAGAAGATTGCGCACCGATTGCAGGCCGGCGCTGAGGCTCGCCACGAGTTGCGGCCGGTACCCGGCCAGCGCCTGCGGCACGTTCTCGTCGGTCGCGCGCTGGCGGGCGCGCTCGGCGTTGAGCTGCGGGTTGGTCTGGTAGGCTTTTGCCAATGCCTCTGGCAGGGCTTCTGCCGACGCAGCCGCGGGCAGGGCGCAGCAAAGCACCAGCGCGGTCCATGTCGCAAGCACAGGACCCACGCCCGATCGATGCCGCGTCATCACGCGACCAGCTCTGGCGGCACGCCCAATCATGAAATCCCGCAAACCCCGGCTGTCCGCCCCCGCCGACGGCGGCCCTCTTAACTGTTTAACCAGCCGAGGTCCCGCAGGCAAACTGCCGCGGGGGAAACCCCCATCTATTCCGTGCTTGTTGCAGGTGCGTCACAGCATTTTTGCGGATCAGCACCAGAGCCTTACACCAGCCTGACCGTTCGCTTGCACTTACCGGTTCTTGTTCACCGGCTTGCGCTTCTCGATGAACGCGGCCATGCCCTCGGAGCGGTCCTCCAGCGCGAAGGTCGCGTGGAACAGGTTGCGCTCGACGCTCATGCCCTCCGCGAGCGTGGTCTCGAAGGCGCGGTTCACCGCTTCCTTGGCCATCGCGGCGGCAGGGCGCGACATCGCGGCGATCTTCTCGGCGGCGGCCATGACTTCGTCCATCAGCTTGTCGGCCGGCACGATGCGGCTGACGAGGCCTGAGCGCTCGGCTTCCGCCGCATCCATCATGCGGCCGGTGAGGCAGAGATCCATCGCCTTGGACTTGCCGATGGCCCGGGTCAGGCGCTGGGTGCCGCCGATGCCGGGAATGGTGCCGAGCGTGATTTCGGGCTGGCCGAATTTGGCGGTGTCGGCGGCGATGATGATGTCGCACATCATGGCGAGCTCGCAGCCGCCGCCGAGCGCATAGCCTGCGACGGCGGCGATCGTCGGCTTGCGGCAACGCGCGACGCGGTCGCCGCCGATCGCGGCGAAGTCTTCCGAGAACATGTCGATGAAGCCCTTCGGCTGCATCTCCTTGATGTCGGCGCCGGCGGCAAAGGCCTTCTCGCTGCCGGTCACGACGATACAGCCGATGGCGTCATCGGCCTCGAGATCGTCGACGGCCGCGGCAATCTCGCGGAAGACGCCGAAGGAGAGCGCGTTGAGCATCTTCGGCCGGTTCAGCTTGACGATGCCGACCGCGCCCTGGCTTTCGACGATGATGTGTTCGAACGTGCTCATGCTCCACCCACGCGTTTGATTGGGCGGGCAATGTGCCCGCTCGCGCGGATGCCTTCAAGGGGCCTGAAGGCCGCCCGAACAAAGGTCGCCCGGAACACGCCGCAAGACGCGTATCCCGGGCGCGGAGGTTCTTCTTAAGCCATGAACATGCGCGCGGCGGAGGCGAGCGTCAGCAGCGTGCCGACGCCGATGAAGATCTTGCCGATCAGGGAGCTCTGGTCCCAGGCCGAGGTCTGCTGGCTGCTCGCCATCACGGGCGCCGGCCGCGGCTGCGCGTCGGTTGCGGCAATCACCGCCTTCTGCGCCGGCGGGTTGTCCTGTGGCAGGGCGCGATCGAGATCGTTGAGCTGGTCGGGTGCGACGACCTGGCTCTCGGCGTCCGAGGCGGCGGGAGCGTCGGCCGCGGCCTGGACGTTGTCGTTGGCGCGGCCCGTCATCGCGGTGGCCGCGGCTGCCGTCGGCGTGTCGGCGGCGGCGAGCTGGGCACGGGCGTTGGCGACCTGCTGCGGCATCTGGCGGGATGCCGGCACGTCGGCATTGGCCTTCGCCTCGTCGGTCTTCGTCGCGTCCGTCTTGGCGGCCTTGTCGTCTGAGGACTTCTCCGCCGTCTTGCTGCTGCTGCGGCGAGAATAGTGGCGCCGGTGCTTGCTTGGCTTGTCCGCGTCGGCCTGTTTGCCGGCGCTGTCCGATTTGCTGCTCGCAGCCTCGTTCGGTGCTGCCTGCGCAACGCCTCCGAACAGCAGGAAAAGCCCGGCCAGAAGAATCAGGGCAGCGCGCCCGCTGGCTTTCATCATGTTGACGATCTCCCCAATCCACCCATCCCGGGACGAACAGAGACGCCGGGGCGTGACCACAGCGGGGCAGAAAGTGGGAATCTTCGGGCTACACCGGGCGAAAACGGGGCAATCCGGTTCCTCGCGGCCGGCCGCTGGATGCGGGACGGGCCGATCGGTGTTATGAGCCGTCGCAGACTTTTTCGGCCCTTTCGGCAACGCGGTCGGGTGCAGATCACGAATTCGTGATCAGGCAGGAGCCCGCGTAACAAATTGAAAGAGCGGCCGAATTGCATGGTGAGGGCGCGTGCGCGGACGTGAGGACGAATGGACCGACCTGATGCGGTCGGCCATGGCTGGCGATGATGCGGCGTATCATCGCCTGTTGAAGGCGGTCACGCCGGTGCTGCGCGCCGCCGCGAGGCGGGGCCTGGCGCGGGCCGGGCAGCCCCCCGACCAGGCCGAGGATATCGTGCAGGAGATTCTGTTGGCGGTGCATCTGAAGCGGCACACCTGGGACAGCGAAGCCCCCTTCGCGCCCTGGCTGTTCGCGATCGGCCGCAACAAGCTGATCGACGCGCTGCGCCGGCGCGGCAGGCGCGTCTTCGTCAACATCGACGATTTCGCCGAGACCTTGCCGGGCGAGGCGCCGCAGGAAACGGCGTCGGCGGGCGAGGTCGCCGCGCAGTTGGGCACGCTGCCGCAGCGCCAGCGCGAGGTGTTGCAGTCGATCGCGGTCGATGCCGCCTCGATCAAGGATACGGCGGCGAAGTTTTCGATGAGCGAAGGTGCGGTGCGGGTCGCGCTGCATCGCGGACTTGCGGCGCTGACTGCCAAACTGCGAGACCATTAGTCATGGATACCGATCAACTCATTCGCACGCTCGCGGCCGACAACGCCCATCGCGCGCCGCAGGTCGGCGCCGTGCTGACCATGGCGCTGCTGGTGGCCGCGCCGTTGTCGATCCTGATCTTCGCGACGTTCCTCGGCGTGCGGCCCGACGTCATGACCGCCATGCACAATCCGTTCTTCGACATGAAGTTCGCGGTCACGCTGTCGCTCGCAATCCCCGCGATCATCGTCAGCCTGCATCTGTCGCGGCCCGAGGCCCTGATGCGCGGCTGGGGCTGGCTGCTGCTGCTCCCCGTCGGCCTGCTCGCGGTCGCGATCGGCGGCGAGATGATGATGGCGCCGGCGATGCCGATGACGATGCGCATGGTGGGCAAGAACTCCAGGGTGTGCCTGGTGGCGATCCCCGCGATGTCGCTGCCGCTGCTTGCGGGCGCGCTGTTCGGCCTGCGCCACGGCGCGCCGTCGCGTCCCGCGCTCGCCGGTGCGCTCGCCGGCCTGGTGTCGGCCGGCCTTGCGGCCACGCTCTATGCCTCGCACTGCACCGACGACTCGCCGATGTTCGTCGCGACCTGGTACACGATCGCGACCGCGCTCGTGACCGCGATCGGCGCCGCCATCGGTTCAAAAGTCTTGCGATACTAAACGAACCGGCTTCACACCGCCGGCGTCGTGCTCTGCATGCGGTGGAAGCGCAGCACCTGCTGCGCGGTCGATGAGCGCAGCGCCTCGTAGGTGTCGCGCAGCGTCAGCATGTCGGTCTGCGAACCGCCGGAGAGCTTCTCGCGCATGGCGATGATGGCGCGCACGCTCGACCATTGCATGCCGGCGACCTTGGCGAGGATCATCACGCCCTCGGTGCGGCTCTCGATCATCATGTTTTCGGCGGTCTCGACCGCGACGCCCGCAAGCGCCGCGAGCCCGGCATTGGTCTCGTCGAACTTGCCCTGCTCGGCGAAGGCGGTGACCTGGAATTCGCTGAGGCGGCCGTCCTCGTGCAGCGACCTCACCAGCGCGCGCGCCATCTCCGTTTGCCTCGTCATGGCGGCCGCGCGGACCCGCTGGGCCGCTTCCTGCACCACGCTCGAGACTTCGTTCGCAAGCTCGGGATGGGCAGCCTCCAGCTTCCTGCGCACGCTCAAGGAGGCTTTCGCGACCAGCTTCAGATAGTGATGGCGCGGCAAATCGGGCCGCAGTCCGATGCAGGTGGCGAGATCGTCGTCGCGCTCGGCACGGGTGAGGAGGTCGATGAGGCTTCCCTCGGAAAGCTGCGCGCCGGGATTGCTGGCGGTCGACCGCACCACGTCGTCGTTGCCGCGCGTCACCAGCAGGTCGGTCAACGCTTCCGACAGCACGCGACGGAGCGAGATCGCCTTGAGATGCGCCTGGCCCCTGGTGCGCGCGATCTCGAGCAAGGTGGTCTCGTCGAGCCGTTCCGATTTCGACAGCACGGGGCCTGCGACCTCGATGACCTCGTCGAGCGCGAGCGTGCGGATGATTTTTGGCGGCGCGGCCGCGATCGGTGCGAGGCGCTCGGCGAGCAGCGCTCGCGCCGAGGTCTCGATCTGCTCGATCAGGCACTGGAATACGTCGTCGAACACGCGGACATGCTCGTCGGAATAGTCCACCGCGTTGCCCACGAAGAGATCGGTGACGCGGCGCAGTGTCTCGACCCGGCGCGCGACGGTGCCGTGCGAGAGTGCAGCCTGCAATTCGTCCAGCAGGTTCTCGGATGGTTTGGCGGGTTTGGATCTCATTGCCCTGTCCTGGAGCGTTTGGTCCGGCGGCGGCTTCTGTCGCCCCCGGAGAAAATGGATTGGTCAACTCGTTGCAATTCGGTTGCGCCCTTGCGCCTTGGCGGAATAGAGCGCGTTGTCGGCGCGCGCGAGAAACGTGTCGGCAGTATCAGTGTCGCGCAGCGTCACGACGCCCGCGGAAATCGTCACCCGCATGCCCGGCGAGAATGCGCTCCAGTCGAGATCGGCGATGATGCCGCGCAGCCGCTCCAGCATGCGCGAGGCCGCCTCGGCTGCCGTGTCCGGCAGCAGCAGCAAAAATTCCTCGCCGCCGTAGCGGCCAAAACTGTCGGCCGGGCGGATGTTGGCGAATACGGTGACGGCAAAGGTGCGCAGCACCTCGTCGCCGACGGGATGGCCGTGGGCGTCGTTGATGCGCTTGAACCAGTCGAGATCGATCAGCGCGATCGCGCAGGGCGTGGACGCCTGCCGCGACTTTTCGATCTCCGCGTCCAGAAGGCGCATGATGCAGCGGCGGTTGTAGGAGCCGGTGAGCTCGTCGAGCTCGGCGAGCTCCTCGATGCGCCGATAGGCATCCTTCAGCTCGATGCTGCGCCGATACAGGATCTTGCGCAGTGTGGCGCCGAACAGGCCGAGGAAGGCGCACTGGCCGATCACCAGCACGAAGCACAGCATCGAGGCGGTTCGCTGCAGCCGCGTCGCAACGGGCATGCCGATCGGCAGGTCGGAGGCGAGGAACACGGCGGCAAGGCCGCTGGTCGCGATCGCCCAGGTCAGCATTGCCTGGGCCGAGGTCATGCGCAGCGTGCCGAAGGCGAAGATCAGGAACAGCACGCTGATGAAGGCGACGCCGATGGTCGGCACCGACACCAGGAACACGAATTGCAGCGCCATGTGCGCCGAGATCTGGAATACGGTGAGATAGTGGTCGGTGAATCTGTCGCCGACGCCTGCTTCCGACAGCACCGCGAACGTGCCGATGATCAGGAGGCCGCCGAACCAGAACAGCGAGGCGACGTCGATCGAGATCGCGCCGTCATAGGCGTAGAGCAGCAGGACCGAGGCGCCGAGCGAGTAGCTCACCACCTGACCGATATACATCTGGCGGCGCTGCCGGGCCCTGCGCGCCCGCACCACGGGCGCGGCCGCCTCGGGCGCGAGGACGAGATCCGCGGCCTCAGCGGCATTCCTCTCCGGAAAGGACGTCGCGGCCGTGCTCATGGTCCCGCCAATGGTGCCGTTCAGCCCAAAAATCTACGTGGCAAGCCTTTAGGTTTGGTATCCTTTGAAACCGAATCCGAACCGTGCAGCGCAGAACAGCAGGGTGTTGGCCGGCGGGGAGAATTTGCCGGCGATTAGGCATCGTTTGCGACGCGGTCGAGCCAAAGCGGGGGTTCGTGAGACATACGTCGTGCAGGACTGCTATGGAACCGGAATTGATCGGCCCGCCCGTGCCGGGCAGACATTCCGCAAGAAAGTGTCTCAGTATTATGTTACCTACATCGATCGAGGCCGCCAACCGCCGCAAGTGGGACGAGAAAAATGCACGTATGTGGGGTAGATCACACAGGCCCCCGTACGACTGCGGTAGCTTGAAGAATTTCGTCCCGCCCGTCGAACCCTCCGCCGCATCGACCCGACCAACTTTGCGAGACGGCCTTTGAGCGTGACACAGGCGGCTACGGACGAGGTCCTGATCGCCAGGATCGCCCAAGGCGACCGGCTCGCCATGCAGGTGCTGTACGGGCGGCACCATGTCAGGGTCTACAGGTTCGGGCTGAGGCTCGTGCGGGACGAGCAGGCGGCGGAAGACCTCATCAGCGAGGTTTTTCTCGACGTCTGGCGTCAAGCCGGCAAGTTCGAGGGCCGATCCGCCGTTTCCACCTGGCTGCTGGCAATCACCCGATTCAAGGCCCTCTCGGCGCTCCGGCGCAGGAAGGATTTTGAGTTGGACGAAGACGCCGCGAACGCGATCGAGGACCAGTCCGATGATCCGGAAACGGTGGTGCAGAAGAAGGATACCAGTGAAGCGTTGCGGGAGTGTCTGACGGGCCTCTCGCCGGAACACCGGGAAATCGTCGATCTTGTCTACTACCACGAGAAGTCCGTGGAAGAGGTGGCCGAAATCGTCGGGATACCGGAGAACACTGTGAAGACGCGCTTGTTCTATGCGCGCAAGAAACTGGCCGAACTGCTGAAGGCAGCCGGCGTTGAGCGAGGCTGGCCATGATGGCGTTGAGCAAGAAGATGCTGGAGCAAGAGCCCAGTGAGATTGAACTGCTGCTGCCCTGGCACGCCGCCGGCACGCTGAATACGCGCGATGCGCGTCGTGTCGAGGAAGCGCTGGCGCGTGATCCCGAGCTCGCCAGGCAGTACGCCGCGATCCGCGGCGAGTACGAAGAGACCATCCATCTGAACGAGAGCCTGGGGGCTCCATCGGCGCGCGCGATGCAGAAGCTGTTCGCGGCGATCGACGCCGAGCCGGCGCGGGCAGCCGCGCCGTTGCCGCTCTCCACGCGGATCTCGACCTTCTTTGCGAGCCTGTCGCCGCGCACGCTGGCCTGGTCGGCGAGTCTTGGCGCCATCGCGCTGCTGCTGCAGGCCGGCATCATCGGCGCCGTGCTGATGAAGACCCAGACCGCGACCTTCCAGACCGCCTCGCTCTCGATCGGCGCTCCGATCACGCGCGAGCTCGGAGCCGCACCGGCGCGGGCGCTGGTGCGCTTCACGCCCGAGGCGCGCGTCGCCGACATCACCGCGCTGCTCGACAGCTACCAGGCCTCGATCATCGGCGATGCCAAGGGTGGCATGTTCCGCCTCCAGTTCGACAAGGCGATGAGCCAGGACGAGCTCGCCGCGCTGCTTGCCAGGATGTCGCGCGAGAAGTTCGTCAATCTCGCCGTGGCAGCGCCTTAAACGCGCGCCTTTCAACCGATGACAGGCAAGTCCAAGAGTAATATCCGCGCTGGGGCTTACGCTTCATCGGTGGGTGCCGCGCTGCTGCTTGCCGCCTGTCTCGGCGTCGAGGTTGCAGAGGCGCAGGCGATCATGCGCACGCCGACGATCAGCGTGCCCTCGCGCACGCCAACCATCTCTCCCAACGTCGCCGCCCGCGTCAATCCGGGTGTGGCTGCGCGCGTGGTCGCGGTCGACCGCGGCCCGCGCGCGATGGCGATGCCGCGGCTCTCGGCGCGGATGGGGCCGACCCCGGTGCTGCCCTATGCGCGCTACTCCCCGAACCTCTATCCGGCCTGCTCCGCACCCTATCGCGACGCCGACGGCGAGTGCCTTGGGCAGCCGAGCGCGGGCGGCGAGGGGACCGGCAAGTCGGGCAAGAAGACCGCCGCCAAGGGGCGCGGCAACAACACGCCGGTGGCTGCGAACCTGCGCAGCTTTGCCAATGAATTCGTCGCCGAGATCGACGGCGCGCTGACGCTGACCGAAGCCGACGAGCTTGCGCGCCGCCATGGCCTTGCGCGCGTATCGTCGGAAAACATCCCGCTGATCGGCGCGACATTCGGCCTGTTCCGCATCACCGATGGCCGCCCGTTCGAGACGGTACGGCGCGAGTTCGCCGCGGATGGCAGCGTGCGGTCGGTGCAGCCGAACTTCCGCTACGTGCTCCAGGACCAGAAGCCGGCGACGCTGAGCGAAGGCGACCCCGCGCAATATGCCCTGGCAAAGCTCCGCCTGCCGCAGGCGCATACGCTGGCGCATGGCGCCAACGTGACCGTTGCCGTGATCGATTCCGGCATCGATGCGAGGCATCCGGAGCTCGCCGATTCCATCGCCGACAATTTCGATGCGCTCGGCAGCGCCGAGGGCCCGCACATCCACGGCACCGGCATCGCCGGCGCCATCGTGGCGCACGCCAAGCTGATGGGCAGCGCGCCCGAGGCGCGCATCATCGCGATCCGCGCCTTCGGCGGCACCAGCGGAGGGGCGGAGAGCTCGTCCTACATCATCCTGCGCTCGCTGAATTACGCCGCCGAGCACGGCGCGCAGATCGTCAATATGAGCTTTGCCGGTCCGAAGGACGCGGTGATCGAGCGCGCCATTGCCGCGACCGCCGCGCGTGGCCTCGTGCTGATCGCCGCCGCCGGCAATGCCGGCGCGAAGTCGCCGCCGCTTTATCCGGCCGCCAATCCCAACGTGATCGCGGTCAGCGCCATCGACCAGCAGGACAAGCTGTTCTCGGCCTCCAACCGCGGCAATTACATCGCGCTGGCCGCGCCCGGCGTCGACATCTTCCTGCCGGCGCCCGACGGCAAATACCAGATGACCTCGGGAACCTCGTTCTCGGCGGCCTATGTCTCCGGCGTCGCGGCGCTGCTGCTCGAGCGCAATTACACGCTGAAGCCGGAAGCGCTGCGCATGACGCTTGCGAAGACCGCCCGCGACCTCGGTTCACCCGGGCGTGATGATCTGTTCGGCGACGGCGAGGCCGATGCGTTTGCCGCGGTCTCGGCTGTTCCCGCCGACAGCGCGACGCCGGTGGCGGCGGCGTCCGGTACAACAAAACGTGAAGATGCGCAGCCACGTCGCGATGAGCCGGGCATTCGCGCGGTCGAGCAGCCCTCGCTGTCGAGCGCGGACGATAAAGCCACGGTTTCTCAGGCGGATAGGCCGGCGCCGCGATAGCGGCTGCGACAAGATTGCGCGCCCGCCAAAGGTTAAATAATCGAGCGCCGCGTTGAACGTTCAGCCAGCTGCCACGACCAAATTATGTGGGAGCGGTCATCCCTCCCCATCAGTCATATCAGGCGCGAGCGCCCATCCACCCCAAGCGCCCATATGGCTCGACCCGTCCGGTTGTCCCCCCGGACGGGTCTTTTCTTTTGTGGTCTTTGAGGCGTGGCACCCCATTCAGCTTGCGGTTGAACGACCGCGCATACGTTCATCTCGTCGGCCGACCGGCACGCCGCAACGCCGTCATGCTTGTGCGAAGCTTGACTCGAAATCGCAGCAATTGTCCGCACGACTACGGTCTTTCATGACGAACGGCGTGTCGTTGCTGGACAAGTCAAAACTTTTCCACAAAATATTCATGTCGCGTCTAAATTGATTCGTGTGCGTTGCGTCGCGTCCGTATTTTTCTCATGACGGGCTGGTTCATGACACATCGCCAAAGCGCGGCCGCCGGCCGCGAGATCGCGGCACGCTGGTGCGCTCTCGCCGAGCAGCGGCTGGAGCACCTCTCCGAAATGTTCGAGACCGGACGGTGGCGTCGCTACCACTCCGAGATCGCATTCCTCGAAAACATCCAGGAAGCCAAACTCGCCGTCCAGACCTGGCGCGCGCTCGCGACCGGTGGTGACGTTGCCGCCGCGGCTGCGAGCGTCTCGCCCGCCTTCGGCTGGTCGCCGGCGACCATGCCCCGCGTGTTTCCACGCGAGCAACCGTCGCAGACCATGCAGCCGAAGGCCGTCCAGAAGGCCGTCCACATCGCGCCTGAGACCGCCGCGCCGGTCAGGCTCGCGCCCAAGCTGGACGTTCTCCCCGAAGTCACCGAAGCCCCGCTCGTACCGCAGGCTCCTGTCTCGCCGCGCGTGGCGGCTGCCAAGTTCGCATCATTCACCGCCCCTGCCGAGGTGCCGCCGCTCAAGGCACCCGCTGCGAGGGCGCCGCTCTCCGCACCTGCCGTGAAGTCACCGGTGGCCACGCCCGCCGCTTTGGCGCCGTTCATCGCCCCCCCTGTGAAGCCGCCGGTCGCGGCGCTCGCAGCCCTGCCGCCGCGTGCTGCCCCTGCCGTGAAGGCGCCGCTGGCCCAGCCTGCCGCAATGGCTGCGCTCCTGCCGCAGTTCGCCCCGCCCGCCGCCGAGATCGTCGCGGCCCCCGAGCGCGTGGTCGAATTCACCTTCAGCCTCGACGGCCTGCAAGCGAAGTACCCGCTGCTGCGGAACGCGTTCTAGCGCCGCACCGCATTCCCGCCGATCATCACCTGTGCGAACCGCTGCGCGCCGTCGGCCGACAGGTCCGACGTCACCGTGCGCGCGTGGTCGAGCCCGACCACGGCGCCACGCGGCGTTTCGGAGATCATGTTGTTGTTGACCAGCGCGGTGCCGGCGCCCGGCACCACGGAGACGCCGACGCCGGCCAGCGCCCTCCGGATCACGTTGCCTGATATCGCGACGTCGCGCAGATATTTACCCCAGCCGGCGACGATGCCGTAGGACGGCGCGTTCTCGATCACGTTGCCCGTCACCGATGAATCCGCCTCGATGTAGATGCCGACGCCGGCGTCGTCATCAGGCGCGGTGCCGATCGGCCGCTTCGGGATCAGATTGCGGATGATGTTGCCCTGGACCACCGCGATACGGCCGCCCTCGTTGAAATTGCAGACGGAGACGCCGACGGCGGCGCCGTCGACCGTGTTGTTGGCGATCACGGCGGCCTCGAACGAAAACTCCGAATAAAGAGCGACCTCGCGCACGTCGCTGACGCTGTTGCCTGTTATGTGGATGTTGGAAGCCGAATTGCCGCGCACCGCCGAGTAGTCGCAGTTTTTGATGCGGTTGCCACGCACGATCACGTTGCCGGCGCGGAAGGCGTTGATGGCGTTGCCGTACTGGCCGGAGCCGCCGGGCCCGGCCTTGATGTCCTCGATGCGGTTATCAGCGACCAGCGTGCCGTCGTCACCGATCGCGGCGCGCAGGATCTCGATGCCGTTGTCACTGGTGCGGAGAATCGTGTTGCGGGAGACGCTGAGGCCCTTGGCGTCGAACGAGACCACCGCGGTCACGGCGATGCTGGTTAAGATGTTGCCGGAGATGTCGCCGGAGACCTGCTCGAGCCAGATGCCGCTGCCCCCTGAGGCGGTGATCTCGCAATCGGTGATGCGGACGTCGCGCCCGCCGAGGACGTGGATCAGCCCGCGCCGCGTCGGCAGCGGAATGCCGCCGCCGTCGAAGGTGATGCCAGTGAGGCCGATCGAGTCCGAGCCGTCGCTCTGGATCGCCGAGGCCCCGCCGGTGAACACGAGCTTTGTCGCGCCGCGCACGCCGATTAGCTGCGAGCCGTTCGGCAGCCGCAGCAGGCCGGTGCGATAGACGCCCGGGGGCAGCGCCAGCGGCATTTGCGCCCGCGCGGCCTCATCGACGGCGCGCTGGAGCGCGCGCGTCTGATCCTCGCTGCTGTTGGGTCGCACGCCATATTGCGTGGCATCGCGGCCGAGCAGGGAGGTCAGTGGCGCCGCGCGCGCGGCATCGGCCGGCATGGCGAGCGCGCCGGCGATGCCGGCGGTGGAAGCTCCGATGAGATGACGGCGATTGAGGTCCATGACGCGTCCTCCGGCGGACGCGGGGGGTCCGCAGCGGTTAGGTAGCGCAGGGCGGGCGGAGCCGTGAGGATTGTTCGCGGTAGGGTTAAATGTTTACGCAAAGCCGGTGCCGTAGGGTGGGCAAAGCGCAAGCGTGCCCACCATTGTCACCGCACATGCCGATGCATCGTGGGCACGGCGCTACGCGCCTTTGCCCACCCTACGAAACCGGTGTGTTCCGCGTCTTCCTTGCCAGCCCCACCAGCTCCATCAGCATCGCTTCTCCCGCATCCACCAGCTCCTCCAGCGTGATCCGCGGCGCGCCCTTGCGGCGTACGGCGCCACTGCGCGCCAGCAGCGGGATATGGATGAACGCCGCAAGCCGGGGCCCGCCGGCCCGCACATTCTCGATCGCGCGCCAGCTCAGATAATTGCAGAGATAGGCGCCGGCATCGCGTGAGGCACGGGCGTCGATGCCGGTGAGGCGCGCCGCGCGCAGCAGCCTTGCCGTGTGCGGGCCGAACGTCATCGCGTCGGCATGACCGGCGATGCCGCGCTTGCTCGAGCGGGTGTTGGCGGCATCGGGCCAGAGCATGGTGACGGCGTTGCGCGCGCGAGTCTCGACGCGCAAATAGGGCGTGCGAGCGGCGAGGCCGAACATCAGCAGCGCATCGGGCTTTTCCTTTGCGAGCACCTCCGGCAATTGCCGGTCGACCGCGGCGTAAGTGACCGGGAAGATGTGGCTCGCGATCGTGACATCGTCGAGCGCCGGCCGGCGCAGCTGCGTCAGCCGTGCCACCAGCGGCTGGGTCGGATTATAGGGCGCGCCGGGAAACGATCCGAAGCCGGTCAGGAGAATGCGCAGCTTTTCGCTCATTGCAGCAACTCCAGGATCTGCTCGGCGGCGAGCGCCGGCGTGAGATGGCCATCGGCGACTTCAGCCTCGATCTTCCGGACCTTCGTGCGCACCGACGCCTCGCTGCGCAGCCGCGCCAGCATGCGCTGCTCCAGCATCGACCACATCCACTTCACCTGCTGGTCGCGCCGCCGGCCTGCGAAATCGCCGGACGCGTTCATCGCCTTGCGGTGGTCGAGAACCTTCTGCCAAAGCTCGGCGATCCCGGTGCCGGCCAGTGCCGAATAGGTGACGACAGGCGGATGCCAATGCTCGGACCGCGGGCTGAGAATATGCAGCGCGCCGCGATAGTCGGCGGCGGTGATGTTGGCGCGCTTGAGATTGTCGCCGTCGGCCTTGTTGATGGCGATCATGTCCGCGAGCTCGACCAGGCCCTTCTTGATGCCCTGCAATTCGTCGCCGCCACCCGGCAGCATCAGCGCCAGGAAGAAATCTGTCATGTCGCAGACCGCGGTCTCGGACTGGCCGATGCCGACGGTCTCGACCAGCACGACACCGAAGCCGGCCGCCTCGCACAGCAGCATCGCCTCGCGCGTCTTGGCCGCGACGCCGCCGAGCGTGCCCGAGGATGGCGAGGGGCGGATGAAGGCATCGTTGGAGGCCGAAAGCCGCGCCATCCGCGTCTTGTCGCCGAGGATCGAGCCGCCGCTGCGCGCCGAGGACGGATCGACCGCGAGCACCGCGACCTTGTGGCCCTGCTCGATCAGATAGGTCCCGAGCCCATCGATGGTGGTGGACTTGCCGACGCCGGGCGAGCCGGTGATGCCGACGCGAAATGCCTTGCCGGTGTCGGGCAGCAGCATCTGCACCAGCTCGCGCGCCAGCGCCTGGTGATCGCCGCGCCGGCTCTCCACCAGCGTGATCGCCCGGGCGAGGGCCGCGCGGCTGCCGGAGCGGAGGTCGCGGGCGAAGGATTTGATGTCGACGGATTTGCTACTGGTCATCATTGCTTTCGCGTCCAGGCGCTAGCGGCCCGACATGCGAATGTGTCTCTCGGCGCAAGACTTCAATGGTGGAAGGTGGGTTTGAATGATGTCCCAAACGATCTCGGCCTTCGTCATATGGTAGGCATGACGCAGAAGATTTCCGAAGTCGATCATCTTGCGCCAGTCGATTCCGGGCTCGGTTCGCTTGACCTCATCCGGGATGAATCTCGATGCCTCGCAGATGATCTCGAGAAGCCGCTCGATTGCAAGGCGGGAGGTCTTTTCAGAGACGAACTGATCGAGGGTGAGGTTCTTCACGACACCTTCGATGTCGGTGATCGCTTCCAGAATGTCTCGTAGTCGGTCTTCCACCGTCGGCGGCATTCAGAAGACCTCAACCAGATCATCCGCGATCCGCTCGGCTATGCGCGGCTTCAGCAGGTCTCGCATCGATATTTGCGCTCGAAGGCCGACATGGTCCTCGATCAGGTGCAGGACTCTGAAGTAATCGAACCGCGTCGTTTCCTCGCGCGAGGTCGTCTCGACGAGTATGTCGAGGTCGCTGTCAGGCCGAGCGTCGCCGCGCGCGCGAGACCCGAAAAGGTAAAGCCGCGTGACACCCGCAGCCCTCAGGGCGGGAGCAAGCTCTCGGATCTTCCCGACAAGCGCCTGGAGTGGAATGTCTGCGACCTCGGCCATGACCGAATACTAGCACAGGGCGACCGCCCGGCCCAGCTATAGCGGAACCAGCTCGACCTTCCCCGCCGGGGCAGGCGAGGGCCGCCCGCCCGATATCACCGGGTCGTTGCCGCCGCCGTCTGCATCGGTTTCACCTTGCGCCACACCCACACCATCACCGGCCACAGCAGGGCGCCGATCGCCATGGAGGCGAGGATGGCGGCGACCGGCCGTTCGAAGAACGGCAGGATGCTGCCGTCGGACTTGATCAGCGAGGTCACAAAGGCCTGCTCGACCATGGTGCCCATGACGATGCCGAGCACCATGGCGGCGACGGGATAGCCGTTGGCTTCCATGACGTAGCCGATCACGCCGAAGGCGGCGACGGTGACGACGCCGAACATGTTGTTGCCGATAGCGAACGAGCCGACCGCGCAGCACAGCATGATGATCGGCATCACGGTCGAGCGCGGCGCCAGCAGGATGTAGGCGGCAACCCGGATCATGGCGATGCCGAGCGGGATCATCAGGACGTTCGCGATGATGAACATCAGGTAGATCGCGTACATGCTCGACGCTTTCTCGGTGAACAGCGTCGGGCCGGGATTGAGGCCCTTCATGTAGAGCACGCCGATCGCGATCGCGGCGATGGTGTCGCCGGGGATGCCGAACAGCAGCGAGGGCACCCAGCCCGACGCGATGCTGGCATTGTTGCTGGCGCCGGCCTCGACCAGGCCCTCGACATGGCCGGTGCCGAACTTTTCCTTCTCCTTGGAGAAGCGCTTCGACATGGCGTAGGAGACCCACGCGGCCATGTCGGCGCCAGCGCCCGGCAGCACGCCGATGATGATGCCGACGATGTTCCCGCGCGTCATCTGCCAATGGTACTTCTTCGTCAGAAGCCACTGGCCGGCCATGATGCTTCCGAATTTGCGCCGCGGCAGCGGCGGTGGCTCCGGCGTCAGCATCGCGCGCATCACCTGCGCCACCGCGAACACGCCGACGAGGGCCGGGATCGGCTCGATGCCGCCGAACAGATCGGTGATGCCGAAGGTGAAGCGCGGCACACCGCCGGGATTCTCGATGCCGATGCAGGAGACGAGCAGGCCGAGGAACATGCCGGCGATGGCCTTCACCGGCGAGGAGCGCGCCACCAAGGTCGCGCACATCAGGCCGAGCAGCGCCAGCCAGAAATATTCGAAGGTCGAGAACGACAGCGCGATCTCGGCGAGCGGCGGCGCCAAAATCATCAGCGACAGCACGCCGGCGATGCCGCCGACGGCGGAGAACCAGACGCCGGCACCTAACGCGAGCTCGGCCTGGCCCTTCCGCGTCATGGCATAGGCCTCGTCGGCATAGGCGGCGGAGGCGGGCGTGCCGGGAATGCGCAAGAGCGCGCCGGGAATGTCGCCGGAGAAGATCGCCATCGAGGACGCCGCGACGATGGTCGCGATCGCCGCGATCGGCGACAGATAGAAGGTGACGGGCACGAGCAGGGCGGTCGCCATCGTCGCCGACAGGCCGGGCAGCGAGCCGATCACGAGCCCGTACACGGAGGCGGCGAACATCGCGATGATGACCTCCCAGGTGGAGATCAGCGCGAGGGCATCAATCAGGGTCTTGAGCATGGGATCACCAGGGCGTCGGCAACAGGCCGGCGGGAAGCGGCACGCGCAGCAGCTTGCCGAAGATGAGGTGGATGGCGAAGGGCGATAGTGCTGCGAGCGGCAGCGCCAGCTTCCACTTCGCCCCGAGCGCGGTGGAGGTGACGTAGACCATGATCGCCGCGGTGATGATGAAGCCGAGCCGGTCGGCGGCGAAGACGTAGAACAGCAGCAGCGCCGGCGGCAGCAGGGCGCGCAGGCCGTAGAGCTTGCTCTGCGGCGGCGGTGCGGCCGCCTGTCCGTCCTCGAGCGGGACCAGCTCTTCCTCCTCTTCGAAGGAATGGCCGATCCCGAACACGATCGCGAGCCCGCACAGCGCAAGGCCGGTGCCGATCACGAGCGGGAACACGTTGGGGCCGACCGGCTGCCCCGGCACCGGCGGCAGGATGTAGCCGCCATAGGCGGCAGCCGCGCCGAGCACGACGAGAAACGATCCCGTGACGGAGTCGGGAAGACGCATGGGAGGAGTCCTATGAGTGTTCTTCTCCCTCGCCCCGTTCTTACGGAGAGAGGGTCGGGGTGAGGGGACTTTCCGCGCGGACGGTGAGAGTTGGATTCGCGGAGACTCCCCCTCACCCGAATTCGAGCAAAGCTCGAATTCGACCTCTCCCCGCAAGCGGGGAGAGGTGAACAATCACGCCTTGCTCAGGCCGGCCGCCTTCATCGCTTCGCCCATCTGGGCATCGCCCTTGTCCATGAAGCCGGCGAAATGGGCGGCATCGCCCCAGACAGTGCCAAAGCCGCGATTGCTCATGAAGTCCTTGAACTCGGCGGAGTCGTAGACCTTCTTCAGGGCCGCGGTGAGCTTGGTTGCGATCTCCGGCGGCAGGTTCTTCGGCGCGCCGATGCCGCGCCAGGCGCCGGTCGCGTAGTCGATGCCCATCGCCTCCTTCAGCGTCGGCACGTCCTTGAAGATCGGATTGCGCGCCGGCGCCATGATGGCGAGGCTCCTGGCCTTGCCGGCCTCGATGATGGCGCGCGCCTCCGGCACCGAGCAGGTGGTGAGGTCGAGGCCGCCGGCGGCAAGGTCCTGCATCGCCGGTGCGGCGCCGTTCGATGGCACCCAGGCGACCTGGTTGGCGGGCAGGCCCATCGCCTGCATCCAGCCAACCAGCGCCAGGTGCCAGATGCCGCCCTGGCCCGTGCCCGACGCCTTGAACTTGCCGGGAGGCGCCGCCTTGATCGCCTCGGCGAGCTCTTTCACCGTCTTGTAGGGCGAGGAGGAGGACACCTGGATGCCCGGCGGGTCCTCGTTCATCAGCGCCAGCGGCGTGTAGCTCCGGGGCGTCAGATCGGTGAGGCCCTGCCAGTGCATCATCGAGATTTCGACCGTGAGCATGCCGATGGTGTAGCCGTCGGGCTGCGCGGTCGCGATGGCGCTATGGCCGACCACGCCGGAGCCGCCGGTGCGGTTGACCACGTTGAAGGGCTGGCCAAGGTCCTTTTCGAGCAGCGCTGCGACGATGCGCGCGGTTGCGTCCGTGCCGCCGCCCGCGCCCCAGGGCACGATGACGGTGACCGGCCGTGCCGGATAGGCTTGCGCCAGTGCGGGCTTGAAGCCGAAAGCGGCGGATGCCGCGACTGCGGCGCTTGAAGCCGCAAAAGTGCGGCGCGTCATCTTGGACATGAATGCCTCCCAGCGGCGCCCGTAACCTCGGGCGCTCTTGTCAATGAAAGCATTCTAGTCGGCTTTGCGGCGCCGCCGCAAGGTAGCGCTACCAGCGTGCTGTGAGCAACGTGGCGCTGCTCAAAACATGCTCACTGCGGCTCCTCCGCGTCGCCCTTCGGCCGCTCGCCGCCGAAAATGCGGATGCCCTCCGCGGTGAGATACGGCTTAAGGGTCTCCCACGGCACGAAGGCGACATATTCGCCTTCGGCGTAGGGACCTACCGCATAGGGCGGATAATGGAAGGTTAGTCCGGAGCCCTTGCCCGCCTCGGTTGAAGGCGCGAGCGTCACCGCGCCGATCTTGAGCAGGCTCGGCTCCACGCTCTTGAACCATTCGTCGGTTGCGGTCTCGCTGGTGTCGCGCTTCTTCTTCTCGACTTTGAGCGAGGCGATGATGGTCTTCACCATCGCTTTCATGGTCGGCCCCTTGTCGGCGGTCTCGGTGAAGAAGGGCCGGATCGAGATGCGCTTGCCCTCGGCCTTGTCCCACAGGACCGTGTTCACGTCCGAGTTGGGATGGGCGCCGTGGGTGTCCATGTAGTCGTTGCGCAGCACGCTGACATAACGATCGGCAACGACCGAGCGGATCGCATATTTGCGCTCGAAATCCCAGCCGCCGTCCCTGAAGAACTGCGGATCTTCCTTGCGCGATGCGGCAGCTTCGGCTGCGCTCTTGTCGAGCCACTTCCTGCCTTCGGCGAGACAATCCGCTGCCAGCGCAGCATCGGCCTTGATCTTGTCGTCGAGGAAGATTCGCGCCTCGATGCTCTTGTTCTTGACGACGGCGTCGGGCTTGGGGTCGGCGGCAAGGGCGGATATTACGCACGTTGCGCTAAGCGCCATGGCGACGCTCAAACGGCTCATGAACTTCAAGGATTGTGCTCCCTAACTGAGCGTCAAAAGACTTCGAGGAAGTCGTCGGCTATCTGGTGCGCAAGGTGGGGGGAGATGGAGCGCCGGACGGTTGCCTGCGCCTGCAAGCCGGTCGCCTCCTCGATGATCTGCTCGACATCGATCAGGTTGAGTAGCGAGAAAGAGACCGCCGGTTCAACCTCGACCAGGACGTCAATGTCGCTGGCCGGCGGATAGTCATCGCGAGTCCGCGAGCCGAAGATGCCAAGCTTCGACACGCCCTTGCCTTTGATGGCATCAGCGTTCCTGCGTATCGCGGCGACGATTTCATCACGTGTCATGGACACAACCTGGCCGGTTACCCGGCCAGCCTATCATCTACTCCGCCGCCTCGCTATGCCCGAGCCGGGCATTCAGCTTGCGGATCAGCTCCTCGGCCGCCTCCGCGATCACGGTGCCGGGCGGGAAGATGCCTTCCGCGCCGGCCGCGTAGAGCGCGTCGTAATCCTGCGGCGGCACCACGCCGCCGACGATGATCATGATGTCGTCGCGGCCCTGCTTCTTCAGCGCGGCCTTGAGCTCCGGCACGGCGGTGAGATGGGCGGCGGCGAGCGAGGAGACGCCGAGGATGTGGACGTCGTTCTCGACCGCTTGCCGCGCGGCCTCGTCCGCGGTCGCGAACAGCGGCCCGATGTCGACGTCGAAGCCGATATCGGCAAAGGCCGAGGCGATCACCTTCTGGCCGCGGTCATGGCCGTCCTGGCCGATCTTGGCGACCAGGATGCGCGGGCGGCGTCCTTCCGCCTCCTCGAAGGCGTCGATCAGCGCCTGAACCTTCTCGACGTGGTTGCCCATGCTGGACGCCTCCCGCTTGTAGACGCCGGTGATGGATTTGATCTCGGCACGGTGCCGGCCGAACACTTTCTCCATCGCGTCCGAGATTTCGCCGACGGTCGCTTTCGCCCGCGCCGCATCGATCGCGAGCGCGAGCAGATTGCCGTTGCCTTCGCCGGCCGAGCGCGTCAGCGCGGCAAGCGCGGCGTCGACGTCCTTCTGGTTACGTTCCGACTTCAATCTCGTCAGCTTGTCGATCTGCAAGCGGCGGACATTGGTATTGTCGACCTTGAGAATGTCGATCGGCGCCTCGTCGGTCGGCTTGTACTTGTTGACGCCGATCACCGCCTGCTTGCCGGCATCGATGCGGGCCTGCGTCTTGGCCGAGGCCTCTTCGATGCGCAGCTTCGGCACGCCGGCTTCGATGGCTTTCGCCATGCCGCCGAGCTCCTCGACCTCCTGGATATGGCTCCAGGCTTTCGCGGCGAGGTCGCGCGTGAGACGCTCGACGTAATACGAGCCGCCCCAGGGATCGATGATGCGGGTGGTGCCGCTCTCCTGCTGCAGGAAGAGCTGGGTGTTGCGGGCGATGCGCGCCGAGAAATCGGTCGGCAGCGCCAACGCCTCGTCGAGCGCGTTGGTGTGCAGCGACTGGGTGTGGCCTTGCGTCGCCGCCATCGCCTCCACCGTCGTGCGCATCACGTTGTTGAACACGTCCTGCGCGGTCAGCGACCAGCCCGAGGTCTGGCTGTGTGTGCGCAAGGAGAGCGAGCGCGGGTCTTTCGGATTGAAGGGTTTTAGCAGCTTCGCCCAGAGCAGGCGCGCGGCGCGCAGCTTGGCAACCTCCATGAAGAAGTTCATGCCGATCGCCCAGAAGAACGACAGCCGCGGGGCGAAGCGGTCGACGTCGAGACCCGCGGCAAGGCCGGCGCGCAGATATTCGACGCCGTCGGCGAGCGTATAGGCAAGCTCGAGGTCCTGCGTCGCCCCGGCCTCCTGCATGTGATAGCCGGAGATCGAGATCGAATTGTATTTCGGCATCTTTTGCGAGGTATAGGCGAAGATGTCCGAGATGATCCGCATCGATGGCGCGGGCGGATAGATATAGGTGTTGCGCACCATGAACTCTTTCAGGATGTCGTTCTGAATCGTTCCTGAGAGCTTTTCCGGCGGCACGCCCTGTTCCTCGGCGGCCGCGACGTAGAGCGCGAGGATCGGCAGCACGGCGCCGTTCATGGTCATGGACACGCTCATCTGGTCGAGCGGAATGCCCGCAAACAGCGTGCGCATGTCGTAGATGGAGTCGATGGCCACGCCGGCCATGCCGACGTCGCCGCCGACGCGCGGATGATCAGAGTCATAGCCGCGATGGGTGGCAAGGTCGAAGGCGACCGAGAGGCCCTTCTGTCCGGCAGCCAGGTTGCGGCGATAGAACGCGTTCGAATCCTCCGCCGTGGAGAAGCCGGCATATTGCCTGACGGTCCAGGGCTGGTTGACATACATGGTCGGGTAGGGCCCGCGCAGATAGGGCGCGATGCCGGGATAGGTCTCGAGGAAATCGAGACCGGCGAGATCTGCCTCGCCATAAGCGGGCTTCACCAGAATGCCCTCGGGCGTCAGCCACGGCTCGGCGCTGCCTGACGGCGCCGCGGTGGCGGCGCGCTCGAAGGCGACATCGGCGAAATTGGGAATGCGGGTCATGGTTCCAACCATATCCTCAATCATGATCCGGATGTTGATGGCTGACGATGGTCGCCATCTTCTCCGGTCCGTAATTCTGTTGCGTGGTCTGGCTCGGCAGATTGGAGATGCCGACCACCCAGCCAAGCCGCGACTCCGTGCCGAACTGCCGCGTCGGCACCACGTGGTCGGGGCGGTCGAACGCACCGGTCATGATCTCGATGCGGTCGCCGTCGATGCGGCCGAAGCTCAGCGGCGTGCCGCAGGCCGGGCAAAAGCCGCGTTCGGCGATCGAGGAGGAGCGGAAGAACGAGGGCTTTCCCTTGGTCCAGGCAAGCTCCGTCCTGTTCACGTCGGCGAAGGAGGCGAACGGCGCGCCACTGGCCTTCTGGCACATCCGGCAATGACAGATCGAAACCCGGGTCGGCGCCGTCATGACGCCAAAGCGCACGGCGCCGCACTGGCAGCCGCCGGTGAGAACTGGTTTGCCTGCTTTGGTCATGCCTGCTCCATCCGTCGATAGGCGTCCTGCAGCGTGGCAAGCGCGTCGGCCCCGGCAAAGATGAAGCCGGTGA
Organism: Bradyrhizobium sp. CB2312; assembly: GCF_029714425.1. Classification (NCBI taxonomy): domain Bacteria; kingdom Pseudomonadati; phylum Pseudomonadota; class Alphaproteobacteria; order Hyphomicrobiales; family Nitrobacteraceae; genus Bradyrhizobium; species Bradyrhizobium sp. CB2312. The sequence goes on along the minus strand of NZ_CP121668.1, from coordinate 6,914,987 downwards.
CGCCGGCAGCCCGCAGCGCCGCCTCGGCATCAGTCGGGCGGCCTGCGAGATACATATGTCTGCAGCCTGCGCTTTGCAGGGCCTTCGCGGCGGCTTCGGCGTGTTCCGCATAGACCTTGTCGCCGGAACAAAGACAGGCAAGCTCGGCGCCGGAGGCCTTGAACGCGGCCGCCAGCCTGGCCGGATCGGCAAAACCCTCGCTGTCGAGGGCCTCGATGCCGCCCGCCTCGAAGAAGCTCTTGGCAAAGGTCGCACGCGCGGTGAAATCGGCGGGCGTGCCGAGATTGGCCAGAAACACCTTCGGCCGCGCGCCGCGCGCCTTCAGCGCCGCATCGGATTTGTCGCGCAGCGCCTCGAACGGTTCCGCCAGCCGGATCGGGGTGAGCGGATCGAACTTGTATTTCTGCTCGCCGTAGGGCGCGAGCGCGACCGGCGTAGCCTTCAGCACCGCCGTCTCGCTCTCATGCAGGTTCGGAAACTCGCTGGCGCCGGTCAGGACGTCACGGCGCTTTGCGATGTTGGCATCGCGCGCCTTTCGCGCGGCCGCGACCCTGCTCTGGAACAAGCCCTGCTGAAGCGCGGCGAAGGCGCCGCCGGCTTTCTCGCTCTCCTGGAACAGCGCCCAGGCCGCTTCGCAGAGCTGTGCGGTCAGCGTCTCGATGCCGCCGGCGCCGGCGGCGGGATCGCTGACCCTGGCGAGATTGCTTTCCTCCAGCAGCAGGAGCTGCGTATTGCGCGCCACGCGCCGCGCGAAGGCATCAGGCAGGCCGAGCGCCAGCGTGTGCGGCAGCACGGTGATCGCGTTGGCGCCGGCGAGCCCCGCCGAAAATGTCGCGATCGTCGCGCGCAGCATGTTCACATAGGGATCGCGCTGCGTCAGCATGCGCCAGGCCGTATCGGCGGCAATGAACAGCGGCTTTGGCGTCAATCCGCACGCGGTCTCGATTCGCGCCCACAGCAGCCGCAGCGCGCGGAATTTGGCCATGGTCAGGAACTGGTCGGCATCGGCGGCAAGCCGCGCATAGACCATGCCTTGCGCGGCCTCCAGCGGAATGCCGGCGCCTTCGATCGCGCGTAAGTAGGCGACGCCGCAGGCGAGCACGAAGGCGAGCTCCTGCACCTCGGAGCCGCCGGCATCGTGGATCACGCGTCCATCGGCGGATGCGAACGGTCCCTTGAAGCTGAGTGCGGCGAGGCCCTTGATCGCGCCGGTGACGGCGGGAACGATCTCGTCCCAGGTGTAAGGGCTATGGCCCCACACTGCGCCGGCCGCGAGCGGATCGAGTCCGAAGCGGATGTTGCAGGCGCCGGGATCGAGGCCGTTGCTCTTGACATATTCCGCGACATGGATCGCGGCCATCCGCGATTGCGGTCCGATCTCGAGCTCGATGCCGATGCCGGCATCGAGATGAATGTCCTTCAACACTTTCGCGACGGCATCGGCCGAAGGCTCCAGGCCGAAGCCGTGAGCGCCATTGGCGCCGGCGAACACCAGCGCAAGTCCCGTTGCGCCGTTCTCCAGATCGGTCAGTCCTTGCGCATTCGCGGCGACTGCATCGGGATGATCGATCCGCTGAATGATCTGCCACGGCGCGGCCGCAGGCCGGCCCACCACGGGCGCGACACCTTTGGCACGCGGATAGAGCGGGTCGATCTTGAGGCCGTCATAGGTCTTGCCGACCAGCTTCTCGAACGGCGCACCCTTCAGCACGCCATCGACTAGCTTGCGCCAGTCTTCGACGGTCGCCTTGGGAAAATCGGCCGCCAGCGGCAGGTCGTCGGTCACGGAGGTCATACGGCCAAGGGCTCCCAAACGGCTTGTTATTCGCAGGCGAAATTGCCACGCCGAGCCGTCCCTGCAAACGGTTGTTTTTGGTTAACCGGTATCCGGAAGCTGCTCAATGCCTTGCGTCGAGACGCTGGCAAGCCCGTCACGCACACGAATGCCTGCGATGATGCGATCCGGCGCGATTTCGGCCAGCGGCACCAGCACGAAGGCACGCTCGAACAGGCGCGGATGCGGCAGGGTCAGGTCGGGCTTTTGCAAGGAGACATCGTCATAGGCGATCATGTCGAGATCGAGCGTGCGCGGTCCCCAGCGACGCTCCTTGTCCCGTGTGCGGCCGAATTTCTGCTCGACCTTCTGCATCACGAACAGGAGCGCGTGCGGATCGAGATCGGTTTCGATCTCGACGCAGGCATTGATGAAGGGATTTTGGTCTTCGTCGCCCCAGGGCGGCGTTATGTAGTCCGAGGACCGCGCGATCACCGCCGCTTGCGCCATGCCGCAGATGTTTGCGATCGCCTTTTTGAATGTCGCGCGGACATCGCCGACATTGCCGCCAAGCGCAATCAACACGCTCGCCATGTCAGGGATGTCGCGAGCGCGTCAGCATGATGCCGACGTCGTCGAAGATCGCCGCGATTGGCGCATGCGGCTTGTGCACGGTGATCTTCACCGCGCGAATGCGCGGGAAGTGCGACAGGATGGCATCGGCGACCGCGCCGGCCGCGCCTTCCAGCAGCTTGTAATTGGTGTTCTTGAACGCCGCCGTCGTGGTCGCCACGACTTCGGCATAGGACACCGTGTCGGCGAGCCGGTCGGTGCGGGCAGGCTCCGACAGGTCGGTGTAGAGCTCGAGGTCGATGACGAAACGCTGGCCGACCTCGGTCTCGTGATCCATGACGCCATGGCGGGCATGGATCGACAGGCCGGTGACGAAGATCGTGTCGGTCATTGCTTGCTCTCGATTGCATTGGCGACCCGCAGGGCCTGCAAGGTCTCGGCGACGTCATGGGTCCGGATGATCTTCGCGCCCTTCTGCGCGGCGATGAGATGCGCGGCGATCGAGCCGGCGAGCCGTTCTTTCGGCTCCGAGGGCGAGACCGAGGCGATGAAGCGTTTTCGCGAGGCGCCGACGAGGATCGGCAGGCCGAACATGTCGAGCTCGCCGAGGCGCGCCAGCGCCGTCATGCTCTGCTCGGCGGTCTTGCCGAAGCCGATACCGGGATCGAGCACGATTTTTTCGCGCGCGATGCCGGCTTTTGCGGCGATATCCAGCGAGCGCAGGAAGAACGCCTTCATGTCCGTGACGATGTCGATGGCGGGATCGACGCTGTCGCGGTTGTGCATGACGATGACGGGGACGCCTCGTGCGGCGATCAGCGGCGCCATGTCCGCATCGCGTTGCAGGCCCCAGACGTCGTTGGCGATCGCCGCGCCCTTATCGAGCGCGAAGGCCACCACCTCCGCCTTCATGCTGTCGATCGACACGGGCACGCCGAGCGCGACGACGCCTGCCAGCACCGGCTTCAGGCGGGCCAGCTCGTCCGCGGCCGTGACGGCCTTCGCGCCCTTGTAGGGCCGGGTTGATTCGGCGCCGATATCGATGATGTCGACGCCATCGGCGATCATCGCCCGCGCGCGCTCCAGCGCCTGCTCGGGTGCGATGAACTCGCCGCCGTCGGAGAAGGAATCCGGGGTGACGTTGAGCACGCCCATCACCGCCGGAATGGGCCGGCCCACGAGCGTCTGCAGCGCATCGAGCCCGGCCGAGCCGGCCGGCGGGACGGATGGGGAGGGCGAGGCATTCATGCCGCCCGCTTTGCGCGGTCGGGAAGGGGGTGTCAAGACGGGAGGGGGCCTTCGTAGCTCAGGTGGAGCGAAGCGAAATCCGGGTTTCGTGCCGCGCGGCTCATACACACTCGCTGTCATTGCCCGCGAAAGCGGGCAATGCAGTATTCCGAGGCAGTGCGGTGATACGGAGGAGCTGCGGCGTACTGGATACCCCGCCTTCGCGGGGTATGACGGCGGAGTTTGGGGATGCAGCGTCGCTGTATCAACGTCACCTTGAGGTAGCTCGCCTCTTCAGCGAGCCTCGAAGGATGACGGAGAGAGTAAGCAGGCTAATACGTGATCTTCGGCGGCAGCTTCTTGGCCTTGGCGATGATGTCGCCGACCGACTTCTCGGAAGGAAGGATGCGGACGAGCTTCTTCTTCTCGTTGGCGTCGCGCATGCTCTGGGCGAGCCGTGCCGGATTTCGATAGGCGAGCTCGCGCACGGTGGTGACGCCGGCGGCGCGGACGAGGCCGACCTTGGCCCGGCCCATGCCGGGGATGCGCATGTAGTCGGAGACGTTGGCCCACTCCAGCAGCTGCTGCTCGCTGATGCCGGTCTTGGCGGACAGCGCCTTGCGGCCCTTCACAGTCGAGGCGGCCTCGAGCAGAGCGTCGGTCGTGCGGATGCCTTGCGCCTTCAGCTTGGTGGCGGCAAAAGCAGGCAGGCCCTCAATCTCGGAAATCGGATATGTCATGATATTCGATATGAAAAATGTCGCTCAGGCGAACTGGCTGAGGCCCGGCGTCCCCGCAATGATCTTGCCCATCTGATCCGCTCCGATTTTGTCTCGGCCGTAGCGGAAAAGTTCACGGGCGACATTTTGAATCTCGGACATGCCAAGTCCCAGGCCCATCAGGCGCGTGCCGACGGCCATCAGGCCGCCGCCCATCAGCCGCGACAGTCCGCCGCCGCTCCTGGACGCCTCGATCGCGGCCTCCGCGCCGGGAATTTGATCAATCAGGGCCTGCACGCTGTCGGAAGGGCCCTCGTTGCGAAGGAAACCCAGGATAATGCCCACGGTATTTTCAGCCACAGCACTATCTATGCTGGCGTTTGTCGCCAGCCGCCCGATCAGCTCGTCCATTAGACCCGCCCCTCAACCGGTTGCACGCCGGAGTATTGCTTTCGAAAATGATCTTGAGCCGGTGTGATGTGAAATACAAGCGATGAACGCATGAGACGTTCCGATTCACTCGCGAAGGCGCGAAAAGTGTTGCAACGGTGCAAGTGCGGAGACGGAAACAGCGAAAAAATGCCGCGGTGCGAACGCACCATTCCTACTTTTGGCTGAGGTCGCCGGTATGTTTCCGGCAATGCCGCATGTGCGGGGCGCGTTGAACGGTTTCAAATGGCGCGCGACATGCGATAAACTACGGAACAGGTTCGCTCGGTTTCAATACGCGAAACCCGGCAGAGAGATCAGAGAGAATAATGACGGCACAGGACAGCAAGCTCGGCGACACCGACGAGAAAATCTTCGTCGGCAAGGGAGACGAGCAGGCATGGCTGACGCTGGCGCTCGCCAATCGCCACGGCCTCGTCACCGGCGCAACCGGAACCGGAAAGACGGTGACACTGCAGGTCATGGCGGAAGGATTTGCGCGCGCCGGTGTTCCGGTGTTCGCGGCCGACATCAAGGGCGACCTCTCCGGCATCTCCGAGGTCGGCGAGGCCAAGGACTTCATCGTCAAGCGCGCCACCGAGATGGGGCTGACGTTCCAGCCCGACCAGTTCTCGACGGTGTTCTGGGACGTGTTCGGCGAACAGGGCCATCCGGTGCGCGCGACGGTCACGGAAATGGGGCCGCTATTGCTCGCGCGCATGCTCGACCTGAACGACGTGCAGGAAGGCGTGCTCAACGTCGCCTTCCGCGTTGCCGACGACGCCGGCCTGACCCTCATCGACATGAAGGATCTGCGCGCGCTGCTCGACGCCATCGTGCCGGATGCCGGCAAGAAAAGCGCCGATGCCGAGGAAGGCCCGCTCGCCGACATCAAGAAGGCGGCGCAGGGTTTTGGCAACGTCACAAAGGCCACCGTCGGCACCATCCAGCGCCAGCTGCTCGTGCTGGAGAACCAGGGCGCCACCAAATTCTTCGGCGAGCCCGCGCTGACGCTGAAGGATTTCATGAAGACCGACCGCGACGGCCGCGGCATGGTCAACATCCTCGTTGCCGACAAGCTGCTCCAGTCTCCACGGCTTTACGCGACATTCCTGTTGTGGATGCTGTCGGAGCTGTTCGAGGAGCTGCCTGAAGCGGGTGACCTGCCAAAGCCGAAACTGGTATTCTTTTTCGACGAGGCGCATCTGCTCTTCAACGACGCGCCGAAGGCGCTGTTGGATAAGATCGAGCAAGTGGTGCGCCTGATCCGCTCCAAGGGCGTCGGCGTCTACTTCGTGACGCAGAACCCGATCGACGTGCCTGATCGCGTGCTGGGACAGCTCGGTAACCGGGTTCAGCATGCGCTGCGCGCCTTCACCCCACGCGATCAGAAAGCGGTCGTCGCAGCGGCCCAGACCTTCCGGCCCAACCCCAAGCTCGATACCGCCAAGGTGATCATGGAGCTCGGCAAGGGCGAGGCGCTGGTGTCCTTCCTCGAAGGCAATGGCACGCCGGCGATGGTCGAGCGTGTGATGATCCGGCCGCCATCGGCCCGCATCGGGCCGATCACGCCGGAAGAGCGCAAGGCGATCATGGATGCAAGCCCGGTGAAGGGCAAATACGACACCGCCGTCGATGCCGAATCGGCGTATGAGATGATCCAGAAGCGCATCGTCGGCACCGCGGCCACAGCGGACGGCTCGGCCGGCGGAGGTGGCGGCATCCTCGGCCAGATCGGCTCGATCGTCGGCACCATCTTCGGCACCAATGTCAAGCGCGGCCGCCTGTCGACTGGTCAGGTCATTGCGCGCGACGTGACGCGATCGGTGACCAACCAGGTGATCGGCGGCATGGCGGCCAATATCGGCAAATCGGTCGCCGGCCAGCTCGGCGGCTCGATCGGCCGCACGCTGGTCCGCGGCGCGCTCGGTGGACTGCTGCGCCGCTAGGCAGACAAGCTAGGTTTGAGGCAAAACAAGTCCTCATCTGAGCAGCCCGCCAAAGGCGGGCATCTCAAAGGATGGCCGCGGGGAAACTGGCCTCCGCCACTGTCCACAATTTCGGGTGAAGGGGCTCTCCAAGCTTGCCCCAGTCTGCTACGCCCTATCCTTTTGCCGGACTGGACCGCACCGTGACCTCGACCGACCCGCTACCCAAGCCTGATGCGCCGAGACGCCTGTCGCTGCGCGCGCCCCTGGATCTCTTGTTTCTGTTCTGCTGCTTCATCCTGACAGCCGACGTCCTCGGTCCCGAGCTCTTCGGCAGCAACGGCAAGACCAAGGATTATGCGCTCTGGTATTGGGCCGGGCAGCAGGTGCTGCATGGCGGGCCGCTCTATCCCAGCGACGTCCATTACCAGTTCGACTTCATCTATCCGCCGCTGTCCGCGATCTTGCTCGCGATCCCGAGCTGGTTCGGCAAGATCGCGCTCTACACCGTGCTGTCGATCCTGAATGTGCTGGCGTGGTGGTACACCGGGACGCTCTCCAACGTCATGACCGGATCGGGCCGCAAGCCCGGCCCCTGGCTGGAGGCGCTGCCGGTCATCGTCACCGTGACCTTTACGTTCGACATGTTCGACCTCGGCCAGCCGAACCTCGTCCTGCTCGCGATGATGTTGTGGGGCTTCTGGAACTTGCAGCATCAGCGTCCCTGGCTCGCGGGCTTCATGTTCGCGCTCGCCGCTGCCATCAAGGTGTTTCCAATCGCGGTGCTGCCTTATCTGGTCTGGCGGCGGAAATGGGCGGCCGTCGGCGCCATGGTCGCCTTCACCGGCATTCTCCTTTATGTCGTCCCGGCGCCGATTCGCGGCTTCGAGCGCAACGCGGCCGAGCTTGCGACCTGGTATCAGGGCATGGTCGGCTCCAGCTCGGAAAAGGGCTTTGGCCAGCGCGACGAGCAGAACTGGTCGTGGGTCAACCAGTCCATCATTGCGGTAACGCATCGCCTGGTCCGGCCGATCAACTACAATCAGGAGGATCCCAACAAGCCACCGCGCACGATGAATGTCATCGACGTCGACTACAAAACGGCGAACTGGATCGTGCTGGCGGTGTCGGCTCTGCTCGGACTCGGCTTCGTCGCGGTGATGCCACGGCAAGCGCGGCGCACGGCGCGCTCGGATGCCGAGGAGCTCGGCATCCTGTTTTGCCTGATGACGATTGCCTCGCCTCTGGCGCGGCAATACTACTTCATGTGGCTGTTCTTCCCGATGACGGTGCTCATGCATCGCGCTGCCTTCGACGAACGGGCGAATGTGCGGCTGGGAACCTGGCTTGCGCTGGCCGCTGCTGGCATCCTCCTGCTGCTGGCGCTGCCCTGGTTTCCCAACGCCATCCAGGCCTGGGGCAACAATCTCGTCGCCACCGGCATTCTCGCCGGTAGCCTTGCATGGCACATCCGCCATCCGCCGGTTGCGGCCGGCTCTGGCGCCACGTCGGAGCTAAAAGCCAAACCATCTTGAAGAGCCATCTTGAACAGGCATCTCGAGCACCCGATGTCTCGGGACTTGCAAGCAGGGAAGACGACCATGGCCAATGCGCAGCTTCAATCCGTGCTCGACCACATCGACAAGGATTTCGACAACAGCCTGGAGCGTCTGTTCTCGCTGTTGCGGATCAAGTCGATCTCCGCGGATCCGGCCTTTGCCGGTGATTGCAAGGCCGCGGCCGAGCATCTCGCCAAGGACATCGCAAGCCTCGGTGTCTCAACCGAAGTGAGGCCGACCGCCGGCCATCCCGCCGTCGTCGGCAAGACCGGAGCCGGCGGCCGGCCGCATGTGATCTTCTACGGCCATTACGACGTGCAGCCGGTCGATCCGATCGACCTCTGGCACAGCCCGCCGTTCGAGCCCGTGGTCACTAACCATGCCGATGGCCGCAAGATCATCGTCGCGCGCGGCGCCGAGGACGACAAGGGCCAGGTCATGACCTTCGTCGAGGCCTGCCGTGCCTGGAAGAAGGTGACGGGCTCGCTGCCGATCGACGTCACTTTCCTGATCGAAGGCGAGGAGGAGGTCGGCTCGAAGAACTTCGTGCCGTTCGTCGAGGCCAACAAGGACGAGTTCAAGGCTGATTACGTGCTGGTCTGCGACACCGGCATGTGGGACCCGGAAACGCCGGCGATCACGACGGCGCTGCGCGGCCTGCTCTATGAAGAGGTGAAGATCACGGCGGCCAATCGCGATCTGCATTCCGGCGTGTTCGGCGGCACGGCGATGAATCCGATCCGGGTGTTGACCAAGATCCTCGGCGGCCTGTTCGACGACGACAATCGCATCACCATTCCCGGCTTCTATGACGGCGTGAAGGATACGCCGCCGGAGATCTTGGAGCAGTGGAAGAAGCTCAACTTCACGCCGGAGTCGTTCCTCAAGCCGGTCGGCCTGTCGCTCCCCGCCGGTGAGAAGGGGCGGCTGATGGTCGAGCAGGCCTCCACGCGTCCGACCTGCGACGTCAACGGCATCTGGGGCGGCTATATCGGCGAGGGCTCGAAGACCGTGATCCCGTCGCATGCCTCCGCCAAGGTCTCGTTCCGCCTGGTCCAGGGTCAGGATCCCCAGAAGATCCGGAAAGCCTTCCGCGATTACGTCACCGCGCGGATTCCGGGCGACTGCAAGGTCGAGTTCGGCGACCATTCCGCCGCGCCCGCTGTGGCGCTCGACTGGAACATGAAGCCGCTCGCCGCGGCCAGCAAGGCGCTGGCGGAGGAATGGGGCAAGGAGACCGTGCTGATGGGCTCGGGCGCCTCGATCCCGATCGTCGCCGACTTCAAGCGCACGCTTGGCCTCGACTCGCTGCTGGTCGGCTTCGGCCTCGACGACGACAACATCCACTCGCCGAACGAGAAGTACGACCTCCGTAGCTTCCAGAAGGGCATCCGCTCCTGGGCCCGCATCCTCGCCGCACTGGCGGAGGTGAAATAAGACGAGGTGCCGTAGGGTGGGCAAAGGCGCAACGCGCCGTGCCCACCACCTCTCAATAATTACGAAAGAACGTAGGCACGCTCCGCTTTGCCCACCCTACGAGACCTCCAGCCTACGAACACTCTCTCCTCGTCATTGCGAGCGAAGCGAAGCAATCCAGAATACCTCCGCGGGAACACTCTGGATTGCTTCGTCGCAAGAGCTCCTCGCAATGACGGTGGAGGCACGGGTGACCGCCCCAAAACAAAAACGCCGCCCGGGATTGGGCGGCGTTTCATTCCAAAACGTGCAGAGGTCGATCGAAAACGATCCTACACCAGATCCGCAGAATCTCAAGACCGGTAGCCCGGAAGCTCGCGGTCGAGCTTGCGCAGCAGCGGCGGCCAGACGAGGTTGGTCGCGCGCAGCTCGGCACGGTCGCGGTTGGCGAGCAGCTCGGTGTTCTTCTCGATCGCGATTTCCTCGACCGGATAGACCGGCGTGCCCAGCGCGCGTGTGCGCACCTGCATCGAGCAGGCGCGCTCGAGGTGATACATGCGCTCGAAGGCGGAAGCGACCGAGCGGCCGACCGTCAGCGTGCCGTGATTGCGCAGCAGCATGTGGTTGTGGTCGCCGAGGTCCTTCTGCAGCCGCGGCCGTTCGTCATGGTCGAGCGCGATGCCTTCATAGTCGTGATAGGCGAGGTCGTGGGTGACGAGCTGGGCGGTCTGGTTGAGCGGCAAGAGGCCTTCGGCGCTGCTCGACACCGCGGTGCCGTCGAGTGTGTGGAGATGCAACACGCAGATCGCGTCCTCGCGCACTTCGTGGATCGCCGAATGGATGGTGAAGCCCGCCGGGTTGATGCTGTATTCGCTCTCGGTGAGCTGGTTGCCGTGCAGGTCGACCTTGACGAGGCTCGAGGCCGTGATCTCGTCGAACATCAGCCCGTAGGGGTTGATCAGGAAGTGATGATCGGGGCCGGGCACGCGCGCGGAGATGTGGGTGTCGACCAGATCGTCCCAGCCGTACAGCGCGACGAGGCGATAGCAGGCGGCGAGATTCACCCGTTGCTGCCACTCGGCCTCCGTCATGTTCGACGGCACTTCCTTCAGGCGCGCTTCCGCTGGTGACATGGTCATCTCTCCGAACATCGTTGTTGCGGGGAGGGAGCGTAGTCTTGGTCTGAGCTTGCAGCAAGGCGCGTCAAGAGCGCGGCAGTTCAGCGTAGCCCGCATGGAGCGGGCTGCGCTGTAGAAGATTATTACGGCGCCGGAACCGACAGCAGGCTGGAAATGCTGCGGCCGCGGATGTCGTAGACGCGGGCGAACACGACGTCGTCGCGCTTGATCTCGACCATCACGGGCGCGGTGAGGCCCTTGCAGTAGAACTCGCCGAGCGTCATGGCGAAGTCGGCCGCGTTGGAATCCCAGCCGATGGTGAAGTCGGGGCCGAGCGCGACCTGCGCCGGACGCTGTGGACCGCACACCGCCACCTTCCATTTGCGATTGACCGGCGGCACTTCCTGGCGCTCGACCAGCTGCTCGCGCAGCTCGTCGGAGGCCTGCTTGAGCGCGAGACCCCAATAGTCCAGCATGAAGCGGTCGTCGGCGCCGCGCACGGTGCCGGCGATGTGGTTGAAGTGCGTGTATTGATAGGGATGCAGCCGGATCATCTCGGCGAGCGAGAGCGCAAGGCCAAAGCAGAAGGTCGCGAGCACGACCGGCTGCCAGGTGCGGTGGTTGGCGCGCAGGCGTTCCATGGTCCAGGCGAAGGCGATGCCGCCCAGCACCGCCATCGGCGGGATCACGAACACGAAATGGCGGATGCCGTTGTACAGCGCCGGCCGCTTCACCATCGCGATCGCGAGCGGCAGCGTCGCAGCGAGCGTCAGCATCAACAGGATGGTCTTGCGGCGTGCCGGGACCTCGCGGCGCGGCAGCAGCGCGAAGGTGCTGACCACGGCGCCGCCCATCAGCACCAGCATCACCTCGGGCAGCTGCAGCGCGAACAGCGTCGGCAGATAGGACCAGGGCATGTCGGGCACGGACACGATCGCGCCGTCGAACATCTCCTTCCAGGGCTTCTCGAAGAAGTGCGAGAAATAGGTCAGCGCCTCGAAAGGATTGCCGGGCTCCATGATCGACCACGGCCAGATCAGGCCCATCACGAGATAGCCGAACACGAGGCCGGGCAACAGCACATAGACCACATGGGCGAAGCGGCGCACCGCCTCGCGCAAGCCTTCGTTGCGAAGTTCCTCCAGGAACAGCGGCAGGAAGCCGACCATGGCGTAAACCAGCGAAAGGCCGCCGAGAATGCGCGTGCCGAGCGCAAGGCCGGCCCCCAGGCCGACGATCAGGATCGTGCGCGGCGAAGGCTGCGGATATTCCTCCGCGAGCCGGACGAGGCCGAGCATCAGGATGATCATGGCCACCGCGAAGGGCGCATCCTTCGGGTTCATGAACATGTGGCCGTAGAAGATCGGGCACAGCGCGAGCAGCAAGAGTGAGGCAAGACCTGCAAGGGGCCCGCCGATACGGCGGCCGAGCCGCCACGTCACCGCGAGTCCGATTACGCCGACAACCGCGCCGACCAGGCGTCGCGTCTCGAACAGCTCGAGCGGAATGACCTTGTGCAGGAGGGCCGCGACCATATCGAAGCCGCCGCCATACATATAGAGGTTGGCGAAGGAGAGCGCCGCGGTGTCCTTGAAGCCGGAACCGAACATGCGCAGCAGCAGGTCGGCATATTCAGCGTGGGTGTAGTCGTCCCAGCCGAGCCCGTAGTCGCGGAAGGTCAAGCCTGCGATGACGGCGACCGCGGCCAGCACCAGCATGGCGAGATCGTCGCAAGTCCGTTCGACCGAGCGCCGCAGAGGCGTGTCGATCGCCGAAGTCGTGATGGATGTCATGGCTATTGGTGACCCGGAATCCCCTCTCGGCCCTGCTGGTGCGCGCGGGCCTGTTCCCCGGACTCCGTATAGCGCAGTTCCATAACCAAGTAATTGGGCATTATGGCTAAATTCCTGATGCGATGCAGCAAAACCGGGAACATGAAGCAGTCTAGCAGTAGCGAATCCTAGCTGAAGGGAATGTGAATAAGTCCCTGATTTCCTTCCCTTTAGGAACGCGGCCTACAATTCGCCGTTGGCGTGGAACATAGTATGACGGTATCGTGGCGTAGAGGATGTCGCGTGTGGATGCGCGACCTGGGGTAGGTTCGATGACCTTGGCATTGTTGATCGCGGGCATCGTCGCCGTCGTGGCGGGCCTCCTTGCGGTCGCTTTTGGCTTCACCGTCAGGGAATTCAGCCTCGGCAGCACCCTCATAATCTCGGGCACCATTGGCGTCTGCTCCGGAATGCTACTGGTCGGCCTGCATTTCGTGGTGCTCGAGCTGAGGGCCATCGCGCGCCGGCTGGCGGGATCGGCCGCGCCGTCCGAGGTTCGCGTCAGGCCCGTGCTGCCGGGCCTTGCGATCCCGGGCGCGCCCGCGCCCGAGCCGGCGCTTGCCCCGGCGGCAAGGAGCGAGCCCGCGCCGCCGCTACCTCCAGCCGCAAGCCCGCCGCCCTGGCAGAGCGAAGCCGCCGCACGCGAACGTCCGCGCGCCGAGCCATCGCCGCCGGAGCCGGAAGCTCCGCCCGCAGTTCCCGAAGCGCCGCGCCGGCGCAATTTGTTGTTCGCCTCGACCTCGCGCAAGGAGCGCGAGCGGGCGGAGGCGAAGGCCGCCGAGGGCGCGCCACCGCAGCCGCCTGGAGCGCCCACGGAGGCTCAGGAGACGCCGCCCGCAAGCTTCGACGACGCCTGGCCGAGGCCGGACCGTGGTCGGCCAGGCGAGCCGCCGGCCGCGCCGCGCCGCCCGCCGCCGCCACAGCGCTCGCCATCGAGCTTTGCTGAAGCTGCTCCGTCGTCACCACCACCGCCGCCGCCCGCGCCGGAGCCGCCGGCCGAGGAGGCGCCCGTGACGGTGCTGAAATCCGGCGTCGTCGACGGCATGGCCTATTCGCTCTATTCCGACGGCTCGATCGAAGCGCAGATGCCGGAGGGCATGATGCGTTTTGCCTCGATCGACGAGCTGCGCGCCCATCTCGACCAGCGGGGCTGAGCTCCGCCGCGTCCAAGTAAAGCACTGCCGTACTTGTCTCGTCGTCAGTAATCAGCCCATATTCGTCAGTCGTCTCATTTCAGCCGAACGTATTGTTGACAGGGAATACTTTGGTGGCGTCTCTGCGCAGAGACCAGATTTAGGGAAAGGTCGAGCCCATGTCGGATGCCGGGGCCAAGAATTTCATCGAGCTGACGGCGAGCATCGTGTCGGCCTATGTCGGCAACAATCCGACGCCGGCTGCCGAGATTCCGAACCTGATCAGCCAGGTGCACGGCGCGCTCGTGCGGGTGTCGTCAGGCCGATCCGAGGGGGTGCCGCTCGAGCCGGCCAAGCCGGCGGTGTCGCTGAAGAAGTCGATCGCGCCGGACTATCTGGTGTGCCTCGAGGACGGCAAGCGCTTCAAGTCGCTGAAGCGCCATCTGCGCACGCAGTACAACATGACGCCGGAGCAATACCGCGAGAAATGGGGCCTGCCGGCCGACTATCCCATGGTCGCCCCGAACTACGCGGTGGCGCGCTCGCAACTGGCCAAGCAGATGGGCCTCGGACAGCAGCAGCGGAAGCGGAAGTAGTCCGGCCTCGGACCTCGTAGGGTGGGCAAAGCGAAGCGTGCCCACCGTTCCGAGTGTGATCAATGACAACTGGTGGGCACGGCGCAAGAGCGCCTTTGCCCACCCTACGGCACTTCCTACGACGCTTCCGCCAGTGCCTCTTTCGCGTCGGTCTTGATGCGCTCGACCATCGAGCGAAGGCCGTTGGAACGCTGCGGGGTCAGGTGATCGCGGAAGCCGAACTCGTTGAACACGGCGATCGCGTCGGTATCGAGGATCTGCTGCGGCGTGCGGCCCGAATAGAGCGCGAGCACGATCGCGACCAGGCCGCGCACGATGTGGGCGTCGCTGTCGCCGCGATATTTCAGGACCGGCGCGCCACCATCGCGCTCGACCAGCTTCTGGAGCCAGACCTGGCTGACGCAGCCATTCACCTTGTTCGCGGCGGAGTGCTCGGCCTCCGGCATCGGTTCCAGGGTGCGGCCGAGCTCGATGACGTACCGGTAGCGGTCGTCCCACTCGTCCAGAAGCTCGAAATTGTCCCTGATTTCGTCGATCGTCGTCATATCGGCCCAAAGTTCCTGTTCGAGCCAATATAGGGACGCGAAGAGCCGAAATCGATAGGGTTTGGGGTCTAATTCGCCTGCGACGGGCCGCGCCATTCCAGCGCGAGATCGTCCTGGATCAGGGTGTCGCGCGGCGCCTCGCTCGTCGCAATGTCGCCTTCGCCGGCCAGCGCGATCGAGCCGGTGTGGTCCGGCGCCTTCTTGTTGTAGCTCTTGTTGTCGTTCTTGGCGTCGTTCTTGTCGTTGGTGATCTGCTCTTTCTTGTCGTTGATGATCTGGTAGATCTTCTTCGCGCCGTCCTGGGCGCGCTGGCCGATGATGGTCGCGGCCTGTCCGCCGACCTCGCAGGCCGCCGGCTGGCGCTTGCAGAACTGGCTCATGTCGGACACGGCCGCGGTCGCGGCCTGCACCGCATCGGCGGCGCCGACCTGCGGCAGCTTCTCTGATTCGGGCGTCTTGTCCCGCGGCAGCAGCACGAGCACGAGCCCGAGCCAGAATGTGATGCGGAGCAGAAAGCGCATCTGATCGACCTGTATGTTAGATCCCGCCGCGGCGATGTCCGCGGGCTTGCGACCTAGCAACTCTCGATAAATCGCAAGTGATTGCTTCGAGCTTAATTCGCGGAAAATTGACGCAAAAAACTTCGCGAGGGCGCGGCCTCGTCGATTTCGATTGATGCCGGGACGGAAGCGATCTTTCGGGCTGCCGCATCCACCATTTCGAAACCATGAGCGGGACAATGAAACCCTGTGTTCACCATCCCCGCTGAAGACGTCGTCAAATCGTCTAAAAAGCCCCGTGTTGACACCGTGTACGGCCGCGCGCGGCGCTGCCTTAGCACTCGTTTAAGGTCGCTCTGACACGGTGGCTCAACGACAAGGAGGCGTTCCGGCGCGTCTTTTGACGAGTGAGCCGAAGCGCGAGACCCGTGACAGTTTTGAGTATCATCCGCGATTGTCTCGATGCGCTGCTGCATCCCTCCGCGCGTTACGATGCGCTGACGCGTGCGCGCCATCGTGCCTTCATGGCGCCGCGGCTGCTCGGCAGCCTGGCCGCCTTCGCCGCATTTCCCGTCTATCTTGCCATGCGCGGTGCGCCGAGCGCGATCGAGGTCGCCGCCTTCGCGTGGCTGATCGCGCCCATCCTGTTGTCCTGGTTCCTGTCGCGCACCGGCCGCTACGAAGGCGCGCATGTGCTGTCGTCGCTGGCGCTCGCCGGCCTGATCATGGCGATCGCGGGCACCACCGGCGGCATCGAATCCTTCGCCGCGATCTGGCTGGTCGTGGTTCCCCTTGAAGCTGCGCTCTCGGCCTCGCGCCGCGTCGCCGCCTTCGCCTCACTGCTTGCGCTCTCCTGCGCGGCGCTGCTGATCCTCTTCAGCCAGCTCGGCTGGCTGCCGGCGGGCGACATCAGCGCCGCCGAACGCGGCGTGCTGATGGCTTTCGGCGTCGCATCCGCGACGCTCTATTCCGCGGGCCTCGCGTTCGGCGCCGAGTCGCTCACGCGCACCAGCGTGACGCTGCTGTCGCGCGAGGAGGAGCGCTATCGCCTGCTGGCGCGCAACATGAGCGACGTCATCTCGCGGCATCAGCGCAACGGCGCGGTGCAGTTCATCTCGCCGGCCGTTGAGGCCATGCTCGGCATGCCGGTCGCGCAGCTGCTCGGTCACGGACTGTTCGACCGCGTCCATGTCGCCGATCGTCCGGCCTATCTTACCGCGCTGTCGGATGCCGCGCGCGGCGACGTGCGCAGCGTCGAGTTCCGGCTGCGGCGCGAGCCCGATGGGGCCGAGCGCGGCCAAGGAAATTATCACGTCGATTTCATCTGGGTCGAGATGCGCTGCCGGCCGCTCGATCAGGATATGAGCGGGGATGTCACGCGCGAGGCCGAGGTCGTCGCGGTGATGCGCGACGTCACCGA